>JAWLCO010000072.1:0-19647 GCA_041687075.1 Hyphomicrobiaceae bacterium | reverse complement strand
CACCGTCGGCGCGCAGTCCTCGATGTCGGCGGCGGGGAAGCCCATGAGAAGCGACGTGCTCGAAACTGTTCCCGCCTCGAGCTCGGCCACCTGGCCGTAAATGCTCCTGGCGGGCTCCAGCGATGTGCACTGCCAGGGAATGGGAATGAGGAAGGGTATACGGCGAAAGGCCTTCGCGAGGGGCTTGCCGCGCGCCATCAGCCGATGGAGCTGAACGGCCGTCCGCCGGCCGGTTTCGGCCATATCGACATGCGGATAGGTGCGGAAGGCGACGAGCACGTCTGCCTCATCTACCATGCGCGATGTGACGTTGCCGTGCAGGTCGAGACTGACGGCGATCGGCACCTCTGGCCCCACCACTGCGCGCACCCGCGCGATCAGCTCGCCTTCACCATCGTCGAGATGCTCGCAGACCATGGCGCCATGCAGATCGAGATAGACGCCATCGAGCGGTCCGGCCGCCTTGATGCCATCGACGATTTCCGCCGCGATCTGCTCGAAGGCAGATTTCTCGACGTGGGCCGATGGAATTGCGCCGGTCCAGACGGTCGGAACCATTGCCCAGCCAATCTCGGCGCCAAAAGCGAGCGCGCCGGAAATCCCGAGATTGACCCCGGGTGCGCGCGAGAGAATTTCTTCTCCCCGGCAAATCGGCAGATATCCGCCGCCTTGCTCGAAATTGGCGAGCGTTGCTTTGGACGGCGCAAATGTATTCGTTTCGTGCAGGAAACCAGCCAGCGCAACGCGCTTGCGCATTATGCCCCCTCGAAATGAAAAGCCAGGCGGATTCGATTCGAGTACTCGGAAAGGGTTCCCTTGATCGTATGGCTTTCGCTGCTGTTACGCCCTCCCGCTAAATTTTTGGCATTTCCTGCTGAACTTTTGTGCATCGCATCAAGTTGTTGTGAAGAGGTTAGAGGCGCTTCGAGTTGAGTGTCAAGAGGTTCTGCCGATAGCGTGTGGTGTTCGCAACGCAACGATCGTTCTCGTGGTGACGCCTATTGCGATTACACTCATGAACGGCGCTTCCCTCGCGCGCCGAATGGAGCCGGACAAGAAATCGGGACGCGGGAAAATGGCGCGTATTGCGCAGCTTTTGGATTGGCGATCGCATCTTTGGTTTTGAAAGCAAGGCTGAGGAAGTTGTTGCAAATGGCGGTACATGGGAATTCGGCGCTTTTTGCGTTTCTCTCGGGGAGCGGCCGGGATGCCCGAGGGCGCTCTCTCGATGATATCCTGTCCTTCAGTGATTACGAGCTCGAAGCGCATCACGATTTCATTCAGTGGCTCTTCCCCTTGGATACGCCCAGCGCGGCAGTCCCCGGCTCACCGGTGCTGACCGAAATTGAAATCCAATGCATCCGGCAATGTGACCTCTGCCGCGCCAACCTGCTCCGGGCTGCTGCGCGCATGGAGAAGTTCTACTCCGGGAACGACCACTGGCTTGTTCCCTTCGATCACAACCACAGGCGGATTACCCGAATTATTCGCTCGCTACGGCTACTTGTGGGCCGGGAGGAGGCTCGTAGCTTTCTCGCAGGGATTGAGGGAAGGATCAGAAGAAGCGGAGGGCAGGTCGCGCAGACGAGCAGGCGGTTCTGGCGTGGAGCACTGGATTAGCCTCCGACCGGCCAAATCCCGCAGCACTAGGTGGAGCAAACCGGGATTTGCTTTCCTATGTGCAGTCGTTCCCCTCTGAAAGTAGCAAGCGCTCAAACCGCCAAAGCTTGCTAGGGGCGGTGGTGGTTGCTCGAACCTCTCAAGCTCGCTGTGATCGGGCTTTCTGGATGACTTCCTCAGCGGTTGGGGGATTTGCCGGGTGGTAGCTCAGGCACAACGGTGTGCGGATCTTCACCGGCCGATGGAAGCCATCAGTTGAGAAATAGAATTCGCCTCTTGTGAGCCGGCCAATGTCATCCGCCGCGCCGCCCCTTGATGCCATCAACTCTCGTATCGCCTGAATCGTCGCGGGTGAGGCCATCCTGCCGTAGACATGGGTCGTGCAGTTGGATGCGATTGCGTTATCTATTCCTTTGGGCTGCTGGGTCGCGAAGACCATCCCGAGTCCGTATTTCCGCGCCTGCGCAACAAGCGACAGAGTGCTGGCCTTGCAGGGGGTTCCCCTCTGGGATGGGGCGAAGTTCTGAGCTTCGTCGAGCACGTAAAGCCGGCCTGACGGAGTCGGATTCTGCTTGATCCAGGTAAACAGCGCCATCTGGAGCTGGTTGACGAACGATTGCCGAGCCTCGTCGCTTGCCAAGCCTCCCAGGTTGATGACCGAAACGCGCGTCTTGCCGTTGCTGCCGTAAAAAAGTCGCTGCGGATCGAGACTGGCGCCTGTCGACTTCAGCAATGGATTAATCGCAACAACGGCGAGGAGCTGATCCGCGATCTCATTCGCCAGTTTTAGCGCATCGCTGATCTTGGTGACGTCCTCTGGGAGATTGGTGAGCAACTCGATCAGGTCGTCAAGCGATCCGCCACCACGGTTGGCGAAGGCTCGTAGTGCGTTAGCCAGGATACCCTGCTTGAGAGATGCTTTCTGCCCCGCCCCGCCAAGGTATGCGGCCAGCGTCGCCCGTGCCATCTCGACCGCCTGGGAACGCTCATCTTCGGTCTGCTCATCCCGCTGGTCTCCGATTGCCGCAAAATCGGGGAGCAGATTAAGTGAAATCGGGTTTCCGCTACTGACGCCCGGTGTCCAGATTACCACATCCGCGCGTTCGCTGTACGCCGCGGCCTTTGCGGCATCGTCTCCATTGAAGCCTTCCGGTAGCGTTGGCCAGCAATCTCCCAGGCGTGCCAGATCATTATTTATGTCGAGCACGATGGAGGGTATCCCAAGGAGGGCCGCCTCTTCGACGATCCGGCGCAGCAGCACGGTTTTGCCCGAACCCGAGCCGGCGAAAACTGCGATATGGCGCGGGAGCAGGTCAGCGGCGAGAGTGACGCGATCGCCGGGTGTACCGCATTCGAAGCGGTGGCCTATCGGTATGACACGCAAGTCCTCCGACGCCGGTTCAACTCCGCTGTCGACATTCGTGCCGTCATCGGTAATCGCATCGGTCGCCTTGGTTTCATGCTTTCGATTGGCACGGCTTCCAACCGCTTCTCCATCGGACATGTCATCAGGCACACGCGTTTCATCACCGCCAGAGGTGTCCGGCGAGGCGGAGAGGAAAGGTGGCGGACACAGGCCGGCGGTCTGGAACAGTGTTGTCTCGAACAGCGGCCTGCGTGTGCGAAGCCAAGCGTCGAATCCGGCAATGTCACGCTGCGCCATCTTCTGAAGTGCAATGAAGACGCGCAGGTCGTCATTCGTCGGCGCGATGAATCTGCCACCAGCGTTCAGGAACTGTTCGATCAGCGCCATTGACTTGGGGCCACCGGGCGTTTCGCCGCGGCGCAGAACGAACAGGTGCCGGAACTTGAGCGCCGTGTCGATCCCTGAAGCCGTCATTGCCGCCTTCAGGCGGGATTGAAACGCTATAGCGTTGTTGTGGCCGATAATGCGGAAGCAGTAATGCTGCTCGCGGTCTCCCTCGGATCGAAATATGAATGAAAGCCGGCCATGGAGCGATGGCCTCTTCTGATCCGGATCACGTTGAACCATGACATCGATATCGTTCGGAAGCTCCAAATGCTTCTGAAATAGCCGCAATGTGCCGTCGAAAAGGTCGCGCAGCTGCTCCTCTGCCGCCGCGTCCATCCCGTCGGGTACGGCAGCGGCTTCCATCTCGGCCTCGTAAACTCGATCGACGTCATCAATGACCGTCGAGTCCGGCTTGGGCTTTGGCTCCGCACCAGTGAACGAATTGCATTCGATGACATGGCCTGCAGCAACACAATGCTGGCGATGGGTCTCGCACGCGATGAGCAGTTCGCGCGGCGAGAAGCCGACAGCAGAGTCGAATGCCGCGTCGGTGAAGGGCCATGTGGGATAGGGCGGCTCGAAGCTGCAGGCCGTGTAGGCCTGATGCAGTCGTGCTGCAATGAGATCACGAGCAGCTTCGCGTCCTGGCAGTGCGCGAAGAATTGCTGGAGGCACAAATCGTGCAGTGACCGCCGTCGTCGTCCCCTTCAGGACTTCCCAGCTTGCTTCAAGACACGAAACCACGGTCACCGCGCGTCTTTTTTTCTCATGCAGGTCCATCAATCCCTGGGCAAGCGAATCGATGATGAACTGTGCCTCCTTCTGTTCGTCGGTCGGTTCGATCCCTGTTGTGCGTGCGAGGGCGTTTCGGGCGCTCACAATCGAGTCGATCTGGTCGACTGCAATCAACGTGGGGCCGACGAGGCTCATGATCCAACAAAGGCCCTCGACCACATTGATGGGTGAATTGTCTTGGAGGAGCCCGAGGCGTTGCGCGACTCCTGGGTCCAGCTTCATGCCCTGAAGCCAAGCGTGCGCAATATTATGGCAGTCGAGATCTTCGGAAATCAGCAGAACGAGAGCGGTCACGACCCCGTGGTGGCGCGTAGCTTCTATTTTTCCATATCTGTCGGCCAGTGACTGGACGAAGAGTTGGACAAGCTCTCTGATGAGATCGTCCGGCCGGCCTCGGCAGCGCTTGGCGATGGCGAGCATCTCCCGATGAATCTCGAGCTGAGATGCAACTTCGAGTATCAGGCGATCATATTGAGTCTTGCCGTCCGCCATGCGAACCTGAAGTGAATTCAGGAAATGAAGTGCGACTGACGACCAGAAATCCCTGATACCGATGAAGTCGAGGAGAATGAACCAACCGTTCATCTCCCACACGCGCCGGCGAAGCTCGCCGACAAGATGCGTCTTGCCGTAACCCGCTGGAGCGACGATGACCCGGCCGAGTGGTTCATTGAGGGGGTTCGGATCGCGCGTCGTCCTCTCGAAATACTCGACGAGATCGTCCAGTTGCCCCTGATGCAATGAGGACAGGTGATAGGGCGGGTCGTGCCAGACGCTTCTGAGCTGGCGCGTCCAATCGAACTCGACGGAACGGAAAGCTTTCAACTCAGGCATTATGCTACACACGGTAACGATACATTCACTCACTATCGCTCGATCCAGAGGAGGTGGCGCGGCTCACTTCCGAAATAGATCGCCGCCTCACGATCCGCGTCGGTGATTTCGATTCGGTTATCGATTTGATAGAGAGATGCCTCTTGCTCGCGCTGCATCTGCTTCAGCGCCTCATCTAGCGTACTGCGATCGACATCCAGCAGCTTGCTGCGAAGGTCCCGCAGTCGTGTGCGTGTGTTGAACTGACCGCCGCTGAGTTCGAGATATGCCTTGCGGATGCGGCTTCGCACCGTGCGATAATCGACGGGCCCCTGCGGCCGGAGGTTAACGGGGTGTGAATTCGGAGAGGGCGGGGGCGGACTTGGCGCCAGAACATCGGCAAGCGCAAGCCCCCGCGCCTCCATGAAGGCTTTGAGTCGCGTGAGCCATTCCTGGAGGATAATGCTGCCCGCATTGGAGCGTTTCGGCAGGCTGGCGTCGAGGTTGTCCCCGGCCCAGGCCCAGCCTTTCTCCGTCACTTCAATCCAAATCCTTGGCCCCCGCTTTTCACTCGTAATCAGGCCGGCTTTCACCAGCGCCTCACGGTCCTTTTTCGTCACCTCGGGCCTGATGTCTTTCTGGAAGCTTCCGCCCTCCGCCTTGGCGAGAAGCGCCCAAAGGATCAACGTCTGCAGCTCCGTCAGAGCCATATCACCCCTCCGATGCGATCCGCGTCCGGCATAGTTTGACCAGGTCGCGAATCTTTTCGACCGCCTTTTCCATGTCCTGCACGACTTCGTCGTTCGCGAGGCGCAAGACCGTGTAGCCGCTCAGGGTCAGCTCGTAGTCTCGATGCCGATCGTACATGAAGGCCGCACGATTGCCGTGACTGGCAAAGCCATCGAGCTCGACGACAAGCCGACCCTCCGCCTACAGCAGATCTACTTTAGGACGTGAGCCTCGCATAGTGTCAACGAACTGATTGAAGCTGAACAGTGGAGCAAGATCCGCATCCGCGCGGAGAGCTCTGGCAAGCCGGCGTTCGACGTCACTCAGCGGATGGGGTTCGCCTTGCCATGGCGCGAGCCAGGGTTCTTCGTCCGCGGCCTCACCGGCGACTGATTTGTCGGCGTCCGATGCCACAATCACCCGATGCGCCCCGTAAAGGATACGGTCGAATGGCGGCTCGTTTGGCGGCAGCTCGGCAAAGAGTGCGATCACGGCGGTTCGTGAGTTCCGTGCGATCCATTCCAGCGCATGTACCACAGCAGCCGGATTTGCTGCCTTCTGCGCGGCCAAGCTCATGTCTGCGACAAGGACGATGCCGGAGCGATTGACTGCGAGCGCAAGCTGACCGAGTTCGATCGCCGGAAGCGTACCGCTTACGCGCGGCGCGCGACCGCTGAGCGCGAGCCGGGCGGCGGCATCCGCCCAGGCAGGCAGCACGCCGGGAATCTCTTCCGCCGCCTTGCGCGCAATAGCGCTTGCCCCGAGTTTCCCCAGACGATCGTTGCCGCATCCGGCGAAGCTCACATCGGTGAACCAGATTGGCCAGCAACGATGCGCCGTCTTGGCGAGCAGATCGATGACTTGCTCGACGATGGCCGCGGGTGTCGGCCTGGGCACGACTCGCGCCAACAGTGCCCGTCGAAGATGCCGCTCTGGCTCGACGGCATTGAGCGCAAGACGAAGGCTTTGGCCGTCGATGCCACCGAGCGCCAGGACGGATCCTTCGGGTGCACCGAGAACGATCTCAGCAGCGGCACTTCCGGGCGTCCTCAGCTCGGGAGACACGCGAGCATCGCCAGGGGTGCCCCTAGCGCCTTGCTGATCTGGAGGAGCAGACTGGATGCCCATCCCCGCCCCTGAAACCTCAGATGTGTAGGCCTATTGCCTTCGAGCGTACGCACTCGCGGGACGCCCGGCAACCAGGCGGTCAATTGAGTTGTTAGATGATGTACATGGCGGAGAGGGGGGCCGACATACCCCAATCTACTCCAATCCAGCACAATCCATAACGCGCTGATCTAATTAGAGTTCTCCACACATCCGAGTCTTGTCCGATCCCGGACGATCCAGCACTATCCACAAAAGATTTGCGGGCTGGATTGTGGATCAGGAGGGCTCTTCGGGGTTTGGCGGACCGATGGCACGGGCAGAGAAAAAACTTTCGACCGTCGGACTGCGGCACTTGCCGCCGGGCGTCCATGCGGACGGCTTGAACCTTTATCTGCAGGTGAGCAAGAACGGCAGCCGGTCGTGGCTGTTCCGGTACATGAGGAACGGCAAGGCTCACGAAATGGGCCTAGGGCCGCTCCACACAATCACCCTGGCCGAGGCGCGCTCGAAAGCGCTCGAGCTGCGAAAGCTCCTCCTCGAAGGCCGTGATCCGATCACCGAGCGGCAGCAGCAACGCCGGGCCATGAAGATCCACGCTGCGGCTGAGATCACCTTCGCTCAGGCCGCCCAGCGTTTCATTGCAGGCCACAAGGCCGGCTGGCGCAACGCCAAGCACGCCTGGCAGTGGACGTCGACACTCACCACCTACGCTTTCCCCGTGATCGGCGAGATGCCCGTCGCTGCCGTCGACACGGCCATGGTGCTCAAGATCCTCGAGCCGATCTGGCGCGAGAAGACGGAGACGGCATCGAGGGTGCGCGGCCGCATGGAATCGGTCCTCGACTGGGCAATCGCCCGCGACTACCGGGACGGGCCGAACCCGGCACGGTGGCGCGGACATCTCGATAAGCTGTTGCCGCGCCGCTCCAAGGTGGCGCCCGTCCGGAATCACCCGGCCATGCCTTACCGGCAGGTCCCGGCCTTCATGAAGGAGCTCGAGGAGCGCGAGGGCATCAGCGCGAAGGCTCTCCGCTACACCATCCTGACGGCGGCCCGCACGGGCGAGGTCACGGACGCGCGCTGGGCCGAGGTCGACATGGAGGAGCGTGTCTGGACGGTGCCGGCCGAGCGGATGAAGGCCTCCAAGGAGCACCGCGTTCCGCTCTCTGATGCGGCGATCCAGGTCCTCGAGGAGATGCCGCGCATCGTCGGATCGCCTTGGCTATTTCCAGGGGCGCGAGAAAACCAGCCGCTTTCGAAGGCGGCAATGCACGAGCTGCTGAAGGGCTTACGGCCTGGCCTGACGGTCCACGGGTTCCGCAGCAGCTTCAAGGATTGGGCGTCGGAGGAAACCAGCCACCCGGGCGAGGTCTCCGAGGCCGCATTGGCTCATGCAATTCCCGACAAGGTGGAAGCCGCTTACAGGCGTGGCGATCTTTTCGAGCGCCGGCGGCGGTTGATGCAGGACTGGGCAGATTTTTTGAAAGGGCAGCGCGATGACGAAACGGGGCAGGGGAAGGCCGAGGACCGACATTCATCTATTGCTGCAACTTTGGCAGCTGGTGGAGGAGAAGCGGAGTCCTGACGATGGCCGGCGGGTAAGCCTCGAAAAGGCTGCGAAGATTTTGGAAGCCGAGTTCGAGGAAACGGCAAGGCGGCTGGGCAAGAAAAAACCGCTCTCATGGCACCGGATCGTGAAACTCTACAAGAAGGTGAACAAGGTTGGCCGGCACCTTCAATATCAAAAATTCTACTCCGAGGAGCTCGATGTAGCTCTCACCGAGTCTGAGAACCAAATGCGCGCCAAAAGAGGGGAGGCGCCGTTGCCGACAGGCCGGAACCGGCAGCCGAATTTGATCTACATCAGCTCCAAAAAGAACGCGATCCGTCGAACTCCGGGAGAAAATGAATAAACGACCCCGGCAAAATGAATAAACGACCCCAGTCCCAATCTGGCCAATAAAAGCCAAATCGATCCAGAACGGGGATCATCGAAATAGAAAGAGGGCAGCCATGCAGACGCAAATATCGAAGGTGCCGAAAGTCGAGCGGTTTTTCCGCCGGCGCCAGGTGCTCGAAATGTTCGGGATCTCCAATTCGACGCTCTACTTCTGGATCAAAAAGGAGAAGTTCCCGGCGGCGGTGCCGCTCGGCGACAAGATCGTCGGGTGGCGCGAGTCCGACCTGATCGTATGGCAGCGGGCTCGGATGGAGGGCAACTGAGATGTTGACGGAAACAGAGCGCCCCGCGGCTGGCGACCGCGGGGCTTCAAATCGCATAGATAGCGCTGGGCAGCGCCCGAATTACCTATCCGAATTCGAGCTCACTTACAAGATGCCCAGCTCTTTGGAGGCGGAACAGGGCCTTCTTGGCGCGCTCCTGCTGGACTGCGACACCTACCACCAGGTTGCAGGGGATCTCAGGCCAGAGCATTTCAGCGAGGGCCTGCACGCCGAGATCTACTCGATGATCGAGAGGTTCGCCAAGCAGGGGCAGCGGGCCGATCCGTTGACCCTGAAGCCGCTCTTCGATCGCCACGAAGACATAGCGCCGGGCGTGTCGGCATCGGCCTATCTGGTGCGCCTGGCCGGCTGTGCCGCGTCGCTGAGGAACGTGAGGAGCTACGCCAGCACCATCAAGGACCTGGCCGATCGCCGCGACCTTCTGGAATTGGGCAAGGGGATAATCCGGCGCGCCAGCGAGCCCGACATAAACGTTCCGCTGCCGGCAATCGTCGCCGATGCAATGGCCGAGCTCGGCCGGGTCAGCGTGGCCTGCTCGCTTGACGATGCGCCGTTCGATGCGCGGTGTCTGGCTGACGTGCATCCGGAGCCGGTCCGCTGGCTCTGGCCCCAACGGTTCGCGCTGGGGAAGCTCAACCTTGTTGCCGGCGATCCGGGGCTCGGGAAGTCGCAGCTCACCCTGGCAATGGCCGCAACGGTGACGACGGGCGGCACCTGGCCGGACGGAAGCCGGGCACCGCAAGGCAGCGTCATCCTGATCAGCTGTGAGGACGAGGCCGGCGACACGATCCGGCCCCGGCTGGATGCCGCCGGCGCCGATGTCAGGCGCGTCCACACCTTCGACTGGGTGAGGACTCAGGACCGGAATGGCGCGCCAGTGCGGGCGCACTTCGACGTTGCCGAGCACATGGAGCAGCTCGAGGACCTGGTGCGTCGCATCGGCGACGTGCGCCTCATCGTGATTGATCCGGTGACTGCGTTCCTGGGGCGCGCTGACAGCCACAAGACCGCAGACGTGCGCCAGGCGCTCGCCCCACTGCAAGCACTCCTGGCCGAGCACGGCATTGCAGGGCTGCTCGTCTCCCACCTCAACAAGGGCGAGGGCCCGGCCATGACGCGCATTACCGGATCTGGCGCGTTTGTGGCGGTCGCCAGGTCGGCCTGGGTGGTCGGCAAGGACAAGAAGGACCCGGACGGAGTGCGGCGCATCCTGACACCGTTGAAGAACAACATTGGTGACGACCGCACGGGGTTCGCCTTCCGCCTCGAGGCGGCGCACTTGCCGAACGACATCCTGGTGTCGCGCGTGGTGTTCGACAGCAGCCCGGTGTTCGTTGAGGCGGACGACGTGATCGGGAGGCAGACGGCAGCAGATCGTGGCCCCAGCGCTTTCGATGAGGCCTGCGAGTTCCTCAAGGTGGAGCTCGCCGAGGGCGCCCAGCCCGCGCGCAAGGTGGAGAAGACGGCAGAGGAAGCCGGCATCGCCAAGATCACCCTGCGGAGGGCTCGGGAGAAGCTATGCCAGACCAGAAAGACGAGCTTCGGATGGGTCTGGGAGTTGATCGAGAGTCATGCAGAAGATGCATAGCTCAAGATGTTCAAGGTGCTCAAGATGATCAAGGTGCTCATCGATCAGAGGACAGGGGTTTTGATCATCTTGGCCGGTTGAGAGTGCAAGTCGGGCAAGGTGATCAAAGATGTCCGTCCCAAAACCATGATCACCTTGAACATCTTGATCATGTTGAGCACCTTGGACCCATGCGCGTATCGCATAGCTAGTGGCGTACCATGAACCATTGTCGCAACAGCAACTAGTGAACGAAAGGTAAACGCCATGCTTATCAGCACTGCATTTCCGTCGAACTTCCTGCGGGCCGTTGACCTCCAAGGACGGGCCGTCAGGGTGACGATCGACACTGTGAGGCTCGAGGAGATCGGAGGAGAAACGAGGCCGATCCTGTATTTCGAGGGCAAGCAGCGCGGCTTGCCGTTGAACAAGGTGAACGCCATGACCATCGCCCAAATCTACGGTGACGAGACCTTGAACTGGGAAGGGCAGCAGATCGAACTTTACCCGACCGAGGTCGACTTCCAAGGCAAGCGGGTACAGGCCATCAGGATACGGATGCCAGCCGGCGCTGGGCGTGCCAACGCTGCAGCGCCGCTGCCCAACGCATATGCCCAGGCGAGCCAGCCTGCCCAGCGCCAGCCGGCCATGGCAGGCAGTGATGGGTTGAGCGACGAGATCCCCTTCTAGCGCCTCGATTGCTCAGCTGAGATCCGGGGGGGAGGTCTCAAAGTTTGGCAGCCACCCTCAGGGACCGGCGGCGGGGGTCGACCTTCGCTAAACCGCGTGTTTTTGCAATCTTCGAGTCAAAAAATGGCGCATTTCGACTCGGGGTTGAATGTCGGGAGATCGGGACTTGACCGACGCTACAGCGACAGAGCGCCAGCGCCGACGCCGACGCAGACAGCGCGACGGCCTGGTGCAGATCACGATCGAACTGCCGGAGGTCGCCCTCGAGGAGGAACTGATCGCGATGGGCGAGCTCGATCCCATCAAAGCGAGCGACCGCGCGGAGCTTGCCAGAGGCCTCGAGCGCGTGTTGCGGCGGGTCTTGAGCGGCGTCACGCCGTGACGCCACGGGCGGCGCGAATCAGCTTTGATGGCAGGCAGATTGGAAGCGAAATCAAGAGGCTACGAATGAGACCTCTCACACTAGCCGCGCAGGCGGCAGAGCTTGGCCTGCAGCACCGCCGCGCCGCGGACTTCGTTGGCCTGATCCGGGCCCTCGCGGGGTCGACCCTGCGTGGGGTACCGCCCGCCACGCTGGCCGAGCGCGCTGGTGATCACAACGTCGCGCAGATCCTCAAGGCCGCTGCACCATCCGCCAACCTTACCGATCTCCCCGACGTCGCGGCTATGGCCTCGGCGTTCGTCGGGACGATGCGCGGCAGCTCGGCTCTGGACGCCGTGCTCGCCGGCGGCGCCATCCGAGTGCCATGGCAAAGCCGTGTCGGACTGCTCACGTTTGCCGGCGGCGGAGTGCCCGGACAAGGAAAGGCGAAACCGGTCGGCCGGGTGCAAGTCCTGCCCGATGACATGGAGGAGTCGAAGGCTGTCGCGCTTGCCGTTCTCTCCGAGCAGCTTCTGACGGCGGCGGACTATCCCGCTTCGTCGGTGCAGGCCGAGCTCGCAGGCGCGCTGGCGAACGCCCAGGACGTGCCGTTCGTCGCGCACCTGACATCCGGCATCGTCGCGACGCCATCAACGGGCGACATCGAGACGGACGTTTACACGGCGCTGGGCTCGATCACGCGCGGATCGGCATCGCGCCTGGTCTGGCTCGGCGGACCTAGCGTGCACGATCAATGGTCGGCCATGCCGGCTGACGCGACGCCACGGGCGCTGGGAAACCTTACCCGCTGCGACGCCGTGACGACGGATTCGCTCCTGCTGGTCGACGCTGGGCAGGTCGCCATCAGCGACGGAGGCGTCATGCCGGACACTGCCAGGCACGCTTCGATCGAACTCGATGATGACCCCGCGGGAGCCGCTGACAGCCCGCCGGCTGCGGCGCAGCTCGTCAGTCTCTGGCAGACGAACAGCGTTGCCGTCAGGCTCGAGCGGGCGCTGCGCTACAGGCGTCTGCGGTCGACGGCCGTGATCAGCGGCGTTAACTGGCTCGCGACGGGGTCGCCGGCATGACAAGGGCCGAGATCGAGTCGCTCATGAAGGCGCTGGCGCCCGTCATCAGGCAGTACGTCAGCGACACGGTGGCGCCGCTGCTGAAGCGCATCGGCGAGCTCGAGCAGCGCGTCAGCGAGGCCGAGACACGCGGCCTCGAATTCTGTGGCGTTTATCAGAGGGCAGCCGCCTACAAGCGCGGAGCGGCGGTGACGGCCGCCGGCAGCCTATGGATCGCCATACGCGACGTCGAGCCGGGCCACGAGCCGGGCGAATCGAGACGTTGGGTTCTTGCCGTGAAGCGCGGGCGCGACGGAAAGGACTCGGGATGATGACCATCGACGATCTGATCGCGCGCGATGTCGCGGTGGGTAATCAGGAGCTTCTGGCCCAGGAGGTCGAGGCCTTCGCGGCGTACAGGGCAGCCGTGGCGGATGCCGAGCTTGCGGAGGACGTAGCGCACACGCTGCTCGCCGAGCGGGCGTGCGAGTTGGAGACCTGGCGCCGGAACGCGCTCAATGCGCTGCACGAGCGCGTGGCCGAGAAGTGGGGCGCCGGCGCGACGCGGCAATGAGGGATAGGGGTCTGCTGCTGCGCGCTAGCGGGCAGCGGAGCGGCGGCCCGCCGGGGGTCGGTGATCCCCCCGGCGGCCACCGTCAACCACGAGGAACGCGATGGCGAAATTCCGCCGCACGACAGTTAGGGTGCACGGGCTGCGCGAGCTGCAAAAGTCGCTTGCGGAGCTGCCGAAGGCCGTGCGCGGCGAGGTACTCGCGGACGTGCTCTTGAAGGCGGCACGGCCGTTTCAGGGCCATGCGCAACAGCTCGCGCCGGTCCGCACGGGGCGCCTCAAAGCGAGCATCGGCGCTGCCGTCGAGAAGCGCTCGTCCACCTATGCGCAGGTCGCGATCGGACCCGGCGAACCGCCGCACGGATTTTGGCAGGAGTTCGGGACCGCGCACCACGGGGCGCAGCCGTTCATGCGACCGGCCTGGGACGGCAACAAGCGCGGTGCAATCGAGGCCATCGCGAACGATCTGCGCGCCGAGATCGGGAAGGCAGCTGCACGAATGGCGCGGCGCGCCGCAGGTTCGAAGAGGTGACCTATGGCAAATAATCCCGTCGTCGGCAGGATGAGAATCGAGCTCGCAGCCGACAGCGCAACGCTCGAGGACGGCCTGAAGGAGGCATCCGCGCGGTTCAGCAAGTTCGCCGGCAACGTCGCGAAGATCGCGGCTGGGATGGGGCTTAGCCTGGCCGGTGTCGCGACGGCCGTCGGCGTCGCCGTCGCCGGCAGCATCCGCGAACTTGAAAAGATGCAGCGTGCGGCGGACGCGATCGGCTTGCCGATCCAGCAGCTGTCTGCCCTGCGGCATGCCGCCGAAGAGACCGGCACCTCGTTCGAATCACTCAGCGCCGGCATGAGCAGCCTGGCGCAGAAGCTCGTCGAGGCCTCGAGCAACGCGCGCAGCGGGGCCGCACAAGCGTTCAACGCGATCGGCGTCGGCGTGACTGATGCCAACGGGCGGCTGCGGTCGACCGAAGCCGTTCTCAACGATGTTGCCGACGCGTTCGAGCGCATGGGGGCGAGCTCGACGCGGTCGACCGCGGCGGCCAGGCTGTTCGGCGGCGCTGCCGCGGAGATGACGAATTTTCTCCAGCGCGGCAGTTTCGAGATCAACCAGCTCACTGGCCAAGCTGCGAACCTTGGGCTCGTTCTCGACGAGCGGACAACGGCCGCAGCCGAACGGCTGAGCAAGGCGATGGGCCGAAGCGGCGACGCCTTCAACAGCCTGGCCAATCGCATCACCATCCGCCTTACGCCTGTCCTCGAGCACGTTGCCGATCTGCTCGAGCGCATCGCCGGCACCGCGGTTGCAACCGCGCCCTCGATAGGCCAGCTCGAGGAGCACATGGCAAAGCTGACGGCGCGGGCGGCCGAGCTCAACGCCGTGCTCGCGGATCCGAAGGCCCATGCCGAGACCGTCGCGAACGCTGAGCGGCAGCTGGCGCTCATTCGCCAGCGGATCGCCGAGACCGAGCTCCTGCTCGACCTGACGCGGCAGCAGCAGGACATCACGGCGCGGGGCTTCCAAACGGAAGTGCACCCGGCGGCGCCCGGTTTCGAGAATCAGGAAGAGGCCATGCGGCGTCGCGCCGAGTTGCAGGAACGGTTGAATTACCTCGTCGCCTACGGGAATCAGCTCGACGCCGAAGGGCGGATGATCAAGGAAAGCCTGATGGGCCCGCACGAGCAGCTCATCGCGACCCAGGAGCGCCTTAGCGAGCTTCTGCGGGCCGGGGCGATTGACGCCAGTACCTTCGGCCACGCGATGGAGCGCGCCACGCTCACGGCCGCGTCGGCTTATACCGGGATGGCCGCACAGGTGGGCAATGCGCTGCAACAGCTCTTCGGCAAGTCTAAGATCGCCAGCGTCGCATCGGCGGTCATGAACGTGGCCAACGGAATCACCCAGGCGCTGACACTGCCGTTCCCGTTGAATTGGGCACAGGCCGCGGCTGTGGCGGCCTCCGGTGCGGCGCAGATCGCCACCATCAAGCGCACAAACCTTGGCAGTGGCGGTAGCGCGCCGTCGGTGCGCAGGGGCGGCGGTGGCGGTGGTGGTGCGGGATCCGAGGCAGCGCCGGCGCAGTCGACGCCATCGCAGACGCTCACGGTTCAGGGCATTGATTCGTCGAGCATTTTTACGGGAGATACGATGCGCAGCTTTGCCGAACGGCTTCTGCAGTTCCAGCGCGATGGCGGCAAGGTGGTGCTGGCACGATGAAGCCGCCTGACTTCGACCTGCGCAACCCGGACCCAGCCCAGCTCGAGGCGATGCTGGACCATCTCGCGTTCCAGCTCGAGGAGCTGCTTGCTAACGTCAAGGTCCACGCGCGCGGCGAGGCGAGCGAGCGGCAAGCGCTCGACCTGGCGGCAGCGGCGCTGCACTTCAATTCGATTGCGGCGTTCATGTCGTTCGCCGCCTATACGCTCGCGGCCGATGTGCTGCGTCGCCGGGGGGAGTAGGTGAAAGTCAGGGCCGCCTGCCTGGGACCGGCGGCGGGCACTCAAAACTCGCAGTCGCGAATTTCGGAGCGGGGGTTGCGGGGCGGCTCAGTGCGTCAACGTCCACCCCGAAAATCCATTTTCTCGGGACGGCCGATCGGCTGCGTCGCCGATTGGAATGATTGCCGCTATGTGCCGACCCGCACCGCATCCTTCGGTATGCGGTACTCATGCCCAGCCCGACCGTGCCGCCGGCCGGGAAGACGGCAATCCGTCCCAAGCCGCACGAGGTAACGGCTGCGAGTCTCGCCGATGATCTCGCAGGGCACAGAGACGCGGCCAGCCCAGCCGTCCAGCTCGAGCCGCGCCGGGATCGGGATCGTTCGCTTCAGCCGCTCGGCCATGGCAATCCCCCACTGAACCGTCGATTGCCGCCGGCGACAACGGTGATTGCCGCCGGCTGGCAAGTCAGGCAATCGAGATCATCAACTTGCGCCCGCGCCGCTCAGTGCGCAGTTGGTCCGCGACCTGGGCGCGCAAGCGGGTGCAGCGGCTCGGGCTGACGCCGAGGGCCTGGGCCAGCTCGGCGTTGGTCAACGGCCGGCCGGCCTGGGTGAGGGCCTCTATGACGCGATGGCGCGGCGCCGGCGGGGCGGGCGCTGGGCGCGGAGTCGGTGACAGCCGGCGCGCCAGCATACCGCGGAAGCGCTCGGCAACCTCATCAGCGAAGGTTCGTTCAGCGATCATGTTGTCATTCCTTGTGCGGCGGTGGAGTCGGTGCGGAGTCGCGGCAAGCGCGGCTCCGACGTGTGTCAGGCGGTGGGCTCGGCCTGGTCAAACAGGATTTTCTGAAGAGCGGCAGCCTCGGCTGCGGCGCGCTCAAGAGATCCATAGAAGAGCTCGGCGACCGCCGCCGGTGTGTCCGGGGCGAGGTCGAAGTCGGGCTCGGCCATGGCGAGCCGGGCGGCGAGCACGGCCGCCTCAAGCCGGACTAGAACGGGTTCGCTATCGCTGACGCGGCGCTGCGCATCTGATAGGTTCGAAATAGCCTGAACCATGGGTTAGCTCCTTGGTTTGGGTGAGGGCTCGGCTGGTGTTGGCGCACCTGCCGGGCCCGCTTGCATTCGTGCAAGACGCCGTATATATACTCCGGTGTCGAACGATTTGCAAGACGGTGAGTGAGCGGATGGGCAAGAACCAGCGGAACAAAGTTGCGCAGATCAATTTGAAGATCGCCCCCGAGCTGAAGGACGCCGCCTATCGCGCGGCGGCCGATGATCAGCGGACGTTCACGTCGCTCATTGAGAAGCTGCTGACGGACTATCTCAAGGCGCGCGGCTATCTTCCGAAGAAGAGCGGAGGTGCGGGATGACGACCTTTCGTCAATGGTGTGCGACCAAGGCTCAGAGGTCTGCCGCTGCGGAGATGCTCGCACGGATGATTGCTATCGATCCGACGGCCGATGTCATTCGCGACAGCAGGTCATTGCAGCTGTGGATTCGGCATGGACCGAGGCTGCCGGCGCACGTCAGGGCCAAGGCTCCGGATCTCATCAAGGCCTGGCGAGGTCAGAAGACGGAGCGGCGCTGGGGGTGATCCCAGCGCGAAAACTTTTGCCGGTCCGCTTGTGGGCTGGAAATAGCGTCTCAGAATTTGTTGCGTAGAATCAGGGCGTTGGGCAGCCGATTGGCGGAGAGGGGGGGATTCGAACCCCCGATACGGTTGCCCGTATGCCGCATTTCGAGTGCGGTGCTTTCAACCACTCAGCCACCTCTCCAGGGGCCGCGCGTTAGCCGGAATCCTACATGGTGAGGGATCGGCACCCGCAGGCGGTGCCAGCCCGGCGCGCTGGTCGCGTTGCTATAGCGGCCATCGCGGGACGGTTCAAGGCAGATCGCGTCGCGCTCCGCGTGCCGCTCGCCAGCCACCCGCGACTGATACCTCGTGACGGGTCGAGTCTGATAACCCGAGGGCTGCCGGGCGGCTATCCTAGAAATCCGATGCGATGCCGCCTTTCTCCCAGTCGCCGTAGCGGACGGGATCAGGGCCGCTGCGGCCGCCGACCTCTTTCGTCCGCTGCTCCGATGCGGCTTGGCGACGGCGCTCCTCGGCTTCCTTGAGCGCGCGTTCGGCGGCAGGGGAGAGCGGGCGATTTGCCTGCGTCGGTTCGGTCTCGTCGGTCATGGTGATCTGCAGCCTCGGTACGGATCTTGAACGGTCGAGACCCTATATACCATGTAGATGTGCCGCGCTGAGCCCGGTATTCGGGCGCGGCCGGCGGACGTATCCGTTGGGGAGATGTCGATGACGAGCAACTATATCAAGACCGGCGTTCTGCTGGCGCTGATGACGGCCATCCTGGTCTCGCTGGGAGCCCTGGTCGGCGGGCAGACGGGCCTTGTCATCGCCTTCATCATTGCGCTCGGCATGAACGCCTTCAGCCTCTGGAACTCGGACCGGATGGTGCTCCGCATGTACGGCGCCGAGGAGGTCGACGAGCGCTCTGCGCCCGAGTACTACGCCCTCGTCCAGGAGCTTGCCCATCGCGCGGGCCTGCCGATGCCGAAGGTCTACATCATGCACAGCGACCAGCCGAACGCCTTTGCGACAGGCCGCAGCCCGTCGCGGGCCGCTGTCTGCGCCTCGACCGGTCTGCTCAACATGCTGGACCGGGAGGAGGTGGCCGGTGTGATGGCGCATGAGCTGGCGCACGTCAGCAACCGCGACACGCTCATCATGACGGTGGCCGCAACGGTCGCGGGCGCCATCACCATGTTCGCCAACATGATGCAGTTCAGCATGCTGTTCGGCGGCCGGCGCGAGGGCGGCGGACCGCTCGGCATCATCGGCGCGCTGGCAGCGATCATTCTCGCACCGCTCGCGGCCATGCTGGTGCAGATGGCCATCAGCCGCTCGCGAGAGTACGAGGCGGACCGCATGGGCGCTCAGATCTGCGGGGAGCCGCTGTGGCTGGCTTCGGCGCTGCAGAAGATCGACCATTATGCCCGGCGCATCGCGAACCCGGTCGCAGAGGAATCGCCGACGACGGCTCACATGTTCATCATCAATCCGTTGTCGGGCGAAGGCATGGACAACCTGTTCTCGACCCATCCCAATACAGAGAACAGGATCGCCGAGCTGCAGAAGCTGGCGGCCTCCATGGGGCGCTCGGATTTCGGGGCATCGGGCGGTCGTCCAGCCCGCGGCCCCTGGGGCTGATGGCGTATGGCATCACGCCGGGACCAGGGGACAAAGGCCAAGGCTTCCAGACCGCGCCAGTTGCCTCCCGGGCTGCCAGCGCGCGAGCTCGCCGTCGAGCTGATTGCGGCTGTGCTCGAGAAGGGCCGCACCTTCGATGATGCGCTTTCCTCCTGCAACTCGCGGCCGGAGTACCGTGAGCTTGCCGCCAACGACCGCGGGCTGGCGCGCCTTGTCGCGGCCACCGTCCTTCGGCGGCATGGACAGCTCTCAGCCATCATCGGGGCGTTCATCGAACGTCCGCTGCCGCGAGATCGCGGACGGTTGACGTTCATTCTGTTGGCGGCGGCGGCGCAGCTCGTGTTCCTCGGCAGTCCGCCACATGCCGTGATCAACCTGGCCGTCGAGCAGGCCCGCCGCGATCCCCGCGCACGCCGCTTCGACCGCCTGACGAACGCCGTGCTGCGGCGCGTTTCGGAGCGGGGTGCGGAGATTGCGGCCGGTCAGGATGCCGCGCGCATGAATATTCCCGACTGGCTCTGGACGCGCTGGAGCCAACCTTACGGAGAGGAAACGGCTCGGCGGATTGCCGAGGCGTCTTTGCGGGAAGCGCCACTGGACATCACGGTGAAATCTGGTCCGGCAGGCTGGGCGGACCGCCTCGGAGGAATGCTGCTGCCGACCGGC
>JAWLCO010000071.1:0-19908 GCA_041687075.1 Hyphomicrobiaceae bacterium | reverse complement strand
CCGGGTCGTACATGACCGGAAGCGTTCTGGTCGTCGACGGCGGCAGCCTGCTTGCCATGTAGGCCGCTCCTTGCCATCTAGTTGAGCCATGCAGGCAGCCACGCGTTCCCGCACACTCGACCCCGATAATCTTGGCGCCCTGGCAACCTGGCTTGCCGGTGTCCTCGATGCGCGCAGCATTTCGTTTGCCGAAGCGGCGCTGCTCAGCGGGGGTGCTGTGCAGGAGAACTGGCGGCTTGTTGCGGATCTCGAAGGCGGGCCGCTGGAAGGGCGGCAGACCTGGGTGCTGCGCACGGATGCCGTCGCGCGGATCTCGCTCAGCCTGGACCGCGCGGGCGAGTATGGTGTGCTCAAGGCCGCGCACGCCGCTGGCGTGGCGGTCGCAGAGCCGATCGCGCGGTGTGCCGATCCGGAGATCATCGGCGCACCGTTTCTGATCCAGGCGTTCGTGCCCGGCGTGGCGCAGGCTCGGCGCATCGTGCGCGACCCGGCCCTCAAGGACTACGGCGAGAGCCTGGCCGAGCGGCTTGGCGCGGAGCTTGCCAAAATACACGGCATCACGCCGCCACGGGATGATTTGCACTTCCTGCCGATCCCGATGCTGCCGCCGGCCCGCAACGAGGTGGCCCGGCTGCGCAATGTGCTGAGTTCCGCCACGGAGCCGCGACCGGCACTGGAGTATGTGCTCTCCTGGCTCGATGCCCATGCGCCGAAGCCGGAACCGATCACGCTGGTTCACGGAGACTTCCGCACCGGCAACTACATCGTGAACGAGGGCCGGCTCGGTGCAGTGCTCGATTGGGAGTTCGCGCATTGGGGCGACCGGCACGAGGACATCGGCTGGATCATGGCGCGATGCTGGCGCTTCGGGAACGATGCGCTCGAAACGGGTGGCATCGCCAGCCGCGAGGCGTTTTACCGGGGCTATCGGAACGAAGCCGCGCTTCCCTTCGATGAGACACTTGTTTCGTACTGGGAGATCATGGCAGCGGCGAAGTGGGCGACCGTAGCCGTGCTGCAGGGCGACCGCTATCGCAAGGGCGGCGAGGATTCCATCGAGCTGGCGCTCACCGGTTTGATGTCCCCGGAAATGGAACTCGACGCGCTCGACGGCATCGCGGCGCTGATCGACTCCGGAGACCCGCGATGGCGCTGAAGCGCATTTCAGCCGAAACGCTGATCGAGCTTGCGGTCAATACGCTGAGAGGCGAGTTGCAGCCCAGCCTGCCCCCCGAGCAGCGCTATACAGCCGCCATGATCGCCAATGCCCTGGAGATCGCACGGCGCGAAATTCTGACGGACGGTGAAACGGCGCGCTGGCAGCTGCTCGACGAGCTCTATCCCGAGGGCGACGGTGACATGAAGCGGCTCGCGCTCGACATCCGCACGGGCAAGGTCAGCACGGGGAAGGTGCCGGACCTGCACCAGCGACTGCGGGCCATCCTCGTCGAGGAGTTGCGCGTCCGGAATCCGCGCTTTCTGAAATCCCGGCAGCGCGGGGAGTGAAATTGTCGTTGGGGGCGGCCATCGTGCATACTGATGCAAGCTCCCCGTTGCAGACCTGATGGCCAGAGGAAATGCCCCAGAGGAAAATCCCATGAAAGAGGAGCGACCCGAGCTCAGGAAGCGTCCGGCCAATTTCGTGCCACTCACGCCGGTGAGCTTTCTTGCGCGCGCAGCGAACTTCTTTGCGCAGCAGGCGGCGGTGATTCACGGCACCCGGCGCTTCACTTACGCCGACCTTTACGCGCGCTCACGCCGGCTGGCTCATGCGCTGACCAAGGCGGGTGTCGGCCGCAGCGAGACGGTGGCGATCCTGGCCCCGAACACACCGGCGCTGCTCGAGGCCCACTATGCGGTGCCGATGATCGGCGCAGTGCTGAACCCCATCAACATTCGCCTCGACCCGGCGACGATTGCCTTCTGCCTGCAGCATGGCGAGGCGAAGGTTCTGCTGGCGGATCGCGAGTTCGCGAGCAGCATCTTGCCCGCGCTCGAGAAGCTGGAAACGAAGCCTCTCGTCATCGACATCGCCGATGCGGAGGCGCCTGAGGCGCCCGCGTTCGGCAGCGCTGAATACGAGGACTTCATTGCAACTGGTGATCCGGACTTCGCCTATCCGGGTCCCGAGGACGAGTGGGATTCCATTTGCCTGCTTTATACTTCGGGGACGACCGGCAACCCGAAGGGCGCCGTCTACAGCCATCGTGGCGCGCATCTCAACGCGCTCGCCAACGCGCTGACATTCAAGCTCGACCACAACAGCCGCTATCTCTGGACGCTGCCCATGTTCCACTGCTCCGGGTGGACCTACACGTGGGCGGTGACCGCCGCGGTCGGCACGCACGTCTGCCTGCGGAAGATCGAGCCGAAGCGCATTTTCGCGCTTATCGCCGAGCATGAGGTCACGCACATGTGCGGCGCGCCGATCGTGCTCAATACGCTGATCCATGCTCCGGCCGAGGCGAAGCGGCCATTGCCGACGCGGCCGAAGGTGATGACTGGCGGCGCCGCGCCGCCCTCAGCGGTCATCCGTAACATGGAGGCCATGGGCTTCGAGGTGCTGCACGCCTACGGCACGACGGAGAGCTACGGCCCGTCGACGACCTGCGTGCACATGCGCGACTGGGACAGCGGCCCCGAGGATCGGCGGTTCACCAATATGGCGCGCCAGGGCATCCCGCACGTGCTGATAGAGGACATGACGGTTGCCGTCCCGGAAAACCTCGAGCCCGTCGCGCGCAATGGCGAGGTGATCGGCGAGATCATGCTGCGCGGCAACACGCTGATGAAGGGCTACCTGAAGAATCCTGCCGCGACTGATGATGCCTTTGCCGGAGGACTCTACCACTCGGGCGACCTCGCGGTGTGGCATGCGGACGGCTACATCGAGGTCAAGGACCGTTCCAAGGACATCATCATCTCGGGTGGCGAGAATATCTCCTCGCTCGAGCTGGAGGAGGTGCTTTATCGCCATCCACAGATCATGGAGGCAGCGGTCGTCGCGAGGCCCGATCCGAAATGGGGCGAGAGCCCGTGCGCCTTCGTCACCCTGAAGCCCGATGCGGAGCCCACGACCGCGGAGGACATCATCGCCTACTGCCGCGCCAATCTCGCCGGCTTCAAGGTGCCGAAGTCGGTCGTGTTCGGGCCTTTGCCCAAGACCTCGACCGGCAAGATCCAGAAGTTCGTGCTGCGGGAGCGCGCGAAGGAAGTGGGCTGACCCGTTGGGGCTCAGCTCCCGGATCGTGACGAGCCCGTTGGCGGCGGTTGCCGAGTTGCGAGTTCGGAAACCGAACGCGACATCACGATGAACGCAATTCCTGTGCTCAGGAAGTTGATGCCGACGACCAACCCCAGCGCAAACAGCGAGATCGCGGGCAGACCGGCCGCGATGATCAGCCCGACAGCGATGCTGATCATCCCCGAAAGCAGCATCCAAAGCCAGCTCTGTCGCTCCCGCATTTCGAACGCGAAGCTGAGCTGCACGGCGCCCTCCACGAGAAACAGCGCCGCCAGCAGGACCGTGAGCGTCACGATCCCGGCAGCGGGATGCGTGAGGAGATAGAGCCCGATGCCGAGCTCGAGCAGCCCGACCAGCACCGTTCCAAAGAACGCTCCCGTTCCCTCGAGGCGAAACGCGCTGAACGCGGTGACAATTCCGACGAGCAGGAGAAGCCAGCCGATCATGATTTCGACGGTCAGCGTGGCAACGACCGGGAAGAAGATCGCCAGCGCGCCGATCACGGCCAAGGCCACTCCGATCCAGAAGAACTCCGTCTTCCGCTCGGCGATCCTGTGGCCAAGCTCCCGCGTGAGCTGCTGATCCTGGCGTGGAATGGGCGCTTCGGACATCGGCCGTTCTCCGCGCAATTCGCCTTCAGGAGAACGCAAGAGATCAGCCGCGGTTTTCCGATTTGATTATCGGCTAAAGTATTCGTGGGCTGCTGGTTAATGCCAGTGATTTCACGAACGCGGTGAGCGCTTCCAGCCGGCAGCCACGGCTTCCTCCTCGCTGCAGAACCAGCGTTCGCCGCGGCGGGTCTGAATTCGGACGCGATGATACTCGGCCGTTCCGGGAAGCACGTAGTACTTCCTGCCTCTGGCGATATTGCCCTTGATCGGGCAGCCGCGCGGCGCCCGTCGCTTCGCCGCTTCCCAGGCACGCGCCATCTCTTCCTCGAGCCGGGCGCGGTATTCCGAGGGCCGCTCGGGATTGCCGCGCCAGATGCCCACCTTCTCGACCTGGGCCTGCTCCTCCTGGGCACCGTATTTCGACAAAAGACCGGTCTCGGCGAACACGTGCCCGCCCGCGACGAGGGACTCCGCCAGGTCCTTCCCGGCGACCTGGCAGCTTCCGAGTGCCCGCCCGGTATCGTCGGTGCCGGACACCGAGCATGCAACCGTTTCGCCACGGGTCATGCGCGCAAGCATTTGGCGTGCAGCGACGCCGCAGCGCCAGCGCCGATTGCCGGGTATGGCGCATCGTTGCGCCGGTTCGGGTGCGTCGATGCCGTCGAGGCGGATTTCGGTCTTGCCGATCCTCAGCACGTCACCCGTAACCGCCGTCGCCCGGCCTTCGATCGCTTGTGCGAAAAGTCCGGTCGAGCTCGCCGCACTGACGAGGCTGGATGCCCCCTGCCAGACGAGCCAGCCGCCGCCGGCGAGAGCCGAGCACGCCACCAGCGCTACCACTGCCATTCCTGCCAGACGGCCAGACGGAAGCGCGAACGGCAGGCTCAGCCGCCGGCGGTCGCGCGGCTCTTCGGGCAACAATGCCAAATCGTACCCGTGCGTGCTGAGCGGGATGGGTCGCCCCCCGAGCGTCAGCGCCAGTGTCACGGCCAACAGACTTGCGCAGCCGAAAAGTAGCGTGAACAGGGCGTCGGATGACATTCCGGTCGACAGCAGGCGGATCGATGCTGCCGCTGTCGCGACTGCGCCGACCAGCGCCAGCAGCGGCAGTGCGGCCGAGTTCCGGAGCGATCTGCTGCCCCCGATCACGAGCCGGGTCAGGACGCCTCCGGCCGTACCCAGACCCGCACTGGAAACGCGAGCCCCAGCTCCTGCCGCGTTGCTCAGGCCTCGGCCGAAGGAGTTGAGCGCATGACCGGTGCATCTGGCGGCGTGACCGGCGTACTCCAAGCCAACCTTCAGCGCCCGACCGGCGCCCTCCAGGAGAAGCATCAGCGCGCGGCCGGAAATCGCCCGCACCCGGTCCAGGGCCAACGAAATGGCGGTGATCGTCCGGACACAGCCGGCGCGCACCGCCTCTGCGACCGCCTTCGCCCAGCGAGCGATCAGGTGCGCACCGGAGCTGCCGGCGGCCACGCCCGCTCGCCCGGCATGGCTCAGGCCCTCGGCTGCAAGGTGGCGGGCCTCATCGATGCGCCGCCGCCGGTCCTCGCGCTTGATCCTGATGGTCGTGCGCACATGCTCGTGCCATTCGAACCCGTCGGATTTCCGTCGCCAGCCGAACATCCCACCCCCACTGCCCAGAGGTGCAATTCTGGGCAAGACCCACAGACTTTCCCGCAGCACGATTCGCGTGCGCGAGTTTGCCGGAAGCGTGTGGCAGTGCCGAGTCCCGGTGCGCCGGGCTGTGCATTATGCGTGGAGGCGTCGCGGTCAGCGGCCGTCGAGCAGCCTTTCCGTGTTCCAGAGGCGGATGGCGCCGCCTTCGCTCGCTGCCGCCAGCCAGTGGCCGTCCGGCGCGAACGCCACGGACCGATAGCCCGCTGAACCGTCCCCGAAGCTCCGCAGCAGACGCCTGCGCCGGACGTTCCAAACCCTGACCCGGCCGTCCGTGCTGGCCGCTGCCAGAAGCTCGCCCGCGGGCGAAAAAGCCAGTCCATGCACCACCTTCGCCCTGCGGCTCAGAATGCGATAGAGCCGCCTGGATGACGTCATCCACACGCGGATCTGCCCGTCATGGCCCGCTGAGGCGAGCAACTTGCCGTCCGGCGAGAAGGCGACCGCGCTGACGAAATCCCGGTGCCCCCTATAGGTGCGGGTGAGTTCGCCGGATGAGGCATCCCACAGCTTGACCAGGCGGTCGGCTCCGCCAGACGCCAGCATGCCACTCGGCGAATAGGCGACAGCCTGCACAGCGCTCCTGTGCGCTTCGATCGTCATCACCGGCGCATGCGCAGCACGCGTATCCCAGACGGACACCGCCCAGTCGTGGCTGGACGCGATGAAGCGGTCCCGGTCGCCCATGAACGCCACCGACCAAACGCTCGCCTGATTGCGGCGGTACTGCCCGAGGCGTTCGCCGCGGACCAGATCCCAGAGCTGGAGACTGCCGTCTTCGTGGCCGGTCAGTGCACGCTGCTCGCGCACGGCAAGGGCCGTCACCCTGCTGCCGCCCAGATCGACCGTAAGCACATCGTTGCCGGTAGCGACCTCCCAGACCTTCAGTGTACCATCGGCTCCAGCCGTCACGATCCAGCGGCCGTCCTCGGTGAAGGCGACGGCGGCCGTTCCTCCCGGATGACCGTTGAGCTGGCGCGGTAGCTCGAGCTCCGCCACCGTGCTGGTGCGGGTTGCGTCTCCTCGCGCAGGGAAGCCGGGAAGCTGGTCCTGCAGGCCGACGGCGATGGTGGCGACCGCGGCGCCTATCATCAGCTTGAGGACCAGCGGCCGCCAGCTGCGCTCGCGAAGGGGCCGAATTCGGGGGAGGGGAGGCAGCTTCAGTCTGATCCTTGCCCGGGGAGGCTTCAGGGCGGCAAGCCGCTTCCTGGCGGGCGACTTCTCTTTGGAGCGGGGCAGGAGGGCGGGCGGCGCGGCCGGCTTTGCTTGCGGTTCGGACGGGGATTGCCTCGGTTCAGCGGCCGGCGCCGGGTTGCCATCGGGTCGCGACGCGGCATCGTTCGAGGGCGGCGCCGACTGCCTCTTCAGCCGCTCGATATATTCGATCAGACCGCCCTTGGCGCCGGGCGCGTCCGGCGGCGGCGGGGCCGCGGTGTCGGGCTTCAGGGTCTTCGTCCTGGCTGGCGCGTCCTCTCGATCGGCTGCTTTGCCGATGGTCCGCTGCAACCAGCCCGGCTTGCGCGAATCCGGAGCAAGCAGAGGGCCGCGCCATTCCGGGATCGACTGCGGGCGCTTCTCGATATCGAGCGACAGGGCCCGGTCGATGGCTGCCAGGAATCCCGCCCGGTACGAGCTCAGCGCCGCATCGCGTGCCGGCACGAGCTCGTCCTTGACGATTCGCGAAGGCGCATCGGGCGGCCTCTTGCCGGTGACGGCGTGATAGAGGGTCGCGGCAAGTGCATAAATGTCCGTCCACGGCCCCTGCTGGCTGCCTGTCTCGGCGTATTGCTCGTAAGGGCTGTAACCCGGCTTCACGAGCGCGCTCACCGTTCGCGAGTGGCGGGCGATATCGCCTCTCGCCGATCCGAAGTCGATGAGCACGGGGGCACCGTCGCGGCGGATGATAATATTGTCCGGCGCGATGTCGCGATGGAGGAAGTTGGCGTTGTGGATGAGCTCCAGCGCGTCCAGCAGCGGCGCGATGATGCGGTCCAGCTCGTACTGCCGCGGCGCCCGTCCGAGGCTCTGCAGCCAGGCCTTGAGGCTTTGGCCCTCCTCGAAGTGGAGCACCATGTAGCCGGTATTGTTCGCGCGAAAATAACGATAAACCCGGACGATATTGCGATGGTCGAACAGCGCCAGCGTCTGTGCTTCGGCGATGAACCGGTCGAGCCCCCACTGATAGTCGCCGGCCGATTCCTGCGAGCGCGGGACGGCCTCATTGCTGCCGTTACGTGCCGCAAAATCACCCGGAAAGTATTCCTTGATGGTGACGTCGCGCCCGAGGGCCAGCTCCTCGGCGAGATAGGTGATGCCGAAGCCGCCGGCGCCGAGCACCCGCTCGATCCGGTAGTCTCCGACGAGCTCAGTACCGGCGGGAAGCGCCAGAAGGTTGGTCATGCCTCTCGCTTGCGCCCGGGCGGCCGCTCCATGCCTTGCCACGACCGCCACGCCGCCCCCTGCAAAGCATTTGGGTCAGGTGGTGCACGGACAAGGTGTCACCAATATGACTTGCAGATCATGGCATGTGGACGCCTCTTCTACGCTGATCCTCAGTGCTGACACAAATGGAAGGCACGAGAAATCCTCACGGAACCGCAGCTCGCGTGCCGTACAGCAGCGCCGTCGTCTGATGAGCGAGATGGTGCAGCTTCGTCACGCCGTGGTAACTGTCCCCTGAAATCCGCGCACCGATGGGTTGCAGCGCGCAATCGGTTGCTCGTATAGTTGGCATCCGAGGGAACGGGGTCATCTGGAGAACCGGGAATGCGTCTGACCGCCGCTATCGGCTTGGCGGCCGTTTTGTTTTGCTTCTGGCCAGAGACCGTTGCCCACTCCGAACCGGCGAAGTGCACGGCAGGGGCTGGTGCGATCGGGGTGTCTCGTGTCGTCGAGATCGATGCCTCCACTGGCCCGCGCTTCGGCCGCGTTCAGTACAGGGATTTCGACTTTCTCGAGGACGGCGAGATTGTTCTGACGTTCGACGACGGTCCGTCGCGGCGGCACACCCCGGCCATTCTCGATGCGCTGGATGCGCACTGCACCAGGGCAACGTTCTTCACGGTCGGGCGGATGGCGGTCGCCGATCCGGAAATGCTGCAGGAAACTGCCATTCGCGGCCATACCATCGGCACACATACCTGGTCGCACAAGAACTTGCGCTCACTCTCCGAGGAGCAGGCCAGGGCGGAGATCGAGCTGGGGTTGAGTGCCGTGCAGGCTGCGCTCGGCGCCCCCGTGGCACCGTTCTTCCGCTTTCCCTATCTCAGCGATCCGCGGCCGATACAGACGCTGCTTCAGCAGCGGGGATTTGCGATCTTTTCCATCGACGCGGATTCCTACGACTTCCGCACCTCGAGCGGGACGACCGTTCAGCGCAACATCCTCAATCAGCTTGCTCAGCGGAAAAAGGGAATCCTGCTCTTCCACGACATCCAGCCCTCGACTGCACGTGGGTTGAAGAACCTCTTGGATGAGCTCAAGGCGCGCGGCTACCGCGTCGTCCACGTGGTGCCGAAGGCCCCTGCGACGACTCTGGCCGATTTCGATGAAATGGCCGAGCAGGTGCTCAGGAAGAAACGGCTCGCGGTCTCGGCCAGTCCGCCCACCAAACCGACCACCCGGGAGTCGCACCCCGCACGGCACAGCACATCCCGTCCGAGCTCGGATTCCGGTCAGCCGCCCAGCCGGCCACGTCACCGCTACGGCGATGAGATCCCGTGGCAGCAGCGGGTGTTCCGGAACTGAGAGCCCTTTCGGCTACTGATGCTGCTCAGGCGTTCCTGGCGGTTGTGGAAGGCCGGGCGGACAAGGACGCCATCAAGGCTGGAGCCGCAGCCGCCATCTCATCCGGGACGATTGACGGTCCGAACCGCCTCGTGAAGAGCGTGACCGGAGTCCGCAGGACGTTCTCGCGATGGTCCTCGTACTGGAACAGTCGCGCATTGACGTAGTAGATGAAGTGGCGAGCCGCTCGGCGAGCGCTTCGTCCGCCTCCGCAATCCGCTGTCGCTCGACACAGAATATCTTGCGCGCGTTGGGAGGCCCTGGGTACGCGCTTGTGCCTATGTTGGAGAAGGCCAACAGTGCATTCACTCGGAATGCCGCCCGTGGCGACGTGGAGGCCAGAAGTGCGGCACGCACAGCAGCGGTAAAGTGACCTGGTTCGTCTAGCAGGCAATCAATGTGCGTCGTTGCCCGATGAAAACGCTGGTGGAGCTCGTGACACGTCCGTGTGGACCTTACCTGCCGCTAGATCTCGCGCACGCTGTAGCAGGCGAAGTTAGGATCGGGTTAGCTGCGAGCTAATGACTGAGCAGATCTCGAATAAACTCAGACCCAGGTTGCAGTCCCACCACAAGCAATCTGTCCCGTGCTCGCGTGCAGGCCACGTAGAACAGCTGGCGTTCCGTCGCGAAAACATCGTCGAGCTCCACTTCATCGGCCACTGTTTCGACCCTTGAGCGGAGGGGCAGCTGATCTTCATCACAGGCTATGACGGCGACGGCCTTGAACTCGAGACCTTTGGCCAAATGCATGACGCCGATCCGCACGGTTCCAGGCGGTCCCTCCTTGAACATCGTAAGCTCAAAGGATTCTTCGCCGGCAGCCCCGACGGCATCTCTTGCACGACCGATCAGGTCGCGGCTCCGCACGAAAATTGCGATCTCCTCCGGGAGAATTCCGTCATTACGGGCAGTGCGTATGAACTCGGCGGCCAGACGCTGTTCCGCCTCGACGCTCTCGGCCAGGGCGATCGTCGGCTCCGGTCCGTTGAAGACCGAGATCGTTCCGCGGCGCTCGTCTCTCTCCCCGTCAATATCGGCGACGGAGCTGTCCATCAGCCGATCAGCAGCCTCGCGAATCTGATGGGACGTGCGGTAGTTGATCTTGAGGGTCGCCGAGCGCCCTCGAACGTTCACGCCCAGGGACTTCCAGGAGAATGGCTGCTGGAAAATGCGCTGACCGAGATCACCGGCGAAGAAGAGCGCATTCGGAGTGGATGGGGCGATTGCTGCCAGGAAGCGCAATTCGGGCACAGCTTCCGCTCCAGTGCGCTCGCCAGCGGATCGGAGAATGTGGTGAGCAGCACGCGCGCGTTGGGCTCGCGGGCCAGGCGAATCGCTCGATGCAGTGCGACCACGGACTTGCCGGTGCCGGCCGACCCCATCACACGCGCCGGCCCCCTGAAATCCTTCTCGACCAGCTCCCGTTGTGAAGGGTGAAGGAAGACGATCCACTTCTCCCAAGGGAAACTGAGCGCCTGCTCAAGCTCTTCGATGCCCTCCACCACACGGAAACGGCGCTGAGCATCCGGGTGCTGGAATGGATCGGAAACCGTTACAAAGGCTGGCGCGGGCAGGACCCCTGTACTCACGTATGCGAGAAGTGCCTCGCTGGCCTCACCGGGAAGGTGCTCTGCCAGATCCAGGAACTGATCCTCGGTCGCCTCCAGCACGTCGTCAATCCAATCGGCGGGGACACCGACGGTCATGAGACGATCCCGATCGAGGCCGCGAAAGGGCCGAACAGGCTCGCGCTTGGCCGAGGAGAGCGGCAGGAGGTCGATGCCGTCGCCGAAGTCGAGCTGCTGCGGGCGCTGCGCGGGTCTGGCGATCTCCTCGACCCGCTCCCGCACCTCGACGATCTGCACCGCCTTTGTCCTCGGGTGAGCCTCGATGCGCCGCCGCTCGGCCCACTTGTAGGCCGCATCGTGGTGATCGACGTAGGCGAGCAGGAAGCTACGCTCGGTCCTGTGAATGATGATGCGGATGTCGCGATTGACGCGCGCCGACCAGAAATTTGGATCCTTCGATCCATCGACACGGTGGAGCTGCAGGCTCGGGTGATCTGGGTTGGTTTGCAGATCGAAGACGGAGGTCTTTACTGCCTTCTGCTCATCGCGAGGCAGTTTGGCGAGAGCACTGGTGAAGGTTTCGGCGATGCGGAATTCCATGACAACGCTCCGCCCCTACTGGTGTATGCTGGTACGTAGAAGCAGGCCCAGAGCAAACCCAACAGCAAATGCGCTGGCGACCCAAATCCAGAAGTACTCGCCTGCCAATCCGAAGAACTGAGCGAAGAATCTCGTTCCGCTGACCGCATACGATATTCCCGCGATGGCGGGGAGCGCTGCCGAAAGGCCTAGCCCCACAGCCGCCGTGTTTAATTTGTCGTCTTGCTCGTATCGCGAGCCTCTGATTAGGGCTAGCACGTCACCTAGTCTATGCGGCCGAAACGCGTAAATTGCTAGCACGAAACCTACGATAGCTGCGCCACATACAAGCCCAGCGGCGAAAACAAAAAAGAACAAAATGATCATTCGGCTCGCCCAGTCAAACCCTAAAAACCTTCATCACCTCATTACCAAAATGATTGATCACCTTCACCGCAATCCGCCCCGTGCTTGGCCGGTGGAATGGGCGGGACACGTCTCGATACAGGGACGCCCAGGCTTCTTCATTGATCTCGGCACGGAGCGCTGACTTCAATGATTTATACGGATCGTTGCCGCCGAGAAAGTAGGCCTGGCGGACGAAGAAGCTTTCTTCGTCGTAATCGGTGTCGATGAACCAGGCGGCGATGCCCTTGGTGTCGTCCGAGCGGATCTCGCCGGTGTTGGGATCGAAAACGTCGACGCCGTTGATCTTGACGGAGAGCGTGTCGTCGCCGTGGTCGATGAGGTCGATGTCCGGCTCACCAAAGACTACGAACAGGTTGCCCTTGCCGGTATTCTTGAGCTCCCCGGCCATGTGGAGCTCAGGGTTCATCTTCGCCTTCAGGATGGGCAGCGGCCCAAGGCGGCTCAGCTCGGAGGCATGGGCTTCATAAGCGAACGCGCAGGCGATCAGAACGTCGAAGCGGGCGTCGGTCGCCTCGCGCGCGGCAGCAACGAGATCGACGCGGGACAGCGTGCCGTACTCGGGGCCGATGAGGATGGCGGCGCGGCGCTGCTGGTCGCCTTCCGAAAAAATTGCCTCGGCGCCGATGTACTCGCCGGGCCAGCCCGTGATGGAGGTGAAGCGGATGGTGTCGCGCTTTTCGGCCTGATGCACGCCGGCAGTCTTGAGGTGCTCGATCACCATCTCGGCGAAGTCGGTCGGCGGGGCGGCGAGCCTGGAGCGGCGGCGCTTGCCGGTGAGCGCATTCAGCTCATCGCCGAGCGCATCCTCATCCGACGGAATGACCCGATGAGGCGACAGGCTCTCCACCGTGAACGGCCCAGTGACGCGGACGCGCGAGTTGTCGACATGAGGTCGATCGATGCCCCGCCCGCCATGTCGTCGAAAGTTGCTTGGCAAGCACATTATTCCGACATGAGAGAATGTCCACGGGTGGAGCGACTTGCCCCTGTGGGAAGCAATCGTCTTTCCTGCGGAACAGGCAATGGGTCCCAGAGGCGTGTCCGAGAGAGAGCCCAGCGATGGCGGGCGCCGCAATGGATGGGGGATTCAGCGCCGGCTTGGGCGCTATGCGGCTTCCAGGCCTCGCAGTTCGTCCAACTGGGACAAACCGCTTCCGTTAGTGCCAATAAGGAGGGCTGAACCCTTATGATGTCAATCTGGTGCGGTCGAGAGGACTCGAACCTCCACGCCTTTTGGGCGCTACCACCTCAAGGTAGTGCGTCTACCAGTTCCGCCACGACCGCATACCAGGGGACGAACATCCGTCCCTTAGCAAACTCCCCGGCGGCTCACAAGCTGTCCGCCAGAGGCCGCCTCACGTACCAGACCCGGCGCGCCGGCGCAAGGAAGTCGTGGCGGGGATTCGGCTCTCCTGCGACGTTGCGGCACCCTTCGCTGCCCCGGGGCGGCGCGAACCGTCTGTTCATTCGCGCACGAGTGGGTTTGAATGGCGGCAAAAGGAACCTGGGGCGAAGCGAGCCGCAATCAAGCCAGCCGCGATCATGAGTGTAGAAGACAATCCCCCCGTCGATTGGGCGGTCAGCCCGGAGCTCGTGGACTACGCCGAGGCCGTGGCCGTGATGGAGGCCCGGGTCGCGGCCATAGCAGCGGGCAGGGCGCCGGAGCTCGTCTGGCTGCTCGAGCACCCGCCGCTCTATACGGCGGGCACGAGCACGCGCTGGGAGGACCTCATCGACCCGAACCGGTTTCCCGTTTATCGTGCCGGACGTGGCGGGCAGCTCACGTATCATGGGCCGGGGCAACGGGTCGTCTATGCGATGCTCGAAGTCCGCCGGCGTACCGGCGACGTGCGCGCCTTCGTGCGGGCGCTCGAGAGCTGGGTGATCGACTCGCTGGCCGCGTTTGGCGTTCAGGGCGAGACGCGCGCTGACCGCGTGGGGGTCTGGGTGCGCCGGCCAGAGCGTGGTGAAGGCATCGAGGACAAGATCGCCGCCATCGGTATCCGGTTGCGCCGCTGGATCAGTTTCCACGGGCTGAGCCTCAACGTCTCGCCGGACCTTACGCACTTCGGCGGAATCGTGCCCTGCGGTGTTCGCGAGCACGGGGTGACGAGCCTCGCCGATCTCGGGCACACCGCTGTCATGCGCGACGTCGATGACGCGCTGGCGGATGTTTTCCAGAGAAAAATGGGAGCATTCCGCCGGGTCGCGCCACCGGTGGCCGATGAAGCTGCCGTGGCCCGGGCGCGGAACCTGCTCACGGTCGAGCCCCGGGTCAAGGAAAAGGAGCCCGAAGGCGCATCGCGCGTCCTGAGCTCCTGAAAGGCGTGACACCCGCAGTCTACTTCTCGTCGTCTGCACCGTGCTCGTCCGGAACGGGCTGTTCCGGGGTCTCGGGCCCGTCGTAGTAGACGAAGCCGTCCTCGATCGAGACCATCTCGTTGCCTTCGAGCTTGTACTCGTCGTCTTCGCTGTCATTGAGGCGAATTACGCAGCCGTTCGGGCAAATCCCTTCGAGGACCGCCGATGGCGCCAATGTGTGCTCCTGACGGCGCTCGCTCTCGACGACGGTGACCTTGTGCTCACGATCGTCGCGGTTCGTCAGGGACACCGTCGCGGCAGCCTCCGCACCGAACGCTACTGCCGCCACACTCACGACCAGGGCTGTGATGCGCGACACGAGATGCTCCGTGACTGCGGGCTTAACCCGATGCTTTACTTCTTCTTCTTCGCAGGGGCCTTCTTGGCGGGAGCTTTCGCAGCAGCTTTTTTCGCAGCAGGTTTGGCCGTCTTTGCCTTCATGTCGACGTTCCTTCTGTCTATCTCCGTCTCTAGGCCCGGTTGAGGGCACTTGACTCGATTCTTCTTCGAGTCGCGAGCAATGTGGGTAGATTCAAATGAGTCCACAAACGGATTTTTCCGGTGACTTCTATCGAACATTTCGATAGTTCATCGAAGCGGGGGAAACGATCAAGAAAAGGCTGCGAATTCGCAGCCGCAACACGCTCCAGATCATGGACATCAATCTGGCTCGAACCTTCCTGACAGTTGCCGAAACCGGCAGCTTCATCGAGGCAGCGCGCAAGATGCACGTGACCCAGTCGACGGTCAGTGCAAGGGTCAAGGTGCTGGAGGATCTGCTGGGGCGGCCGCTGTTCCAGCGCTCCAAGTATGGCGCCGCACTGACGGCCGCGGGTGAGCAGTTTCGCAAGCATGCGCTGGCGTTGGTGCGGGTCTGGCAGCACGCGCAGCTCGAGGTGGGGCTGTCCGATCAGCACCGGGATCACCTCTCCGTCGGTGGACCGCTCAGCCTGTGGGAAGGATTTCTTCTGAAGTGGGTGGCGTGGCTGCGCAGCAGCATTCCTGATATCGCCATCTCGACGACGGCCGGGCTGTCATCCGTGCTGACGCAGCGGCTGTTGGAGGGAACGCTCGACCTGGCGGTCGTCTACCGGCCCGTGCAGCCGCCAGGGCTCATCGTGGAGCATCTGTTCGATGAGGAGTTCGTGCTCGTCACCAGTGGCAAGGCCGGCGGCCGCCGCAATAGCGCGGATTATGTGTTCGTCAATTGGGGCCCCGATTTCCAGGTCGACCACGCTTCAGCGCATCCGGAGCTGGCGACACCAGGGCTCAATATGGATCTCGGGCCGCTGGCGCTTCCTTACGTGCTCGGCAATTCAGCATCCGGCTACTTCCCCATGCGCATGGTGAAGCAGCACATCGCACGCGGCCGCCTGCGCCTGCCGAAGCGCGTGCGCAAGTTCATCTACCCCGTCTATATGATCTACCCCGAAGCCCGCGACGAGGAAGCCTATGAACCGATCCTCGGCGCACTGCGGCGCGAGGCGTCCAAGCTGAATTGAGGCTGGTGGCTCGGCGTCGTGATCGCGAGCGGACTCCAGCGCGCCCGTTACGATTACGACGGGGAGGGCGGCGCGGAGAGGCCGTGCGGGCGGGGTGCGATTGACACGCCCCCCAACCGCCAAAACCCCTCCCGGCAACAGGGGAGGGGAGCAGGAATGATCTCAATTCGCCAGCGCGACGATCTTCCCCGGGTTCATGATGTCCAGCGGGTCGAGCGTGCGCTTGATCTGGCGCATGATGTCGAGGCCGTGACCCAGCTCGGATTCGAGGTACTTCATCTTGCCCTGGCCGACGCCATGCTCGCCGGTGCAGGTGCCGTCCATGGCAATGGCGCGCTCGGCGAGGCGCTGGAGGAAGCCCTCTATTTTGGCGCGCGCGGCCGGGTCGTTCTTGGCGAACACCGGCGAGGTGTGGAAATTGCCGTCGCCGACGTGGCCGACGATCGGGGCGATCAGGCCGTGCTCCTTGATGTCCTTCTGCGTCTCGACCACGCACTCGGCGAGCCGGGAGATCGGCACGCAAACGTCGGTCGCAAGCACATCGTGCCCGGGCCAGGTGGACTTGACGGCCCAGTAGGCGTCGTGGCGCGCCTTCCAGAGCCGGCGCCGATCCTCCTCCTTCTCGGCCCAATCGAAGCGGATGGCGCCTTCCGACAAAGCAATCTCCTTGAATTGCTCGACCTGATCCCGCGCGGAGACCTCGGTGCCGTGAAATTCGAGGAACAGGGTCGGGCTCTCCTCGAAGCTCGTCTTCGAGTGGTTGTTGACGGCACGAACCTGCACCTCGTCGAGCAGCTCCATGCGGGCGATCCCCAGGCCGAGCTGGATCGACTGGATGACAGCGTTGCAGGCGCCTTCGATGGTCTTGAAGGGGCAGACCGCCGCCAGGATCACCTCAGGGATGCCGTAGAGCCGCACCGTCAGCTCAGTGATGATGCCGAGCGTACCCTCGGAGCCGATCAGCAGACGCGTCAGGTCGTATCCCGCCGCCGACTTCCGCGCCCGCCGTGCCGTGCGCACGACTGATCCGTCCGCCATCACGGCGGTGATGTTCAGCACGTTCTCGCGCATGGTGCCGTAGCGCACGGCATTTGTGCCGGAAGCCCGCGTCGAAGCCATGCCGCCGAGAGTTGCCTCCTCGGCGCCCGGGTCGATAGGGAAAAAGAGCCCCATGTCGCGCAGGTGGTCGTTGATCTGTTTGCGGGAAACGCCCGCCTGAACGAGGCAGTCGAGATCCCGGTCGTTGACCTGCAGCACGCGGTTCATGCGGGAGAGGTCGACGGAGATGCCGCCGAGGGGCGCGTTCACGTGGCCCTCCAGCGAGGTGCCCGCGCCGAACGGGATCAGCGGCACGCGATGGCTTGCCGCCACCTTGACGATGTCCTGCACCTCCTCGGTGGACTCGGGCCACACGACGGCGTCCGGCGGCTGATTGGGAACCCAGGTCAGCGTATGGCCGTGTTGCTGGCGGATGGCCTCTCCCGTCTGCAGCCGCTCTCCGAACCGCTGCCGGAGCACTGCAATCGCCGTGTCTATGTTCTCGCGCGCCTGGCCCCGAACTGATGTCGCCATCTCCCTGCCATCCCTTTCGAACGGCTGCAGTGCAGCCCTGATGTTTCCGGGCGGATGCTAGTGGCGCACGAGCGGCTATGCAAATGCCTGAATCGTCGTCGCCCTCGCATTCCACGCACTCCTCGGTACGGCAGCGCGTGGTCCAGGATCGGCATCGGCGAGCGGGGGAGGTGAGACCTGTTCGGCCGATGCTGCGTCACTCTGTCTGTGGTGCCTCGCTGGCCCTGTCGGGTTTCCGCAGTCAGGCGCGGCGCGGTCCCGCCTGACGCTGAAGTCGTGGTTAAGGAGGTGTTGTAATGATCGGCAAGTCTGGCATGGCGATGATTGCCATCGCGGCTCTTGGCATTGGCGGCGCAGCGCTCGCGCAACAGACAGCGCCGGCGCCGCAGGGCCAACCTCCAACCGGTCAGCAGCAGGCCGGCGTGTCGCCCGAGCAGGCCGCGCAAATTGCACGCAACAACGGGATGACGCACATTGCAGAAATCGACCGTGACAACGACCACTGGGAGGTCGAAGGCAGCGATGGCCAGGGGCGCGAGATCGAGGTAAAAATCAATATCGTGACGGGCGAAGTGCTCGACATCGAGCGCGACTGAGCCCGCGGGACGAGGAGCTTCAGGCCCTCTGCTCCAGGCGTTTCATTCTCATTGCTTCAGCCGCTGTTGAGGTTTCAACAGCGACTATTCCTGATGGTTGTTTCCGACACCTGCTTGCGCTGGCATAATCGGGCGCGTAGGTCGACCTCCATCCACATTAGGAGCAGTGAGATGAAGACGCGCGCCGCCATTGCATTCGAAAAGGCCAAGCCGCTCGAAATCGTCGAGCTGGACCTGGAAGGTCCGAAAGAGGGGGAGGTCCTCGTCGAGGTCAAGGCAACGGGCATCTGCCATACCGACGATTTCACGCTGTCGGGCGCGGACCCGGAGGGGCTGTTCCCGGCCGTGCTCGGCCATGAGGGGGCAGGCATCGTCGTCGACGTCGGCCCCGGGGTGACGAGCGTCAAGAAAGGCGACCACGTTATTCCGCTCTACACGCCCGAGTGCCGGAATTGTCCGTCCTGCTTGTCGCAGAAAACGAACCTGTGCACGGCCATCCGCGCCACGCAGGGGCAGGGTGTGATGCCCGACGGGACCAGCCGGTTCACTTACGAAGGCAAGATGGTGCACCACTACATGGGCACTTCCACCTTCTCCAATTTCACGGTGCTGCCGGAGATCGCAGTGGCGAAGATCCGCGAGGACGCGCCGTTCGACAAGGTCTGCTACATCGGCTGCGGCGTGACCACCGGCATCGGCGCCGTCATCAACACGGCCAGGGTGGAGCCGGGCTCGACGGCCGTCGTGTTCGGCCTGGGCGGCATCGGCCTCAATGTCATCCAGGGCCTGCGTCTCGTCGGCGCCGACATGATCATCGGTGTTGACATCAACAACGAGAAGAAGGCCTGGGGCGAGCGCTTCGGCATGACGCATTTCGTCAACCCGAAGGAGATCGGCGAAGACCTCGTTCCGTACCTCGTCAACATGACGAAGCGTGGTGCGGACCAGATCGGCGGCGCCGACTACACGTTCGACTGCACGGGCAATGTGGACGTGATGCGCACGGCGCTGGAGGCCTGCCATCGCGGCTGGGGCCAATCGATCATCATCGGCGTTGCCGGCGCTGGCCAGGAGATCCGCACCCGGCCATTCCAACTCGTGACGGGCCGCGTGTGGAAGGGGACGGCCTTCGGCGGCGCCAGGGGCCGCACGGACGTGCCGAAGATCGTCGAATGGTACATGGACGGCAAGATCCAGATCGATCCCATGATCACCCACACCCTGCCGCTGGAGCGCATCAACGAAGGTTTCGACCTGATGCACTCCGGCAAGAGCATTCGCAGCGTGGTGGTTTACTAGCACCACCCACCCGTCCCGGATGCGCCGCAGCATGACATGGTGCGGTGCTGATCCGGAATCTTGCCGCGGGGGCACGACCTCGCCAGCCGGAAGATCCCGTGTCTGCGGTGCACCGCTTGGCGCTGCACCGCGCACGGGATGACGGGTGAGGTAGAGAGTTGGCAGGGTCCGTTGCAACATGGCCGACCCCAGCCCTCCCCTCGACGGGGAGGGCTGCGCGGCGAAGCCGCGCGGGTGGGGTGGGGCCACGACCGAGACGTTTGCGCCAGAGCACCCCTACCCCTTAACCCCTCCCCGCAAGGGGGAGGGGGAAAGGCGCCGTCTGTGCCGTGACTTCCCGAAACACAACCAGCCGTCATCCCGGATGCGCCGCACCATGCAATGGTGCAGTGCTGATCCGGGATCTTGCCGTGGGCACGACCTCGCCAGCCGGAAGATCCCGTGTCTGCGGTGCACCGCTTGGCGCTGCACCGCGCACGGGATGATGGGTGAGGTAGAGAGTTGGCAGGGTCCGTTGCAACACGGCCGACCCCAGCCCTCCCCTCGACGGGGAGGGCTGCGCGGCGGAGCCGCGCGGGTGGGGTGAGGCCACGACCGAGACGTTTGCGCCAGAGCACCCCCACCCCTAAACCCCTCCCCGCAAGGGGGAGGGGGAACAACCACCCGTCATCCCGGATGCGCC
>JAWLCO010000070.1:0-20165 GCA_041687075.1 Hyphomicrobiaceae bacterium | reverse complement strand
GGATCGAACGAAGCAAGAAACTTCTTCAGCTGCTCGGGCGTATCGCGCTCAGGATCGACGGACACGAACAGAACCTTAAGCCGGTCACCGTCAGGACCAAGGTCGGCCAGCAGATTGGTCATATCGAGAAGCGCCGTCGGACAGACGCTCGGGCAATCGGTAAACCCGAATACGACGATGAACGGTTTGCCTCTGATATCCGCCCGTCGCAGAGGTCGGCCCTCTTGCGTCAGCAGCTGAAACAGTGGGGCCAGCAGGACACCGCGCGGCGGGGGCAAATCGCTATGAGCCACCGCTGCCGACGTGGTCACGCAGACGGCAAGCATGGCGAGAGCAGCCATACCCGCTTTCAAGTATGCCATCGCTTTCCAGTACTGGAACGGCTGACCATTCCTTATGCCGTCCATACCCGATTAACCCAATTCGTAGCCTGATTGTCTCAGTTAGCCCTTCCAGCATTATAAGCTGCGTAGTACCATAATGAACGTTACCACCACCGGATATTCACACAACAGACTTTGGTCCAACGTGGGCAGTTTCCCGTGCAGCAGCATGCATTCTGGAGCAGTCTTCGGCTCGATGTTCAGGCGCTGGAAATCACGAGACCATTCCATCTGATCTCCAGATTGGCAGCACGTTACCGCGGGCTCAGCCTTTCCGGACAGTTCAGTCTCGTGGCTGCAATCATTATCGGTTGCAGCATGGCGGTTCTCGGTTCCTGGGTGGCAGGACGAATCGAGGAAGGCGTTCTCAACAATACGGCCGCAGCAGCCGCCCTCTATATGAACAGCTTCATCGAGCCGCATGTGCAGGCCTTGACCGACAAGGCCAGCCTGCCCACGGCATCGGCCAAAACACTCGATGCTCTCGTGAACCGTACGGACCAGATGGCTGCCATCAAGGTTTGGGGTCCGAACGGGGAAATCATCTACAGCACCTATCATGAAAATGTCGGGAAGGTTTATCCGGTTACCCCAAGATTAGCTCGCGCCTGGCAGGGGCACATCGAAGTTGAATTCAATGATCTCGATGACGCCGAAAACGAGGTCGAACGAACGAAAGCTCTGCCACTGATGGAAATATACCTTCCCGTGCGGGCACTAGGTACACAACGGATCATTGCAGTCGCGGAAATATATGCTGTCGCGGACCAACTCAGAAAGGACATCCAGAGCGCACGGCAACAAAGCTGGATCATCGTTGCAATTCTTTCCGGGATAATGCTGGGCGGGCTCTCCGGGATTGTTGGTCGCGGCAGCCGCACGATTCGCGACCAGCAGAATGCCCTGACGCGCCGCGTTTCGGAACTCACAGAACTGCTTGCCGAGAATTCCGAACTCCAGGAACGTCTCGCCGATGCCAATCGGCGCACCGAAATGAACATGGAGCGGTTTCTGCGTCAGATCGGAGCTGAACTGCACGACGGGCCCGCGCAGTTGATCGGGCTCGCGTTATTACGGCTTGATGCCGTTCAGTCACCGGAAACGGGCTCATCGCCACAGCGTGGTGCGGGAATTGCTATCGAGGTTATCAGGTCCGCCCTTTCGGACTCGCTCAAGGAAATTCGCAATCTCTCGGCAGGGCTGACGGTTCCCGAACTCGAGGCTGCGACACTTTCCGAAGCACTGGCACTCGCCGTCAGAAACCACGAACGGCTCACGGGCACAACCATTTGTTGTGAAATTGCGACTAATCTACCGAAGCACTCACCCGCGCCTTTGAAAATCTGCCTTTACAGATTCGTTCGGGAAGCGATGTGCAATGCATTCCGCCATGCCGGGGGAGCCGGGCAGAAGCTCCGAGCATCCATGCTGAATGATGTCCTCGAGGTCGAGGTAAGCGATTCCGGATTGGGCTTTGATCCTGAAAGCAAGCCACGATACGGTCTCGGTCTTGGCTGGTTGTCCGACAGGATCCAATCCCTCGGTGGCATATTGGAGATCCATTCGGTTCGCGGTGCAGGCACCAGACTGGTTGCTCGTTTTGTTTTGAGGGAGGCGATTGAGTAGTCAATGTCGAACTCCAACATTCGCATTCTGGTTATCGATGACCACCCATTGTTCAGAGCGGGAGTCATTCACGTCCTGCAGTCCGCTTCCGGAATTGAGGTCATCGGTGAGGCCAACGGGCTCGAAGACGCGTTCGCCATCATGAAGCGCACAGTCCCGGACGTGGTGCTCCTCGACATTGGCATCAAAGGTGGCGGCCTATCCGCGGCAACGGCAATTTCCCAGAATTTCCCCTCTACCAAGCTCGTCATGCTCACGGTCTCCGAGAACGAGGATGACGTCTCGGGGGCCATGCAGGCGGGCGCCAAGGGCTATCTGGTCAAAGGGATCAGTTCGACGGATCTCGTGCGCGTCCTCTTCTCGATCCACCGTGGCGAGCTCTATGTCATGCCCGAGCTGGCTGCTCGCCTGCTGAGGCGACCGCAGATCGCGAAGGTGAATTCGGTTGGCCCCAGGAGCGATCTGTCCGACCTCACCTATCGAGAGGAGCAGATCGTCCGTCAGCTCGCCCGAGGTCTGACGAATAAAGAGATCGCCCGACAGTTGAACGTCAGTGAGAAGACGATAAAGCACCACATGACGAACATCATGCAGAAGCTGCACGTGCGGAACCGGGTAGAGGTTGCGCTGGTCGCGCGGGCGGCTCAACCCGGCAGCGAGCACGTTCGCCGGATCTGATCACGGTTCCCGATCAACGGCGGGGAAAGATCCTCCCGGCCAACCCAGGACCACCTTGCGCCGCCAGCGTGGCTCTCCCATAACTCCGGCAGCAAGAACCGGAGATGCTTTCCATGAACCTGCAAGATTTCACAACCCTGACGTTCGACTGCTACGGAACACTGATCGACTGGGAAAGCGGCATGGTGAATGCGCTCGAGCCGCTGACGAGCCGCGTCAAGCGCCCGCTCTCCCGCGATGACATCCTGGAAGCGCACGCGCGCCACGAATCCTCGCAGCAGGCCTGGACGCCAGCCAAGAGATACAGCGATCTGCTGGCCACCGTTTACAAGCGTCTCGCGGAGGAGTGGGGCGTGCCGGTGACCGGCGAGGAATGCCAGGCCTATGGCAACTCGGTCGGCAACTGGCCGGCGTTCCCGGATACCGCCGAGGCGCTGCGCTATCTGAAGCAGCACTATAAACTCGTCATTCTATCGAATGTCGACAACGCGAGCTTCGCGCTCAGCAATAGCAAGCTCGGAGTCGCGTTCGATGCCATCTACACCGCCGAAGACATCGGCTCCTACAAGCCGACGCTACGGAATTTCGAGTACATGCTGGATAAGCTGAAGACGCTCGGCGTTGAGAAGGCGCAGATCCTGCACACGGCCGAAAGCCTGTTTCACGATCACGCACCAGCCAATCAGATGGGCCTCGCATCATGCTGGATTCACCGCCGGCACGAAGCAGGCGGCTTCGGCGCGACGATGAAACCGGAGAGCATGCCCAAGTGCGATTTCCGGTTCACGAGCCTCGGTGACTTTGTCGAGGCCCATAAGCAGGCCGCAGGCACCAGAGCCTGAATGGCTTGCCATCGGCGGCGAACTGAAAACGGTTGCTGGCCTGAGCTTACTCGGGCCAGCACTCGCCCTCGCCGTCAACCGCGCAGACGGGTTCTCACGATGCGCGGGAACTCATCGCCCTCGGGGAAGTCATCCGCCGCAGCCGGCTCGGGAGCGTGAGTCGTTGGGGGCCGGGGTGAAGCCGCCTGCTCGCTCTGAACGGGCTGCCGGTCGCCGGCGCTCCACCAGCGCTCGCTCCGCGTGTCTGGACTGGCGAGTGAAGCAGGTTGCGTTGAGGTCGTCCGGGTGAGCGACTGGCCGGTCGACTGACCGGACGGTCTGCCTGCCGCCGGCCCGGAGCCTGCGCCCGTGAACCAGGCATCGATCAGATCGATTTCGTCGGGCGTCAGCTTGAGGCCATGGCTGCGGCAGCGTGCGACGACGAAGTTGCGGAAGCGGCCCGCGAACAGGTTGGCCGAAGCCCCCTGCTCGAACCACGGGTCGGCCTCACCCACCACATCGAGGGCAAAGCGGATGTCGTCCCGGCGGATGTCGAGGCCGAGCTCGCGGGTGCGGGCGGCGACGTTAGCGATGGTCTGGGCACCCTGCAGGCCAGAGGTATTGATCTCCTGAGCCAGCAGCTCGAACAGAGCCCTGTATTCCGGCGGGGAGAGCGGGGGAGCCTGGCAGGCCTCGTGAATCCGCGCAATCGACTGCTGGAGCGCAGTCGCCGAATCGGCATTGCGCGCCGGTGCGGCGGCAGTTGGCGCGGAAACATTGCGCTGTGTGGCGGCTGGTGCGATGTCGACGCTGCTTTCACGCAGTTGCTGCGAGAGCGGCGTGCTGGTCGGGCGGTAGCCCGGCTGCTCAGATGGCGACTGCCCCGAGGTCACCCGCTTCGCTGCCGTCAAAGGGTCGAGCGCCTGCGTCAGAGCTGCTGCAGCCGCCGCTGCCGATGAGCGTGGCTGACGCGGGGCCGTCAGTGCCGCCGGCCGGTCGGAGCGCTCCGTTCGCGAGGTGAGCAGCGGCTCCTCGGGCTGTGCCTTGCGCGTTGCATCATAAACGACGTACGGCGGCTGCTCGCTGAGCCGGATGCCGTCCGGCAGGCTCTGGAGCAGCAGGTCGCGGAAGCTGCCGGCACCGGCCCAATTGGTGCCTACAGTGCGATCGTGCCCGAGCGCCCGGGTTGCCCGTTCCGCAAGGGCTTCGAGTGGCACAGGCGAGCCTGAATTGCGTACGGCCCCGGTGATCTCGGCCATGATTTCGCGCCGCAAATCACTGCCGCCTGTCGCCTTGTCGCCGGCAGGCGCACTGCTGCCAAGGATCACGTTCATCAGGTCCGCTTCGCGGATCTCGCCGTCGGCGATGGCCACGTAAGGTGCAGCCGTGAAATCGTTCGCAAAGACCACCGTCCGGCGGGCGTGCGCGCGCAGGCGGTGCAGCACGGGCGTGAAATCCGCGTCACCCGACAGGATGATGAACTCATCGAAATACGTCTCGTGATGAAGGTAGTCACGAACGTCCATCACCATGCGAATGTCAGAGGAATTCTTGAGTTGCGCCGTCAGCGGCGGACAGTCCACGACCTCGAAGCCCGCGCGCAGGAAATGGTGCCGCACAAACGGGAAGGAGTTCATGTCCGTCGAATTGTCGTTCTGGTTGCGGCGCGGCACGGGGTTGCCATAGCACCGGTTGAGAACGATCCGACGCTGGACGTTGCTGGGCAGCTTGTTGGTCGGGGCGATGAGGCGGCCGCTTTCGATCTCGGCCAGCCACACACTGGCGTCCTTGGCGAACCGCTTGGCGGCTTCCTCATTCCTGCGTTTCAGTGACAGATAGATGTTGTCATAGTCGACAAACACCGCACTCAGGATCTGCCCTGAAGTCTCGCGCTTCATTCGTAAGCCCCCGCTGCCCGCCACATTCACCACTTAGATTCGGGACTCTTTACGAGTCGCAGGGGCGCCGCAAGCGCACGGGGGCCGCTAATCCCGATCTTCAACAATCAACCTGTGAAATCAGCCGCTTATCGCAGTTTCAGGCGTGCATGCTTCGTGGATAACATTTCAGGCGAGGCCAGTGGGGCAGAAGTCGCCGCGCGAAACCTCCGCGCGAGTTGCTGCGTGAGCTAGTAAAGGGGGTGAAGTCGCGATGTGCAGGATCACGACTTCCCATCCTGGCAATCTTCACGAGCTCACGAAGGCAGCCGCCGTTCGTGCCGCTTTACGCCCGATTCTTGCGATCGCGGATTTCGCCGAACACCTTCCAGTCCGGCTCGCCTTCCATCCCGAGCCTCTTGCGGATATCGGGGCTGTTCGGCCGCAGGAAGGGATTGGTCGCGAGCTCCAGGTCGATGCGTGTGGGCGACGTGGGTTCGCCCGCCGCTCTCATCCGCTCGATTTCCTTCGTGCGCTGCTGCAGCGCGTCGTTCTCTGGCTCGATCGTCAGGGCGAACTTGGCGTTGGACAATGTGTACTCGTGCCCGAAGTAGACCTGGGTCGAGGGCGGCAGCGCCATCACCTTCTCGAGCGATTGCCACATCGTCTCGTAGGGCGCCTCGTTCACGCGGCCGCAGCCAATGGCAAACAGCACGTCGCCGACGAAGGCGACGTCCGCCGCCGGGATCCAATAGATGATGTGGCCGGCCGTATGGCCCGGGCAGTCGAACACATGCACCTGGAATGAGCCGAAGGAGAACACGTCACCCTCGCCGACGGCCTGGTCGAGCCCCGGGATCTTGGCCGCCTCGGCGCGCGGACCGATGATGGTGCAGTTCGTCTCCGCCTTGAGCGCCAGGTTCCCGTCGGTGTGGTCAGCGTGATAATGCGTGGTAAGTATGTGTGTGAGGCGCCAGCCCTTTTCGGCAAGCGCGCGCTTCACGGCCTCAGCTTCCGGCGCATCGATCGATGCGACCACGTCGGCATCGGCATCCCTGATCAGCACGCCGAAGTTATCGCTGAGGCAAGGAAACTGGTGGATTTCGAGCTTTGCCACGGCTGGGAGCTCCATGAAGGCTATCTGTCGTCAGGTGATCTGCAGCGAAACGTACCAGCGGGTCCTGGGATTGCAACCGCCAGCGCTCGATACCGGATTCATGGTTGATGAACTCCACAGGCGAGCACTGGCCAGCGAACGATTATGAATTCTGATGTTGCCGAGCTGCGGAACTTCTACAACCGGCCGCTTGGGCTCATGGTGCGCCGGCTGCTTGCTCACCGCATCCGGGCGCGCTGGCGCAGGCTGCAGGGCGAGACGCTGATCGGCCTCGGCTTCGCTACACCCTATCTGGGTTCCTTCCGAGGCGAGGCCCTGCGCATCGGTGCACTGATGCCGGCCGCGCAAGGTGCGCTCGTCTGGCCGGAGACCGGACCGAAGATGAGTGTCCTCGTCGAGGAGGAGCAACTGCCGCTTCCCGACAATTCGGTGGACAGACTGCTTGCCGTCCACTGCCTGGAGACGGCCGACCGTCCGCGGCCGCTGTTGCGCGAGGTCTGGCGCGTGCTCGCCCCGCAAGGCCGGCTGATGATGATCGTGCCGAACCGCAGGGGAGTCTGGGCCCGGCTCGACCGGACGCCCTTCGGCCAGGGCCGCCCCTATAGCCGCAGCCAGCTCGAACAACTCCTGAACGAATCGATGTTCAGCCCGTACGCATGGTCCCAGGGACTTTACGTACCGCCAGTCGAGTCGCAGATGGTGATGCGCTCCGCCACAGCCTTCGAGCGCGTCGGCGCACGCCTGTCGCGCGGATTCGGCGGCATCATCATGGTCGAAGCTCGCAAGGAGCTCACCGCACCCATCGTCAAGAAGGCTTCGACCCGCGTCCTCGGCCGATTAGTGACGGCACCAGGAGGCGTCAGCCCCAGGAACGAGACCGAGAAGGGCAAGTCCGTGAATGCGAGAACCATGCAGATCTCGCCCCGGCCAGCTCTCCTCGGCGCTAGTAGGCCGACCGGCGTTTCAGAAGAAACACGGCCTTTTCGCCGAAAATGTTCTGCACGGTAAGGGGTACGCGGGTCGAGAGCTGCCGGCCGGACGAGTTGAACGCGGCTGAGCGCTCGACGCTGGCATTCACCTTTGCGCACAGCTCGGCAAAGTCCCGGATCGTGCAAAGGTGGGCGTTCGGCGATTCGTACCAGGGCTCGGGCAGGTTTTCCGTCTGAGGCATGCGTCCGGTGAGCAGAAGCCGCGTCCGAACCTGCCAGTGGCCGAAGTTCGGGAACGAGACGATCGCGCGCCGGCCGATGCGAAGCAGATTCTCGAGCACCGCCTTCGGTCTCAGCGTCGCCTGGATGGTCAGGCTCAAGATGGCATAGTCGAACGCATCATCCGGGTAGTCGTCGAGGTCCTGATCGGCATCGCCCTGGATGACCGACAGCCCCCGTGCCACGCAGGCATTCACGCGCTCGCGCTCGATCTCGATCCCGCGCCCATCGACACCCTTCGTGTCGGTCAGGAGTTGCAGCAGCGCACCATCCCCGCAGCCGACGTCCAGCACGCGCGCTCCCTCGGCCACCATCTCCGCAATGAGAAGGTGGTCCACCCGAGCGGTGGTTTGCAGCGGCTGTTGCGATCTGAGCATGGGCTGATCTTACCTCGAGAGCCTCAGCCCACGTGTGCGGGCGCAATGCCGCGCTTGGCCGCTGCCGAATTGATGAAGCCGCGGACAGTCGCGAACAGCTCCGGCTCATCGAGCAGAAACGCGTCATGGCCCTTGTCGCTCTCGATCTCGACGAATGACACGTTGGCAGCCACCGCGTTGAGCGCCTGCACGATCTCCTTCGATTCGCGGGTCGGATAAAGCCAGTCGCTGGTGAACGAGACGACGCAAAAGCGGGTCTTCGTGCCCTTGAAGGCGTTGGCCAGCACGTCGCCATGCTCGGCCGCCAGGTCGAAGTAGTCCATCGCGCGGGTGATATAGAGATAGCTGTTCGCGTCGAAGCGATCGACGAAGCTGATCCCCTGGTGGCGCAGATAGCTTTCGACCTGGAAATCGGCGCTGAACGAGAATGACCGGGCGGTCCGGTCCTGCAGGTTGCGACCGAACTTCCGGTGCAGGGCTTCCTCGGAAAGATAGGTGATGTGCGCGGCCATGCGCGCCACAGCCAGCCCGCGCCGCGGTACCCGCCCCAGCTCCAGATAGCGGCCGCCGCACCAGTCGGGGTCCGCCATCACCGCCTGCCGGCCGACCTCATGGAAGGCAATGTTCTGCGACGAGTGCCAGGCCGCCGTCGCGATCGGCACGGCCGTGAACACACGCTCCGTATGGCGCGCTGCCCACTCCAGCACCTGCATGCCGCCCATCGAGCCGCCGATCACGCTGAAAAGCTGGTCGATGCCCAGCCTGTCGATCAGCCGCACCTGGGCATCCACCATGTCGCCGATGGTGATCACGGGAAAGCTCAGCCCGTACGGCTTTCCAGTCTTCGGATTGACCGAAGCAGGGCCGGTCGAACCCATGCATCCGCCAATAATGTTCGGACAGATGACGAAGAACCGGTTCGTGTCGATCGGCTTGCCGGGGCCGACCATCGTTTCCCACCAGCCGGGCTTGCCCGTCACGGGGTGCGGATTGGCCACGTGCTGATCACCAGTCAGCGCGTGACAGACCAGTATGGCGTTCGACTTGTCCGCGTTGAGCTCGCCGTAGGTCTGATAGGCCTGCGAAAACGGCGCCAGCGTCTGGCCGCAATCGAGAACCAGCGGCTCATCGAAATGCATCGTCTGGCTCGACGGCCGCTGTGCTTCTGAGACGCGGGGCTCGGCACCGAGGTCGAACTCCTGCGGATTGACCGTGTTCATGGCTCAACCCTCAACAGTGCTGCCCTGCCGTTTTCATGCAATTACCGCGCGAGGGCCATGCGGCGCATGGCGCTGAAGCTCTTGATTGGGCTAGCTAGGCTGTCGCCCAAGAAAGTCAATCGTTTGTTTGCTTTCACAGGGCGGCGCGCATATCAATCGGGCCGAATTCAAGCATCAGGATCAGCAGACGCGTCATGGCCAGCGGAATGCCGACCCCCAAGCGGGGTGTCATGGAGATCGAGGCGTATGTGCCGGGTGAAAGCAGCGTGCCCGGCGGCATTGAGCCGATCAAGCTTTCGTCGAACGAGAACCCGCTGGGGCCCAGCCCCGCGGCGGTGGCTGCATTCAAGGCCGCCGCAGACAGTCTCGAGCGATACCCCGATGGCAGCGCGGCGGAGCTGCGGAAGGCAATCGCGCGCGCCCACGGCCTCAACCCCGACCGCATCGTCTGCGGTGCCGGCTCGGACGAGTTGCTGAACCTGCTGGCCCACGCCTACCTGGAGCCCGGCGACGAGGCTATCTTTACCGAGCACGGGTTCCTCGTTTACCGGATCGTCACGCTCGGCTGCGGGGCCACGCCGGTCGTCGCGCCGGAGAAGGATCTTCACACCGACGTCGACGCCATCCTCGCGCGCGTGACGCCAAAGACGAAGATGGTGTTCGTCGCCAACCCCAACAATCCGACGGGCACGTATATCCCGTTCGATGAGGTGCGTCGGCTGCGTCAGGGTTTGCCGGAGAACGTGCTGCTCGTGCTCGATGCCGCCTATAGCGAATACGTCCGGCGCAACGACTACGAGGCGGGCATCGAGCTCGTCGCCACCACCGGCAACACGGTGATGACGCGCACGTTCTCGAAAATCCACGGCTTGGCCGCCCTGCGACTCGGGTGGGCGTATTGCCCCGAATCGGTCGCAGACGTGCTGAACCGTATCCGTGGCCCGTTCAACGTGTCCGCGCCGGCCATCGCGGCCGGGGTCGCGGCACTCGAGGACGGGAGGCATGTCGAGACTTCGGTTGCGCACAATGAGAGGTGGCTGCCCTGGCTTGCAGCGGAGCTGGAAAAGCTCGGGCTCGTGGTGACGCCCAGTGTTGCAAACTTCATCCTGGTGCATTTCCCGAATGAGAGCGGCCGGGATGCCGACGCGGCGAATACTTTCCTCCAGTCGCGGGGAGTCATCGTGCGCAAGATGGGCGCCTACAGCCTGCCCGGCGCGCTCAGAATCACGATCGGTACGGAGGCCGAGAACCGCGCGGTGGTCGAAGCTGTCGGCGCTTTCATGAGCGGGACGGGGCGATGACAGGTCCCCTGTTCCAGCGGGTTGCGCTGATCGGGATCGGGCTTATCGGCTCTTCGATCAGCCATGCCTTGCGCCGACGGAATGGGACTGTCGGCTCCATCGTCGGTAGCGCCAGGACGGTAGCGACGCGCGCGACGGCGCTGCAGCTCGGGCTGGTGGAATCGGCCTACGAGGATCCGGCCGAAGCGGTGAAAGGTGCCGATCTGGTGATCCTGTGCGTCCCCGTCGGCGCCTATGGCGCCATCGCGCAGCGGATCGCGCCGCATCTTGCCCCGGGCGCCATTCTGACGGACGTCGGCTCGGTGAAGGCTGCCGTGGTCCGCGATGTAGCTCCGCACGTGCCGGAGGGTGTGCACTTCATCCCCGGCCATCCGATTGCCGGAACGGAGCACTCCGGACCGGAGGCGGGGTTTGCAGAGCTGTTCGACAATCGCTGGTGCATTCTGACGCCGCCGGATGGCGCCGATTCGGATGCGGTGGCGCGCCTGCAGCGGCTATGGGAGACCATCGGCAGCAACGTCGAGATCATGACGGCCGAGCACCACGACCTGGTGCTGGCGATCACCAGCCACGTGCCGCACCTCATCGCCTACAACATCGTCAACACGGCCGCGCACCTGGAGCGGGTGACGGACAGCGAGGTGATCAAGTTCTCTGCTGGCGGCTTCCGCGACTTTACGCGGATCGCCTCCTCGGACCCGACGATGTGGCGGGACGTGTTCCTGAACAACAAGGAAGCGGTGCTGGAGATGCTCGGCCGGTTTACGGAGGATCTCACGGCCCTGCAGCGCGCCATCCGTTACGGCGAGGGCGATACGCTGTTCGAGCTGTTCTCCGCCGCGCGTACCATCCGCCGCGGCATCATCCAGGCGGGGCAGGATACGCCGGCGCCGGACTTCGGCCGCCAGCAGGCCAAAGCGGCGCTCGGGGGAGGCGGCACGCAGTCGTGACGCACGGCCGCCCGAGCGCAAGCCCCCACGACCTGTGGGTGTTCGGTTACGGCTCCCTGATGTGGCGGCCGGGGTTCCACTATGAGGAAGTCCGCCGGGCCACCCTGGTCGGCTATCGGCGCTGCTTTTGCCTCTATTCCACCCACCACAGGGGAAACGCGGAGCGGCCCGGCCTGGTGCTGGGCCTCGATCGCGGAGGCACATGCCACGGTCTGGCGTTCCGGGTGGCTGCGGAGCGCCGGCTGGAAACGCTCGACTACCTCACGGCGCGCGAGCAGATCAGCGGGGCTTATCGGGACAACGCCGTGCCTGTCACTCTCGAGGGCGAGCCGCGGCAGGAAGTGTTCGCGCTCTCCTACATCGTCGAGCGGAGACATCCCAGCTACGCGGGCCGGCTGAGCCTCGCCGCGCAGGCGAGAATAATCCGGGGCGCTTGCGGCATCTCGGGGCCCAATCTCGATTACCTGATCAACACACTCGCCCATCTCGACAGCCTCGGCATTGACGAGCCGGAGCTCAGGCGCCTGCTGGCGGTGATCGGAGCTCACTTCGCACGCGGGCGGTTCGGTGAACAGGGCAGCACCGGCGCGGCAGCTCTGCTGAAGCTTTGCCGACGATTGCCGGTCGACGTTCCACGGCTGAAATTGGGTGAGCGGCGGCGCTTCATCCATCGGCGGCAGATCTCGGCCTGGGCGGCGCGCAGCCGTTCGATGTAGGACAGTTCGGGCCTGAAGCGCCTCAGTGCCGCATAGAAGAGGTCCGCTCGGCGCTGAGCTCGGAAAAATGGGCTGCGCGGAGGTCGAGCTCCACCTGACGGCGCTCGCGATCGCTGTCAGCGAGAAAATGCACGTGAACCTGGTTGGCCCCGAGCTGCGCGCCGCGATGGCGGATTTCGGCGAGGTTGAGCGAGGCAGCATCATGCTCGGCCCGGCCGATCCGCAAAACCGTGCGGCGGCCGTTGCCATCGCAACGCACCAGCATATAGACGGCTTCTGGAATTTCCGGGCAGCCGATCAGGCTGAACACTGAATGCACGTAGCGCTCACCCGAGGCACCGGCCCAGAACTGAAACTGCTGGGCAGCCGGCTCAATCAGAAGTTCATGTTCCGGCGTGACAGCGGCCGCTCTCGCGGCAGCGAACTGTGACAGCTCGACAATACGCGCACTCATTGCTTCAAACCCTTACGGCGCCTTACACTGCCATTATCACCGGACTGTAGTGAACGTGACGTGTATTTTCAGCAGAAGTTGGGCTCAATCGCAGACTTTTGACGGCGGTGTGAAGGTGAAATGTGTTCCCGTACGGCAATGAAACGGCCATGCGCCTGCCTGGGTTCCGTGCCGGCAGGATCGGCCAGTCGAGGTCACCAATTCACCACTGCCTATTACCCATTAGGCTTAGGAACTGAACAATTCGTAATCGATCAATGGGCGACCGTCGTCGTTGGAAGATGCTCAGGGGGCGCGGGACGCGGTCATCTCGCCTAACCGCAGTGCGAATAACCGCAGTCCCGGCACACCCAGCAGCCTTCCTCGCGCACAAAGGCGAGTGAACTGCAGCGCGGACACGAGCGGATGCGCTGGCCCGCTGTGCCCCCGAAGCTCGCACCACCGGCACTGCTCGGGGAATTCTCCGCCTCTGCGCCAGCCTGCTTCAGCTCCAGGAGGGGCGCGCTGCCCTCTCCACTCCGCTGGAGAAAGCCCGTGCGAACCATGTGCGTCTCGATCACGCCACCGATGGCGGCAAGCAGGCTCGGCACGTAGCGCCCGCCCATCCACTGGCCGCCCTGCGGATCGAACACGGCCTTGAGCTCCTCCACCACGAAGCTGACGTCTCCACCGCGCCGGAACACGGCGCTTATCATGCGGGTGAGCGCCACCGTCCAAGCATAATGCTCGAGATTGCGCGTATTGATGAAGATCTCGAACGGACGGCGCCGGCCGTCATGCTCGATGTCGTTGATTGTGATGTAGATGGCGTGATCACTGCCCGGCCATTTCAGCTTGTAGGTGAACCCCGCGAGCGCCGGCTCACGCTCCAGAGGCTTCGCCATGTAGACGACGCTGTCCTCCGAGCTGAGCATGAGCTGCCGCCGGACGAATGCCGTCTCCGGCTTCTCAGCCGCCTTCGTCTCGCCGTCACCCTCTTCTCCTTCGCCCGCCGGCGCCTCCGCCATAGTCCGGCTGGAAAGAACGGCCCCCGTAACCGGGTTCGGCCGGAAAGTGGTGCAGCCTTTGAGGCCGAGGTCGTAGGCCTCGAGATAGACGTTCTGGAAATCCTCGAAGGTCATCCCGGCCGGGCAATTGATCGTCTTGGAAATCGAGCTGTCCACGTGCCGCTGCAGGGCGGCCTGCATTTCGAGATGCGCGGATGGCGGCAGCTCGGCCGTCGTAACGAAGGAGTCCGGCAGCGGGACCGAGTCGCCGAAGCGGGAACGGAAGACGGCGTGGGCGTAGTCCTCCACCATCATTTCGCGATGGCTGCCGTCCCGCTCCAGAACACGACGCTTGTAGAGGAAATCGAACACCGGCTCGACGCCGCTCGACACGTTTCCGGCCAACAGCGAGATGGTGCCGGTCGGCGCTATGGACGTCAGGCAGCCGTTCCGGATGCCGTTGGCCGCAATGGCCTGACGTACCTCGGGCGCCAGTCGCGCCACGCCCGGACGCGCCAGGAACTTCTCGGCATCATAGAGCGGGAACGCGCCTTTTTCTGCTGCAAGCTCTGCGCTCGCCAGATAGGCCGCCCGCTGCACATGCGCCATCCACGTCTCGGCGAGTGACAGCGCCCGCGGTGACCCGTACCGCGCACCCGCGAAGATCAGCGCGTCAGCGAGCCCGGTGACGCCGAGCCCGATGCGCCGCTTCGCCATCGCCTCCCTGCGCTGAGCTTCGAGCGGATAATTCGATGCGTCGATGATGGCGTCGAGCAGCCGTATCGCGATCCGTACCCGCTCCTCCAGCCGGGCGAGGTCGATATCGGCTCCTGCCTCGAACGGCCGACCGATCAGGCGTGCCAGATTGATCGAGCCGAGAAGACAGGCGCCATAGGGCGGCAGCGGCTGCTCCCCGCAAGGATTCGTGGCGTGGATCTGCTCGCAGTAAGCGAGGTTGTTCTGGTCGTTGATGCGGTCGATGAAGATGACGCCGGGCTCGGCGTACTCGTAGGTGGCGCGCATGATGCGCTCCCATAGGTCGCGCGCCCTGACGGTGCGGTACACTCGGCCGCCGAATACGAGATCCCAGGGACGATCCTCGCGGACCGCGTTGATGAAGCCGTCCGTCACCAGCACCGAGAGATTGAAGTTGCGCAGACGGGTGGGGTCGGCCTTCGCCGCCACGAACTCCTCGATGTCCGGGTGATCGCAGCGGAGCGTCGCCATCATCGCCCCGCGGCGTGCGCCGGCCGACATGATGGTGCGGCACATCGAATCCCACACATCCATGAAGCTGACGGGCCCGGATGCATCCGCGCCGATGCTTTTGACGAGCGCCCCTTTCGGCCGCAACGTCGAGAAATCGTGCCCGATGCCGCCGCCCTGCTGCATCGTCAGCGCTGCTTCCTTGACGTTCTCGAAAATGGAGCTGAGATCGTCCTCGATCCGCCCCATGACGAAGCAGTTGAAGAGCGTCACCTGGCGGCCGCTGCCCGCGCCCGCAATGATCCGGCCCGCCGGCAGGAACTCGAAACCGGCCAGGGCCTCATAGTAGCGCTCTGTCCAACGCTCGCGGGCTTTCCTGCCGCCCTTCTCTACCGAGGCCGCAGTCCGCGCCACCCTGCGGAACGTGTCGTCCAGCGTGCGGTCGACAGGTTCGCCATCCGCCAGTTTCAGCCGGTACTTCTGCTGCCAGATGTGGTCCGAGATCGGGCTGATGCTGAACGGATCTGGATGCATGACGGACTCCGTTTGGACCCCGCGAGACTAGCTCCGCGACCCGCCCTCGTCAACGCTTTGTTCCACTAAAGTTCTTGTTTTGTGTTCACCAGCTCGCGGGCAGCCGGAGGCGGTTCAGGTGACAGGGCGGCCTCCGCAACAAGGCGCGCGCAGGCGGTCTCGATCCGGTCGACAACCAGTTTCCTGAAATCGGATCGCTTCAGTCCCGGTGCAATGGGCTCGAGGAATTCGACGACGATCGTCCCTGGGTAACGCTCCAGGCTGCGCCGCGGCCAGAACAGCCCGGAGTTCAGCGCCAGCGGCACGCACGGTATCCCCAAGGCTTCATAAAGAAGCGTCAGCCCCGGCTTGTAGTCCGGCGGCGCTCCGGGAGGCCGTCGCGTGCCCTCCGGAAACACGAGGATTTCGCGACCGGCGTCAGCTCGCGCCCGTGCTTCGCGCAGCATCTCCCGCAGGGCGGCTGCCCCGGCCTCGCGCCGGACGGGGATCATGCCGAACTTGTAAGAGAACCACCCGTAGAACGGGATCAGCATGAGCTCCGCCTTCATCACCAGCGCCGGATCGCGAAACAGCGGGATGAGCGCGAACGTGTCCCATGCCGACTGATGCTTGGCCGCGACCAGAATGGGCCCGGGCGGAAGACGTTCGAGCCCCCTCACCTCCATGCGCGTGCCAACGAAGACCTTGAGGAGCCATAGGCTCACGCGCCCATGCAGCTTCAAGGCCCACATCGCCCACGACCGCGGGCCGAGCAGAAGCGGGCTGCCGAACAGCAGGAACAGCGCCGTGTTGACATAAAAGACGACAACGAAAACGATGGAGCGGAGCATCGCTGTACTTTTAGGGCATTACAGGCGGCTGGAAGGCTCCGCCGTCGCAACGGCCCTCGGCTCGATCTGATCCACCAGCCGGACGACAGCGAAACGCGCCGCCGAGGGCAGGAACTTCAGATATTCGGCCGCAAGCAGGCGGACAAGCCCCGGATTCATCCACCACGTGCCCCGCCGGAGGTGCCCTGACATGACGGGGTAGGGGATGAGCTTCACATCGGGCATGACCCGGCCGAGTTCGACCAGGCTCCGCGGCATATGATAGCTCGACGTCACCACGATCAGTGTCGAGAAGCCGTGCTCTCTCGCCCAGACCTGAGTCTCGTCGGCATTGCCGATGGTGTCCTGCGCCTCGTACCCAAGGTCGACGCAACAGTCGAAGAGGCGCTCGCCAAGGCCCGTCAGACGCCGGATCTCTCCGCTGGTCGCCTGGCGATTGACACCGGTCACGAGCAGCCTCTTGCCAAGGCCTTTCGCCAGGAGCTGGGCAGCCGCGGAGATACGCTGCTGCGTACCGGTCAGCGCCACGATACCGTCAGCTTTCTCCAAGGGCAGCGCAGGTTGGCGTGTCGCGGCCTGAGCGAACAGGACAAATCCGCCCAGGAGGCCTGCCACCACGAGGCTCAGCCCGAATCCCAGTCGCCACGCTCGCCGCGTCCTAGCCATGAAAACGTCCAACGCCCGCCGGCTGCCACTCACCGGCTCATCGGGCCTCCCCCCTGTCGCCACGCAACCTAATTCATCCTGCCGAGAAAGCGACCCCTAGTGCGGTACCGGCTGGCGGGTTGGTGACATTGCCATTACCGTGCAGTTACTGGCGGGCATGCAAAATGCGATAAACGCCGAAGCGCGACGTCAGCATGCACAGCCCGGCAATCACCACGACGACGAAGCCGAGCAGAATGTAGCCGGGCGTATCCAGCGTCCCCGCCCCGACCAGCCGCCGCATCTCTGCCAAGGTGACAGTTCCGCCGCCGAGCAGTTCCATCATCGCCGGCATCGTGAAGAAGACTGCCATCGCGCAGATGGCACCGACAAGACCGGCTCGAATGCCGAGTGAGAGGAAGTGGCGCTCGAACTCGCGCGCGATGAATCGATCGGTTGCGCCCACGAGGTGCAGAACCTCGACGATCTCGCGGTTCGAGGCCATGGCGCTCCGCGTGGCCGAGATGATGATCGCGGTGGTCGCGGAGGCGACCAGCAGCAGAATGGCGAGACCTCCCAGCGCGAACGAGCGGGTAACGGTCCGAATCTGCTGCTGCCAGCGACGGTGGTCGTCGAGTGTGACGCCTTTGAACTGCGTAGCCAGGGTCTGCCGGAGCGCGAAAATATCGGGCGGATTGATCCGGTCCAGCTCCAGGGCGACGAGGCGCGGCACCGGCAACGTGGCGAGCACATCCAGTTGACCGAGCCAGGGCTCGAGTAGCGCGTTCGATTCGGAGACGCTCAGCGCGCGTGCCGAGCGGACGCCGGGCTGGCGATTGAGGAAGGCGACGACATCGTTGAGCGCACCTTCCATGTTGGGGATTTCCTTCGGCTCGAGCTGAACCGTGACTTCGCTGGCGATATCCTTCAGCCAGGCCGCCGCAGACTGGTTGATCATGTAGACCGCTCCTGCCGTGAGGCAGGCAAAGAAGCACATGATCGAGACGACCAGCGTGAGCGAGCGGCCCGTGACCGAGCCCGCGGGAACGATGGGAGTGGTAGCCGGATCGCGATTGACGGCCCGGGTCGGCGCGTAGCTCTCCCGCCGCATCGCGACAGCCGGGCTCTGCGTCACCGGCTCGTACTGCGGAACCTGGGGCGGCGCCGTCGCCGGATCGGCGAGCTCGTACGCACCGAAGTCGTCCCGGCCTGGCGCCGGTCCGAACCGGGACGAGGCCGTCGGTCTGTCATACGATCCTGACATGCCCCTCGTGCAGCTCCAGACGCGGCGCCTTGTACTGCCGCATCAATTGATGGTCGTGGGTGGCAATGACGACGGATGTTCCGAGCCGGTTCAGCTCGATGAAGAGCCTGAGCAGCCTGCGGGCCATCTGCGGGTCGACGTTGCCGGTGGGCTCGTCGGCCAGCAGCAGCTCGGGTTTGCCTATGACAGCGCGCGCAATGGCCGCCCGCTGTTTCTCACCGCCTGACAGCACCGACGGGAACGCATGCATCCGCTCACCGAGCCCCACCCACTGCAGCAGATCGGTGACATCCTCCTTGTAGTCGGAAATGCGCTTGCCGACCACCCGCAGCGGCAGGGCGACGTTCTCCCAGGTCGTCAGGTGATCCAGAAGCCGGAAGTCCTGAAACACGATGCCGATGCGACGGCGCAGCTGCGCCCTGCGGGCCGGCGTGATGCGGCCGACCTCCTGATCGAAGATGTGAAGCTGGCCACGCGACGGCGTGAGCGACAGGAACAGCAGTCTGAGCAGCGAGCTCTTGCCAGCGCCGGAGGGACCGGTGAGGAAGTGGAACGAGCCAGGCTTCAGGTGAAAATTCACCTCGCGCAGGACCTCCGGTCCGCGCCCGTACTTCAGCCCGACATTCTCCAACCGGATCACGGCTTGATCACCCCCCGGATGCCCCCTGCGGCCCCTTTATGCGAAAAGCACCGGAGCTGATCAATCGCAGGAATGTGGCGGGCTCGTGTGCTCTGGCGTCACGCTCTTCGCCTGTCAGCTGATTTGCCGCCCTTTGGCAGCCCGCTTTGCGGCATCGCATCGGTTCCGGGCGAGGCAGGCCGCCATGCCGCAGGATTGGCCCTGCCCTACGGTTGCAGCGGTGTGCTAAGCAGCCGATATGTGAGGCCAATCAAGACATTCAGCGTTTGGGGAACTTGGATGAGCGCAGGTAGCGGCGAAAACGATCGCATCGACGTCGTCTTCTCGCCGGAGGAGATTGCCAGACGGATCGATGCGCTCGCGGCGCGGATTGCAGAGGAGAAGCTGGAGCGGCTGCTGGTCGTCGCCATCCTCAAGGGCAGTTTCGTGTTCGCGGCGGACCTGATTCGCGCCCTGCACCGGGTCGGGCTCCAGCCGGAGGTCGATTTCATGTCGCTGTCGAGCTATCGCAAAAGCACGACGTCATCCGGCAAGGTGGAGATTCTGCGCGATATCGAGCTGGATGTCTCGGGGCGCAATATCCTGATCGTGGACGATATTCTGGAATCCGGCCGCACCCTCGCCTTTGCCAAGGACCTGATTGCCGCCCGCGGCGCGGGCAAGGTGCTCACCTGCGTTCTGCTGGACAAGCCGGTGCGGCGGGCCGCTCAGGTGGAGGCCGACTTCGCGGCATTCGAGTGTCCGAACGTGTTCGTGGTAGGATACGGCATGGACCTTGCGCACCGCTACCGCGAGCTGCCTTTCGTGGGCCAGCTCTCGACGAGCTGAGCGCAGGCCCCGGGCTCATTAGCGGAGGGAGGGGATATGGCGCGCATCCTACTGGTCGACGACGATCCCGCAACCCTCGACCTCATCGGCCGGGCGCTGTCGGCTGATGGCCATGACGTCATCCGTTGCCTCAATGGGCAGGATGCGCTGCAGCAGCTCGGCCAGGCTCCCGCGAGCTTCGAACTCGTCTTGACGGACCTCGAGATGCCGGGCCTCGATGGTCTCGAGCTTGCCAGACGCGCGGCGGCGGCGGCGCCGAAAATCCGCATACTGCTGATGTCCGGCTTCGTCAGTGGTCCCGACCAGATCACGGCACAGGATGTCCGCATCGCCGGATTCGTCAGCAAGCCGCTGTCGCTGGAGCAGATCCGCACCGCCGTGCGGTCGGCACTGGCCTAGCCGCAATCCTCTCGCCTGGTGCCTTGACCGGCCTTCGATCTATCAATGAGAGACCTGGTTGCGGAGCGCGTACCTCATCCTGTCGCGGCGGCGGAGGCTCGGGGA
>JAWLCO010000069.1:0-20515 GCA_041687075.1 Hyphomicrobiaceae bacterium | reverse complement strand
ACCGGAACGGCCATTGCCGAGGCGGCCGCGACCGGTGAATTCAGCGTCAAGGTCGACACAGCCCATCAGGGCTATCTCGAGCCGCCTGTCGTGGTCGCGCAGGTCGATCCGAACGGGTTCGCGACGGTGTGGGCCTCGACACAGGGCCAGTTCACCACCGAGCTGATGATCGCCCGCATTCTCGGGCTGCCGCAGTCCAGGATCCGGGTCGTGCCGCTGGAGGTTGGTGGTGCGTTCGGCGGCAAGATCGCGCTTCACGGCGAAGCCGTTGCCGTGCGGCTGGCCGAGAAATGCGGGCGGCCCGTGCGACTCGTGCTGTCACGCGAGGAGGTGCTGCAAGGCGGCACCGGCCCGGCCGCTGGGGCAATGATCGACATCCAGGTGGCGGCAGACGGGGAGGGGCGGCTCACTGCCATCGAGGGCACCTATCGTGTCGACGCCGGCGGACTGCCGGGCATGAGCCCGTCGATTCTGATGCAAGCGTCGGCCGCGCTCTATCAGTGCCCGAACCTCAAGCTCGAGGGCTACGACATCGTCACGAATAAGCCCCGCACGGAGGCCTATCGTGCGCCCGGCGGCATCCAGGCGGCATTCGCCATGGAGCAGGCGATGGATGCGCTCTGCCAGCGCTTGGGGATGGACCCGCTGGAGTTCCGCAAGCGCAATGCGGCCGTGACCGGCAGCCTGATGCCGATTGGCACGCCCTTCCCGGCCATCGGCCTCACGACGATTCTGGAGGACGTGGGCCGGCACCCGTGCTGGACCGAGCCGCTGCAACCCGGCAAACATCCCCGCGGGCGCGGGCTCGCCATCGGCTACTGGCGCGGCACGTCGATGACATCGGCGGCGCACGTCACCATCGCCGGTGACGGCCGTCCCATGGTGACGATGGGACCGGTCGATATCTCCGGCACGCGCACAGCGATGGCGCAGGTGGTGGCCGAGGAGTTCGGGCTGTCTGTCGACGATGTTCACGTGACGACGGGCGATACGAAGTCAGTGGGCTATAGCGACGTTGCCGCCGGCAGCCGCGTCGGCCGCACCACGACGGCGGCGCTGGTCGAAGCGTGCGCCGACGCGCTGTTTCAGCTCCGGGCCCGCGCGGCCGAGAAACTGCAGAGCCCTGCCGAAGACCTGAACTATGCCAACGGCGTGTTCCGGGCCCCAAACGGGGCGGCCATCTCGCTCGCCGAGCTGATGCAGTCGACGCTGGGCGAAGGTGCCATTGTGGGACGTGGCGTCTCGACGAGGCTTCCACTCGGCGTCGAGATCGCTGCGCACGTTTGCGATGTGGAGGTCGACCCCGGCACCGGCCAAGTCACCGTGCTGCGCTATACCGCGTTCCAGGATGTCGGGCGCGCCCTCAATCCGCCAGCCGTCGAGGGACAGATGCAGGGCAGCGTCGCGCAAGGCATTGGTTGGGCGCTGAGCGAAGGATTCGATTACGGCCCGGATGGCAGGCTGAGGAACGCCAGTCTGCTCGATTATCGCATTCCGACGGCACTCGATGTGCCGCCCATTGAATGCGTCATCATCGAGACGCCTGTGCCGGACGTGCCATATGGCGTCCGTGGCGTCGGCGAGGCGCCGATCGTGCCGGTCGCCGGTGCACTCGCAAATGCCATAGCCCGTGCAATAGGAGTCCGCGTCTGGCAAATGCCGATGACGCCGGAGCGCGTTTTGCGTGCGATGAAGGGCGACACTTTAAGCTGACGCCAAGGATGGAAAAAGAAAACCCCTCGCCCAAACAGGGGCGAGGGGTTTTGCTTGTCCGCTCGAGCGCAGAGAAGCCTATTGCGGCTGCGGCACGATGCGGATGTAGGGCTTCGGCGATTTCCAGCCATCAGGATACTGCTTGCGCGCTTCCTCGTCTGAAACCGAGCCGAGGATGATGACCTCGTCGCCCTGCTGCCAATTCACCGGAGTCGCCACCTTGTGCTTCGCGGTCAATTGCAGCGAATCGATAACACGGAGGATTTCATCGAAATTGCGGCCCGTGCTCATCGGATAAGTTAAAATGAGCTTCACCTTCTTATCCGGGCCGATCACGTACACGTTGCGCACGGTGGCGTTATCGTTCGGCGTGCGGCCTTCGGCCGTGTCGCCGGCATCGGCCGGCAACATGCCGTAAAGCTTGGAGATCGAGAGATCGGAGTCAGCGATCATCGGGTAATTCGGCGCGGCTCCCTGCACATCCGCGATGTCTTTTGACCACTTCTTGTGGCTCTCGACGGGATCGACGCTGAGGCCGATGATTTTCACGCCACGGCGATCGAACTCCGGCTTCAGCTTGGCCATGGTGCCGAGCTCGGTGGTGCAGACGGGTGTGAAATCCTTTGGGTGTGAAAAGAGCACGCACCAGGAATCGCCGATCCAGTCATGAAACCGAATCCGGCCTTCCGTCGTCTCGGCGTCGAAATCCGGAGCTGTGCTGTTGATCTGCAGAGCCATACAAATCTCCGTTGGTCAGGTGGGGCTGCAGTTGCGCCGGGCCTTGGCCCGGAGCACCGAACTCCTGCAGTCGGGTGCGGTCTGCGGTAGCGAAAACCGGCACCGGCCACAGTATGCAGCAGACTGTATAACACCGGCGATGTGGGTGATTGCAAGGAATTAACCGGCCCGCAACGGATTACTGGCAGGGATTGCAACCAGAGGTTATGTTTAACCAGTGCGGCGATGTCGATGATGCGGTCCCGCAATGAGTCTCGGGGAGCCTGATGGGTACCGTCGTCATACAATGTTCGATTACGGGGTTGGACTTTTCTGTGGGCATAGAAACGGATGAATTCAGCTTCGGCAGCCTTCCGGACGTTCGCCTGAAATCTCGCTGTCCTCACTGTGGCTCCCTGCACGACTGGTCGCCGCGCCAGGCGCGCCTGCGGGCGGATTTACCGATCAAGATCGCGGCAGGTGCACCAGAACCGGCACGTGTTCACTCATTTCTGAAGCGCTGAACCCTCTCTGCCAACTTCCTGCGGACGGCAAACGCTCTGCTCTCGAGAAAACCCTGCTTGGGCAAACCCCGTTCGCTGTCCTACAGTTCGCGCTCAACCGCAAAGCAACCGCGAGATTGGAAGCGATGAAGCTGAAGCTGCACCACGTCAATTTGACCACGAGCAATGTTCCGGCAATGACAGAGTTCTATCGCAATGTCCTCGACCTCGAAGCCGAGCCGGCGCTCGAGGCGACCCGTGTGGTGTCTCAAGGGTACGCGGGCAATGTGGGCTTCGTCACCGATGGGAATATGCAGATTCACCTGGCCGAAAGGGATTTGAACTGCGCGTTTCGCACAGGCCATGCCATCAATCCCCTGGAGCGGGGCCACATCGCGTTCCGGACGGACGACATCGAAGCCTTCAAGCAGCGCCTCAGGGAAAAGGGCATACCGTTCTCCGACTATGGCGCCTGGGCGATGAATGGATGGGAACAGATCTTTTTCCACGACCCGGACGGGAACATCATCGAGGTCCACCAGGTGAAATCCTGATCCGCCGGCGCTGAAACGGAGCTGCGGGCAGTTCGCGGAAGTAAGGCTCTTGCGGCTGCATGGGCGCCGCTGGGGTCCGCCAGGGTAGGGAACACAAAAGATAGGGCGCCTCGTCGGGGGGAGACCGAGAGGCGCCCTCATTGCCACCGATCGAGACTAGGGGGCATGACCAGTGGGCGAACCTGAAACACCGGTGGCCAGAAATGGTTCCATGACGGACGATGTTTTGCGAACCAAAGCCACGCAGTGTGCCCCGATTGCAACGGAGCAGCGCTAGCCTGGCGGGTGCAGTCACCGGGCGACAGAACGAATTTTCTGCCGGAGCGTTTTCCTTATCGCTGCTGCTAGAATAAGGGGAGCTGCCTCGCGCACAGAGTGGACCAGAAGCCGGTGCTTCCGCGCGACATCATCGATCACATAGCGGCATTCGTCGGGGTCCTGGACCCGGACGGGACTGTTGTCGAGGTCAACGAGACGACCCTGCGAGTCTCAGGCTCCAGCCGCAGCGAAGTTGTCGGGCGGAAGTTCTGGGAGTGCGGCTGGTTCGGTCACGATCCCCGGGCAATAGGGCAAATCAGGGAGGCCGTGGAGCGGGCGGCCGGGGGCGAATCGGTTCGGTTCGACGCGACGGCGCGCACGGCATCCGGCGACCTGATGGCGATCGACCTCATGATCTATCCGATCCGGGACGAGGCCGGCCGGATCACAAGCCTCATTCCCTCGGCGATAGACATAACCGAGCGCAAGCGGTTCGAGACCGACCTGCAGAGAAGCCTGGACCTCCTCGAGCGGGCACAGAGAATCGGTCATCTCGGGCACTGGAGCTATGACATCGCCACAGAGAAACTCGAGTGGTCGGCCGAGGCACGGCGGATGTTCTTCAGCGACCGACAGCCGGCCGAGGTTTCAGCGGAAATGGTCACGCGCCTGATCCATCCGGATGATGTCGATCGGGTGCGCGCCGGTATGATAGCCGCGGTCATGGAACGTCACAGCTTTTCGGCATCCTATCGCATCCGCCGAGACGATGGTGAGGAGCGGATAATCGAGGTCGAGGCAGACCCGGACTACAGCCCCGACGGTCAACCAGTGCGCTTTTTCGGAATCGTCCGGGACGTGACGCAGGCTCATCTGCGCGAGCGCCAGCTGACAGAGCAGCAACAGCTGGTCGACCTGTCGCTGGAGCCGATCCTGTGCTGGAGCCTGGACGATGGGCTCCTCCACTGGAATCCTGGTTGCCAGAAGCTTTACGGCTATTCACGTGAGGAAGCGCTCGGGCGTGCCCCCCAGGAGCTGCTTTCGTCGCAGTTCCCCGTTCCCGTCTCCGAGATACGAGAGCTGCTGCAAGCAGGCGAGTCCTGGACCGGCGAAGTGACCCAGACCACACGTGATGGCCGGCAGGTTATGGTCGAGGCGCGGATCGATCCGGTCATCTCCGAAGAGCGCAGGATCGTCATGGAAGCTCACCGTGATATCACGGCGCACCGGCAGGCCGAGCGTGATTTGAAGATCAGCGAGGAGCGACTGGCCATCGCCGCCGAGCTGACCGGTCTCGGCACCTACGATAGAGATTTCGCGACGGGCCTGATCCAGCTCTCGCCTGAGCCTTGCGGCAAGGTTTTGGGCGAAACGGTCACTCTCGAGCGGATGCTCTCCAAGGTGCATCCCGCAGATCTGCCGGGCGTGCGAGCGGCGGTTGCGCAATCCGAGGATCCTTCGGGCTCGGGGCTCTATGAGGAGGAGCATCGGATTGTCCTGCCGAGCGGCGAGGTACGCTGGATCAGCGTGAATGGCCGCACGTTCTTCGAGGGTGAAGGCAGCGAGCGTCATCCGGTCAGAGCCATCGGCGCGCTGCTCGATGTCACGGATCGCCGCATGTTCGACGAGCAGCAGCGCCTGCTGATGGGCGAGCTGAACCACCGGGTCCGCAACACGCTCTCCGTCGTGCAGGCGATTGCAAGCCAGACCTTGAGAAGCGCCCGGGATCCACGTTCCTTCGTCGAAGACTTTAAAGGCCGGATTCAGTCCATTGCCAGCGCCCACAAGCTCCTGAACGAGACCACCTGGCAGGGCGCGAACCTCACGGATCTCCTCAGGGAGCAGCTCGCGTCGAGCTGCGGCTCCGGGCAGGTCTACACCGACGGCCCCGAGGTCTGGCTGCCTCCGCAGGTCGCACTCAATCTCGGGCTCGTGCTCTACGAGTTGGGGACCAATGCCCGCAAGTATGGGGCACTGTCCGCGCCGGGCGGGCGCGTTCAGATCTCCTGGGAGGTCAGGCGTGAAGACGACAAATCTGTGCTGCGCCTGGACTGGCGGGAGTTCGGAGGGCCGCCGGTCCGTCCGCCTGCCGCCCGCGGGTTCGGCATGGGATTGATCGAGCGCACCATCGGCAGCACCGTGGAAGGGGAGACAGAAATCAAGTTTTTGCCAGAGGGTCTGCAGTGCGCCATCGAGCTGGCGCTGGCGAACTCCCCTCCACAGCGGCCCACCTCGGTCGGTCCCTGATTCGATCGATCTGTCCGATACGGCGATGGAGCCCCGAATCAGCGCTACGATTTCTTGCGACGGCGCTGCTGGAACTACGGAATGAGTCGCGGACCGCTCACCGGGCGCCGACCACTTCCTTGCTCTCGACGAGCGCAATCAGACCTTTGAGGAGCGCCGTCGGGCTCGGCGGGCAACCACGGATGTGCAGGTCGACCGGGATGACCTGCGACACCCCGCCGACACAAGCATAGCTGCCGGCGAAAAGTCCGCCATCCACCGCGCAGTCGCCGACAGCCACGACCCACTTCGGATCGGGCGTGGCGTTATAGGTCCGCTCCAGGGCCTCGCGCATGTTCTTCGTGACGGGTCCTGTCACCAGCAGCACGTCGGCGTGGCGCGGTGACGCCACGAAGCGGAGGCCGAAGCGCTCGAGATCATAATAAACGTTGTTGAGCGCGTGGATCTCGAGCTCGCAGCCGTTGCAGGACCCCGCATCGACGTCGCGGATGGACAGGCTGCGGCCGAGCACCCGCCGCGATGACGATTGGAGCCGCTCCGCCAACTCCGCCAGCATGGCATCGTCAGCCGGAGGACGGGGCTCCGTCAGTGGGCGTTGGACCAGATTCTTGAACAGAAGCTTGCGCATTTATGCCTTCAAACGGATTTTCAACGAAGCCCGGTCATCCCGGTGCACGGGTGCGGCTCGGGGATAACGAGTTTGTTGTGAGTTGAGATGTCAGCCACCATCCGCCCTCAGAGATCATGCCCTGAATAGGCCAAGTTGAATGACTTGTTGATGAGCGGGAAATCCGCGACGATGTTGCCCTCGATGGCTGCCTCGAGCGTCGGCCACTGAAACCAGGACGGATCGCGCAGGTGGCAGCGTGCCACCGTGCCGTTCTCGGCCATGCGGACCCAAACCAGAATGTCGCCGCGGAAGCCCTCGACCAGCGCGATACCTTCGCCCGGGCCTGCGTTCGCGGCGTCGACTCGAGCCTGCACCCGTCCGGAAGGAAGCCGCTCCAGGCATTGCTCGATGAGCGAAAGGCTCTGGTAAACCTCGTCGATACGGATCCACACGCGCGCGTCGACATCGCCCGCGGTCCTGACGGGAACCTCGAAGGAGAGCTCCGGGTAAGGCGGGTAACCAGGCAGACGCCGCGCATCGAAACTGCGGCCCGAGGCACGGCCCACATAACCGCCTGCCCCGTACTGGTGTGCCAGTCCGGGGTTCAGAATGCCGGTCGTGACGGTGCGATCCTGCAGCGAGGTGGTGTTGTCATAGAGCTCGACCAGCTCGGGAAAGTGCCTGCGGATGTCGGCGATCAAGGATCGGATCGCATCGGCACCATCCGCCTCGAGATCGCGGGCGACGCCGCCCGGCACGACGCGGTCCATCATCAGTCGATGGCCGAAGCACACGTCAGCGGTACGCAGCACCCGCTCGCGCAGCGCACCGCAGTGGGCGAGCATCAATGCGAATGCCGCATCGTTGCAGATGGCGCCGATGTCGCCGAGGTGGTTTGCGAGGCGTTCCAGCTCGGCCATGATGGCGCGGAGCCAAACGGCACGCGGCGGCACTTCGAGGCTGATTGCGGCCTCAACTGCGCGCGCGAAGGCGAGAGCATACGCCACGGTGCTGTCACCCGATACACGCCCCGCCAGTTTGGCGGCGCGATCGATCGGAGCGCCGACCATCAATGACTCCGTGCCCTTGTGCACGTAGCCGAGCCGCTGCTCCAGCCGCACGACGGTCTCGCCGCTGGCTGTGAAGCGAAAATGCCCGGGCTCAATGATGCCCGCGTGCACGGGGCCGACCGCGATCTGGTGCATCGGCGGGCCTTCGGCCGGAAGGAACGCGTAGTCAAAACCGTCGGACAGGGCGCTCCGAGCCAGGCCGTGCGGGTGCTGGACGCCCCAGCGGCCGTGGTCGAGCCAGGGGCGCTTGTCCTGCAGGCCAACGGGCATGAGCCCGAACATGTCGCGGATGGTCCGCTCGAGCCGCAACGCGGGCGGATGGACGCTCGCGACGGAAGGAAAGCGCTCCTCGGTGCAGGGCAGGCTGACCACGAACGGTTCCCCCGTCTGGGTCCCGGCCTCCGATTTGATCAGCGCCATGTGAACGGCTTCGCCGTCGCTCCAGTAGCCGAGCAGCGTAGCGTTGCCGGCGCCGAGCTCGCGTGCGCAGCGCCGCCACACGTCTTCGGCGACCACCACGCGCGGCCACGGCTGCTGCGGTGCGGGCGCCACTCTCTGCAGTATGTCCTCTCGTAAGGTCATCTCACTATCCGAGCAGCCGCGCCACGTTCTGGAACCAGGCGACGAGTGGACCCGGCAGATAGATGCCGGCGGCGAGCACCAGTGCCAGATGCGCAAAGAGCGGCACGTATGAGGCTTCGACGGCACCCATGTTGCCGGTCGGCTTGCCGAAAGCGATGTCGCTCATCCTGAGCACGAGCGCGCCGAATGCCACCAGCAACCCGAACACCAGCGGAACGGCAAGCAACGGCTCGCGGGCGAATGTCGAGCTGACGATCAGAAACTCGCTCATGAAAATGCCGAGCGGCGGCAATCCTGCGATGGCCACGACGCCGATCACCAGCCCCCAGCCGAGCACAGGGTGGCTCTGCGTCAGCCCGCGAATTTCCGCCAGCTTCTGCGTGCCCTTCACCTGGGCGACATGGCCGACGGCGAAGAAAATCGCCGACTTGGTGAGGCTGTGCATGGTCATGTGCAGCAGCCCGGCGAAGTTCGCGAGCGGGCCGCCCATGCCGAACGCAAACGTGATGATGCCCATGTGCTCGATGGACGAGTAGGCGAACATGCGTTTGATGTCGCGCCGGCGGTAGAGCATGAACGCCGCGAAGATCAGCGAGACGAGGCCGAGCACGACCATCAGCGGTCCGGGCGAAATGGCCTCCGGGTTCGCGGCCAGCAGCATCTTGAAACGGAGCACCGCGTAGAGCGCCACGTTCAGCAGCAGTCCTGAAAGGACTGCCGAGATCGGCGTCGGGCCTTCCGCGTGCGCGTCGGGCAGCCAGGCGTGCAGCGGCGCGAGGCCGACCTTGGTGCCGTAGCCGAGCATCAGGAATATGAAGGCGAGGTTCAGCATATCCGGGCTGAACTCGGCCGCCTTCTCCATCAGCGACGTCCACACCATCGCGTCGTGGCCGGAGCCCACGACGGGCTGCGCCGTCATGTAGACGAGGATCGTGCCGAACAGCGCGAGCGCAATGCCGACGCTGCCGAGGATGAAGTACTTCCAGGCCGCTTCCAGCGCCTCGTGCGTGCGATAGATGCCGACCATCAGCACGGTGGTGAGTGTCGCCAGCTCGACGGCCACCCACATCAGGCCGATGTTGTTGGCTAGCAGCGCAAGGTTCATGGCGAACATCAGCGCCTGATACATGGCGTGATAGAAGCGCAGGTTCGCCGGCGTCAGTCGCCCGATCTCCAGCTCGTGGCCGATGTAGCTGGCGCTGAACACGCTCGTCGTGAAGCCGACGAAAGTGCCGAGAACGACGAAGACGATGTTGAGATCGTCCACCAGCAGGTAATTGCCGGTCTCCGGCCGGACCACCAGCAGCCAAAGCGAGGCGAGGAAGGTCAGACCCGCCGAGAACACGTTGAGCCGCGCCGTCAGCCTGTAGCCCGGCAGCAGGGCGAGAATGATTGCGGAAATGCCGGGAATGAGCAGCAGCGCCGTCACAGGTTCGAGCGCGATATCGGCCACGGAGAATTCGCTCATTGGCGCTCACCCCGGAACTCATCGAGTGCGCGAATGTCGACGGTGTCGAAGCGCTCACGAATGCGGAACAGGAAGACGCCGATCACGATGAAGGCAACGATGACGGAGAAGGCGACGCTGATTTCGACGACGAGCGGCATGCCCTTGGCGCCGGTGGCGGCGAGAATCAGTCCGTTCTCGATGGACAGAAATCCAACGACCTGACTGACGGCGTTTCGGCGCGTGACCATCATCAGCAGGCCAAGCAGGATGACCGACAGCGCAAACGCCAGGTCCTCCCGCGCCAGCGGATCGGCCGCTTCGGTCGCGCGCAGCATCACCACCATCGACAGTGCGACGAGGCCCAGCCCTGCGAGCATCGTCGGGCCGATGCCGCCGACCGTTTCGATCTGACGGTGGATGTCGAGCTTCACGACGACCCGGTGCAGCGCGACCGGGATGATGATGCCCTTGAGCACCAGTGCGATCGCCGCCGGAATGAACAGGTGCGGCGCATCCTGTACGTAGGCCTGCCACGCGATCGAGAGCGACAGCACGATGGCGTGCAGCGCGAACACGTTGAGCAGCCCGAACATGCGGTCCTGGTAGAGCAGCATGAAGCTGACCAGCACCAGCCCGCCGGCCAGCATGTGGGCGATATCGAGTGCGAACGGCTCCATCAGAAGCTCCGCGAGACGAACAGCAACAGGGTGCCGAGGAAGCCGAGCATCAGCGCAGTCCCGAGAAACTCGGGCACCCGGAACACCCGCATCTTGGCGATCGAGGTTTCGAAGAAGGCGAGCAGGAAGCCCCCGACGGCGAGCTTGCCGAGATACGTGACGAGGCCCATGGCGAAAGCCGAAACGCCGGCTCCGTTCGTGGCTAGGCCCCAGGGAACAAAAATGCAGGCGACGATCGAGATGTAGAGCAACAGCTTCAACGCCGCGGCGAGCTCGATCACCGCGAGATGGCGGCCGGAGTATTCGAGTACCATGGCCTCGTGCACCATGGTCAGCTCGAGGTGGGTCGCCGGGTTGTCGACGGGAATGCGCGCGTTCTCGGCCAGCGCCACGATGATGAGACCGACGAGCGCGAGCCCCAGCGAGACGCGCAGGCCGACATCGGCGGTCAGCATCGTGTCGGCGATGGTCGAGAGCTGCGTCGAGCCCGCGATCAGCGCGACCGTGAAGACGATCATGATCATCGCCGGCTCGGCAATGGACGAGAACAGCATCTCCCGGCTCGAGCCGATGCCGCCGAAGCTGGTGCCGACATCCATGCCGACGAGCGCCAGGAACAGTCGCGCGCTGCCGAGCAGGGCGGTGATGGCGATGAGGTCCGCGGTCCAACTGAAATGCAGGCCGGTGGCGAACGTCGGCACCAGTGCTGCGGCAACCCAGGTCGCCGCAAAAATCATGTAGGGCGCACTGCGGAACAGCCAGGAGGCGTTCTCGGCCAGCACCACTTCCTTGCGGCAGAGGCGGATGAGATCACGATAGGGCTGCAGGATGGGCGGACCGCGCCGCCGCATCAGCCGCGCTTTCACTTTCCGCGTATACCCGAGCAGCAGCGGCGCCAGCAGAAGCACCAGCAGCATCTGCGCGCCCTGAACGATGAGATCGAGGATCAGGGCCATATCGCCACCATCAGCAGCAGAAGGACCAAGGCCAGGAACACGAGGCTCAGGTACCGGCGAATGGTCAGGAACTGCAGGTGATTGAGCTTCTCGGCAGCAAACTGGATCCAGCCTTGGATCGGCGCATAGAAAAGCTCCCAGATCAGGTCGACCAGACGCACATCGAGCGTCGCCGGGCGCGGATCGCCGGGCGGTGGCATGTCCACCCGCTCACGCGCCAGGAAGGCGAACTCGCCGAACACGCGCCGCACCGGCTGCGCGAAGCTGTCAGCCGTGTACTGCGTCGCGGGGCTTGGCTCCGGGAAGCCGCAGTCCCACGCAGGCGCGCGCCGCAGGTCACGTGAGGCGTAGCGATGGATGACCTCCACGGCGAGCATCGTCGAGATGATGATGAAGACGAAGACGAGCAGCCCGTTGTAGGAGCTGCGGCTCTCCGCGATCGGAATGATCGAGAGCCAGGCGTTCGAGGTTTGCGGCGGCATCGTCAGGCCGACTTGCGCCTGCACGACCGGCGCGATGCCGTCGATGATCAGACCGGGGAGGATGCCGGCGATGAGGCACGCGCCGAGCAGCACGTACATGCCGGCTCGAGAAAGCGGATCCGTTTCGGTCGCCGCCTGAGCTTCGGGCGAGCGTGGCCGGCCGAGGAAGGTGATGCCGAAGGCGCGGACGAAGCAGGTCGCCGAAAGTGCCGCCGCCAAGGCCAGCATCGCGCCCGCTGCGGGGATCGTCAGCTTCAGGCCCCATTGCGGCAGGTCCGGGCTCAGGAGGATCGCCTGGAACAGCAGCCACTCCGAAACGAAGCCGTTGAGGGGAGGCAGCGCCGCAATGGCGAGACAGCCTCCGAGAAACAGGAAGGCGACGATCGGCATCCGCTGAATGAGGCCGCCGAGCCGTTCGATGTTGCGCTCGCCGGTGCTGTTGAGCACGGCGCCAGCGCCGAAGAACAGCAGGCTCTTGAAGAAGGAATGGTTGAGAACGTGGAAGAGGGCGGCCGTCAGAGCGAGGGCGGCAGGCGCGGCATAACCAGAAGCCTTGAAGGCGAGCGCCAGGCCCAGCCCGATGAAGATGATGCCGATATTCTCGACCGTGCTGTAGGCGAGCAGTTTCTTCAGGTCGCGCTGCATCAGTGCATAGAGCACGCCCAGCACCGCCGTTATGCTGCCCAGCCCCAGCACCACGATGCTCCACCACCAGGAGGGCTCGCCGAGCAGATCGAACGTAATGCGCACGAACCCATAAACGGCGACCTTCGTCATCACGCCGCTCATCAGCGCCGAGACGTGGCTCGGCGCGGCAGGGTGGGCAAGGGGCAGCCAGACATGTAGCGGCACGAGACCCGCCTTCGATCCAGTGCCGATGAGCGCCAGCGCGAGGACGAGGCCGGGCAGCCAGGCCGCGTGCTCAGCCGCGCGGATATCAGTGAACCCGTAACCGCCGGCCGGGCCGGCAAGCAGGCCGAAGGTGAGGAGCAGCGTCAGCGTGCCGAAGCTCGCCATCAGCAGGTAGATGTAGCCGGCGCGCGTGTTCTCGGCCTCCTGATGGTGCGCCACGACGAGCGCCCACGAGGCCAGCGACATGAACTCCCAGGCGACGAGAAAGCTGAAGGCGTCATCGGCGAGGATGACGATGTTCATCCCGGCAAGAAATGCCGGATAGAACGGCAGCACCCGGCCGGGGTGCTCCTCGTGCTCACCGTATCCGAGGGCATAGAGGCTCGCGGCAGCAGCACCGAAATTGATGACGGCCAGAAAGAAAGCCGACAGTGCATCAATGCGGAAGCGGGCACCGATCCACGGCAGGCCTAAGGGCAGGGTGGTTGCGGGATCCGGACCGGGCCACGTCAACAGCCGCACGACCGCAACGATCAGGATGACGGAGGAGAGAGCCAGGCATGCGGAGTAGATGAAGCGAGTGGCGCCGGGCCTGCTGTGCACGACCACGCCGAGCCCTGCGAGCGCAAGCAGTGCCGCCACGCACGAGAGCACCGCACCGATCGCCATCGAGATCTAACTCCGCATCCTTGGGCCGAGGCCCGGCAGCCGGGCGGCACGCCGAGCCTGCTTGCCCCCCGATTGATTCACTCCATGAGGCGAACGCCCCGCCCTTTGCCCGTGCTGGGGGCGTTCTCGCCGATCAACTCGATGCCGGCGGCGTTCAGTGCGGAGACGAGCTTGGTGAGCGAATCCACGTTGCCGCGGATCACGCCGTCGCTCGCTTCCATGCGCTGGATGGTCGGCAGCGACAGACCCGCCATCTCGGCCAGCTTACGCTGGTCGAGGCCAAGCAGAGCCCGCGCCGCACGAAGCTGCGCCGCCGAAATCATGTCTCAGACATCAGAAGTTGACCGCTGAACCTCAGTTCAGGGTTATCGTCCGGCAGTTGTCACTCGTCAAGCCCCAGCCGGGAGGGTGCGCGGGTTCGGCGCGGATAGTCAGTCTAAACCGCGTGCCTCATTCAGACGCTCGCCCGCTGACCAGCGCGTCCGGTTCTGGACGATTGCTGCCGACGTGAGCGGTCTGGCCAACGCGGTGTCCGGCGCTGCTCATCAGAATGACCTTGCCGGACTTTGCCGCGGCCGCCGCGGACTGGCGTCGTGTCCGCTGCCAATCCCGTATCGCTCCGACGATCCTCGGCATCGATCGACTGACGGGTCAGCCGCTCGATGCTGCGCAGAAGGCTGCGCTCGGCGACGTCGCACAGCGAGATGGCTCTGCCCGAGGCGCCTGCGCGCGCCGTGCGGCCGATGCGGTGAACGTAGTCCTCGGGCACGTCCGGCAGCTCGTAATTGACGACGTGAGACACGCCATCGACGTCGATGCCACGGGCCGCGATGTCCGTTGCGACGAGCACGCTGATCCTGGCCTTCCGGAAGGCGTCGAGCGCCAGCTCGCGCTGTTTCTGGCTCTTGTTCCCGTGAATGGCGGCGACGCGAATGCCGGCATCCTCCAGGTGCCTGGCGACACGATCGGCGCCCCGTTTCGTGCGGGTGAAGACAAGGGTGCGCGACATGCCGGGATCGGAAAGGAGCTCGGCGAGCAGGGCACGCTTCTTCTGGCTCTCGACGTGGATCACGCGCTGGCTGACGCGCTCGGCCGTCGACGCGACAGGCGTCACGGCAACCTTTACGGGATCGCGGAGGAAAGCGCCGGCGAGACCGGCGATCTCCTGCGGCATGGTCGCCGAGAACAACAGGGTTTGTCGCTCAGCTGGCAGGTGCGAAACGATCTGACGGATCGGCTTGACGAACCCCATGTCCAGCATGCGGTCGGCTTCGTCGAGCACCAGAACTTCGGTGCCCTTCAGATCGATGGCCCGCGCCGCGATGTGGTCGAGCAATCGGCCCGGTGTGGCGATGAGAATGTCGACACCGGTCGCGAGCGCCTGGATTTGCGGCCGGTGGCCGACGCCGCCGAACACGACCGCTACGGTGAGGCGTAGATGGCGCCCGTAGGTCTTGAAGCTGTCGGCGATCTGCGAGGCGAGCTCGCGTGTCGGCGTGAGCACGAGGACGCGACAGCTCTTGCGAGCGGCCGGCCGGCGGGAGCTTGCAAGCCGATGCAGGATGGGCAGAGCGAACGCCGCCGTCTTGCCGGTTCCCGTCTGCGCGATGCCGAGCAGATCGGAGCCTGCCAGCACAGCCGGGATGGCTTTTCCCTGGATGGGTGTGGGCGTGGTGTAGCCTTCGCCTGCGAGCGCCTTCAGGATGGGCGCGGCGAGGCCGAGTTCGGAAAATTGGATCACAGACATGCTTTCTCATGCGGCCGGAATGCGGCCGCGACGCAAAGCGTCGGCGGGTCTCGCAAGGCGCGGCCTTGTTCGCAAGACGCCCCGCGTGGCCTGGGCTGTCGGATGGGAAGTCTTTCAGGGCGCTCAACAGGGGAACGCGTTGCGGCTATGGCCTGAGCCAGAAAACCGGAAAATGTTCCTTCACGCGGCTGGAGCGCCGGAAACCGCTCGACGAGCAGTGGACCTCAAATGGCATGCTGCGGTGCAAAAGTCAAAGCCTTACGTCGCAAACGGGGAAAGGACCGCAGGCCGGTGTTGTCATCGGATCACTGGCGCTTCCGGATCGCGCGCTCGATCGCCTTCTCCTCCTCGGGATCGATCTCGACCGGGTGGCTGGTATCGTCCGGAATGCCTTCGCCGGTCTGGGCAATCGTCTCGTACTTCGGCCGGGCGTTCACGCCCCCGAGCTCAGGTTGATTGCTGGCCGTCGTCTTCGTCGTGCGCTTCTTCTTGGGCATGGCCATGTCTCCGCTGTCATCAGGCCAACGCCTTGACCGCGCCCGGTGTTCCTTGGCGGGCCACGAGGGAATCCGCCGCGGCAGCACTGCGCCGCGAACGGCGCAATGCTGGTAGCGGGACGCAGCACTCACCCGCTCGTCTCGTGATTACCGCGCGATGAAATAGACATTCATGAAGTCGTGGGGCAGCCGCTCGCACGAGATCTCGCGGAAGCCGGCCTCCCGCAGCATCTGCTCGGCCAGTTCCTCGCCCCACATGGTGCCGAGGCCCGGCCCGCCCTGGCCGAGTGACACGCAGGTGCAGTGCGCCGTCGAGACAGCGTAGAGCAGCGCGGCAACAGGGTGGTCGAAGTTCTTCTCGAGCTGGCTGGACCCGGCGATGTCCTGCATCAGGAATACGCCCGTGGGGGCCAGCGCCCCATGGATCGACCGCAAAAGCCCGGCCGGATCGCGCTGGTCATGCACCGCGTCGAACGCTGTGATCAGGTCGTAGGGGCCCTCCAGCGGCCGCCGGCTGAGGTCGCGCTGCTCGAAGCGAATGTTGCGGAGCCCCTTCTCGCGCACCTGCCGGTTGGCCGTCGCGATCGGCTCCTCGCACAGGTCGAAACCGATGAAGCGGCTCTTGGGAAAGCGTTCGGCGAGCGCAAGCATTGCGCGGCCGGACCCGCAACCGACATCGGCCACGCTGATGCCGGCTTCGAGCCGCTCCTCCAGATCAGGCACCAGCGGCAGAATCGAGTCGAACAGCGCAGCGACCACCGTCTGCCCGCTGTCCTCGGCCATGACCTCGTGGAACCGGTGATAGGCGTCATACGGCAGGCCGCCGCCCGAGCGCATGCACTCGACGAGCATCGATTCTACGGAGCCGATGCCCGGAATGAACTGCGCCGTGGCCGCAAGGTTGTTGGGCACCGAGGCGCGGGTGAGAAAAGCCGCGTGCTCCGGCGGCAGGCGATAGCGCCGTGTCGCAGACTCGTACTCGACGACATACGACATGACCATGACGGCAAGCCACTCGCGCACGTAGCGCTCCGCGAGTCCTGACTTTTCCGCCAGCTCGTCGGAGGTGAGGGGCGGCGCGTTCTCCATCGCGTCGAACAGGCCGGTGCGATGGCCGATCGACGTCATCAGCACCATGGCGGAGTCGTTCAGCGCCTTGAGAAATCGCTCGGCATAGGCTTGCGCGCGCGCCGCATCGAACGGCGCGTCCGCTTCTATCGGCAGTGCAGACATCGGGATCACCTCTCGGGTTGTATGCTGTTTTTCCGCGCGCAAACTACCGGTACGAGGGCTGAGCGGCTAAGGTCGGACAAGCTGCGAACAGGACGGATGTGCCATGCCTGACAGCGACGGACGACTCACGGTCGCGCTTCTGGCCGTGCCCGAGGCGACGCCCTCCACGATCTATGGCCTCCATGACCTGTTCGCGTCTGTCGGACGGGATTGGGATCTCGTGGTGAACGGAAGAGCGGGGCGCTCGCTGATGCGGTCGGAGATCGTTGGCGCAGGCGGGGCACCGGTTCCCGGTGCGAATGGCGTCACAATTCCGGTAACGCGAGGATTCGACGATGATCTGCGCCCGGATATCATCTGCGTTCCCGAGGTGCTATGCCCGCCCGACTGTATTGATGCCGAGATCTACCGGGAGGCGTGCGACTGGCTGCGGCGCACTTACAAGGCGGGCTCGGTCATTGCCTCCGTCTGCTCGGGCTCGATGCTGCTCGCGCAATCGGGTCTGCTGGACGGGGGCGAAGCCACGACGCACTGGGGCTTCTGTGATGTGATGCGGCGCATGTACCCCGCGGTGAACGTCCACGAGTCCCGGGCTCTCGTCGCTACGGGCGAGGGGCAGCGCATTGTCACGGGCGGGGGCGGATCGTCGTGGCACGATGTGGCCCTTTACCTCGTCGCGCGCTTTGCCGGCGTCGAGGAGGCGGTGCGCATCGCCAAGCTCTATCTCATCGAATGGCACGCTCAGGGGCAGCTTCCATTTGCGTCGCTTTCGCTGACGCGACAGGTGCGCGACCCGCTCATCGCGAGCTGCCAGGAGTGGATCGCTGATCACTATGCCGAGCCACACCCTGTGACGGCCATGGTCGCGCGCAGCAGCCTGCCTGAGCGCTCGTTCAAGCGCCGCTTCACCCAGGCCACGGGCATGTCGCCGATCGAGTACGTCCATACGCTGCGTCTCGAAGAAGCCAAACAGATGCTGGAGACGACGGACAAACCCGTCGAGGCCATCGCTGAGGAGGTGGGCTATGAGGACGGCAGCTTCTTCCGCCGCCTGTTCCGCCGCAAGGTCGGCCTGACACCCGCAGAGTACCGCCGGCGGTTCGCACCGTTCCGGGGTGCGCTGAACGGCGAGGCGCGGCATTAGGAGCTTGAGTTTCTTTTCCGAACGAGAATGGATCACCGCAATGAGTTTCGGCCCACCGTCTGATGCGCTTCATCCGATTCCGAACGTGAAGCGAACGGTTTTTCTGAAGTCCATCATCAAGAACCCCGCCATTATCGTCGGAGACTATACCTATTACGACGATCCCGACGATCCGATGGGGTTCGAGCGCAATGTGCTCTACCATTTCGAGTTCGAAGGCGACCGGCTGATCATCGGCCGCTTCTGCCAGATCGGCGCCGGCGTGCGGTTTGTGATGAACGGCGGCAATCACCGCGTTTCCGGCTTCTCGACCTATCCGTTCGCCATCTTCGGGCAGGGCTGGTCGGAGAAGTTTGCGGGCGAGCTGGAGTTTCCGCACAAGGGCGACACCGTTGTCGGGAACGATGTCTGGCTGGGCTACGAGGCGCTGATCCTGCCTGGTGTGAAGATCGGCGAAGGCGCGATCATTGCAGCGGGCTCCGTCGTGGCCGAGGATGTCCCGCCTTACGCAGTGGTCGCAGGAAATCCGGCCCGCATCGTGAGGATGCGTTTCGATGCCCGCACGGTCGAAAAGCTGCTGCAGATCCGCTGGTGGGATTGGGATGTCGAAAAGATTACGCGAAATATCCCGGCCATTTGTGGCGCAGATATCGATGCACTCGAAGCTGCGCAATAACCGAAAGAAGAACGCGCTGGAATGTCCGCCCCGCGCTTAAGCAGGGCGCCAGTTTCCGTGCGGGCAACCTTTTGCTCCAGGCAGGCGATCTTATTGCGGATGACGAGCTCATAAAGACCCCCGAGCCGCCGCCTGGATTGCCGGCAGTGGTGCATTCCTGCTTGTGCCAGCTCAATTCAAGCGGCTTCTGATCGCTGCCTATGCGAGGCCATTTCTATCGCGAGCAACAGGGCGGTGCGGCTGGCGCCGATGTTCGCGATTCCCTTGCCTGCGATGTCGTAGGCCGTTCCATGAGCCGGCGTGCAGATCGGAATCGGGAAGCCGCCGATCAGGGTGACACCACGATCGAAGCCCATCAGCTTCATCGCGATCTGTCCCTGGTCGTGATACATCGTAAGCACGGCGTCAAAATCGCCGTTCCGGGCACGCAGGAAAACCGTGTCGGACGGATAGGGGCCTTTCACGTCGAACCCGATCGCCTGGGCCTCCGCGACGGCAGGCGAGATCACATCGATTTCTTCCCTGCCGAAATTGCCGCCGTCTCCAGCATGCGGATTGAGCGCGGCCACAGCAATGCGCGGCTGATCGAATCCTGCCTGGCGCAAACAGGCGTGAGTCAGCGTCAACGAGCGCAAGATGCGTTCTGGCGTGATCGAGTCGGCGACCTGGCGCAGCGGAATGTGCGATGTCACCCGCGCATTCCAAAGCTTGCCGAGAATATTGAATTCGCTGGACGGCGCGTCGCTGCCGATCACGTCTCGCACAAAGCGAATTTCGTCGTCGTAGTTGGGATAGGCGAGCCGCATCGCGGCCTTGTTGAATGGCGTGAAGAATACGGCGCCCGCCTTTCCTGCCGCAGCAAATTGCAGTGCACGGCGGAAATTCTCGGTTGCGAACTTGCCGCCGGCGAGCGTTGCCGTGCACGGAGCGGCTTCCGCTGGATCGAGATGGCGAAGGTCGACGAAAACCGGCCGGTCGGCGTCAGCGGGGACGTCGTCCTCGGATGAGACGACGTGTACATCGGGATCTGCACGTCCTACGGCAGCTCCGGCGTCGAGTATCCGCTTATCGCCGAAAACGACAAACCTCGCCTTGGACCGAATTTCAGGGTCGGCGAGTAGCCTTGCGCTTAGCTCAGGGCTTATCCCCGCAGGGTCTCCCATCGCAAAAGCCACGACTGGCAACTCACCCCGCGAGCCCGCATGCATTGGCGCTTCCTTCTCTATCGACCGGCACCCCGCGAGTATAATGGCCGGCCTTTGGGGCGCAAGCTTAGGCGCTCTCATCTGCAGAAAGGGCGCCCCGCAGGTTGGCGGAGCGCCCTCGAATGGGAGCGACGTCGATGGAACGGTCTCTCAACTGCTCTCGATGAGATCCGCCCGCCGCTTCAGCAGCGAGCCCGCCTTGGCATTGGTGATCTTGTACTCCCAGCCGCTGGTCTGGTTGCGAATTCTGTCGGCCATCTCCTTGGCGTCACCCTCGCCGGTCGCGGCGACGGAGAGCCAATGATCGTCCCCATCCTTGCGCACCCAATAGGTGACCTCCAGACCCTGCTCGGTTTTGAACGAGATGGTGCTCACGTCGCCGGAGGGCGGAGCATCGAGTTTCCGTACGTCATCCACGTCGATCCGCGAGGCGGCGCGCAGGATGCCGTCTGCAGCCGTCGTGTCCTTCAGCTTCGCATCCTCGGGCAGCCCGACAAATTTCGTCTTGCTCTTGTCGGCGCCATCCCGCTCGACTTTGAGAATGTCTTCCTCGGGGATGTGGAGCGTGAGCAATCGGATCTTCTCGCTTTCGATGTCGATGAGCGTCGGCTCGATCCAGGAGCGGACCTCGGCGCGCACGTCGATTTCCGCATTGGCAAGCCAGGTCTGCGCA
>JAWLCO010000068.1:0-20516 GCA_041687075.1 Hyphomicrobiaceae bacterium | reverse complement strand
CGACGACGCTACCATGGCGAAGCTGAACGCCAGCGTCGACGTCGACAAGAAGAGCGTCGAGGAGGTTGCCACTGAGTTCCTCAAATCGCAGTCGATGATTTGAGCCCAAAGGCGGAGGGTGCATCATCAGATTGCATCCTCTGCCCGGAGCATTGAATGGCGCGCCTCACGGTAGCTGCGGCGCAGATCGCCTGCCGGCCGGGCGATATCGCCGCCAATCTCGCCGCGCATCTCGACCGGATCGCCGAGGCGCGGGAGCGCGGCGTGGACCTGCTCGTCTTTCCCGAGCTGTCGCTCACGGACTACTTGAGCGCTCCTGACACCTCGCTGCTCAACATGAGGCGCGACGACGCCCGTCTCGCCTCCCTGATCTCTGCGGCGGGGCCGATGGCCGTGTCCGTCGGCTTCATAGAGCGTAGCGCGGAAGGCCACTGCCATATTGCACAGGCATTGCTCGGGAGTGGGCGCATCCTGGCCGTTCATCGCAAGATCAATCTGCCGGGATACGGGACCTTGCGCGAGCCGGATGTCTACACTCCCGGTCAGGAGCTCGCGAGCGTGGAGCTGCCGGGCAGCTGGCGGGTCGCAACCCTGATCTGCGCCGATGCCTGGAACCCGGCGTTACCCTGGCTTGCGGCGCTTGCAAATTCCGAGCTGCTCATACTCCCTGCCGCCTCATCACGCGGTGCGGTGGGCGACGATTTCGACAGCTCTCATGGTTGGGAGGTCACTCTTGCCCATACGGCCATGATCTACGGAATGCCCCTCGTATTCACCAATCATTGCGGTTCACGGGGCGGCTTCGATTTCTGGGGCGGCTCGCGCATTCTCGATGCCGATGGCCGCGAGCTTGTCCGCGCGCAGGCCGGTGAGGAACTGATCCTCGCGTCCATCGATCGAGAGGCCATCGTTGCCGCGCGGCGACGCCTTCCCTCCGTGCGCGACAGCACACCAAGGTTGATCCACCACCTGCTGGGCGAACGACTTGTTTCACCGGACGAGTAATCGTCCGCAATTGACACGCTAACTGAGATGCACCGGTTTTCTTTCCTGTATTCCGCCTCTGCCGGTGCCTGGCTTTGATCGAGCACGCAGGACATCGCGCTTTGGCGGGGCGTTGAAAAGGCGAGCATACTCGCGCGTGAATTGCGAGACGCTTTCGTAGCCCACCTCGAACGCGGCGCTGCTGGCCGAAAAGCCTTCGTCCATCATCAAACGCCGGGCCTCGATGAGGCGAAGGCGTTTCTGATACTGCCCCGGAGACAGTGACGTCATGTGTTTGAAATGCTTGTGGAAGGCGGTGGAGCTCATCGCTGCCGCTGCTGCCAGGCGTTCGACAGGAATCCGCGATCGATATTCGTCCCTCAGGATCGCAACGGCCGCGGCGAGGCGGCTCACGGTGCTGTTCGGAGCTGCAAGCGACCGCAATGCGGCGCCATGCTGTCCTGAAAGCAGCCAGTAATGCAGCTCCCGCATGATACCGGGGCGTAGGAGCGGAATAGCCTCGGATCGATCCACCAGGCGCATCAGCCGCGCTGCGCAATCCAGGACTTGAGCGGCGGTATCCTCGGCGAACAAGGTGCGGGTTTCAAATCGCGGTGGCGTGGGCAGCTCTCCCAATTGAAACGCGACCTCCTGCAGGACCGTCATCTCCAGCTCGACGGCAACCGCGAGATATGGCTCGTCCGGGCTCGCCTGCACGACGCGGCCGATGACCGGCATATCAGCGCTCACGATCACGGACTGCCCCGCGGAGAAGACGCGCTCCTCCGTCCCGACGATCATGCGCTTGGCGCCCTGCAGGATCAGGCAAACCAGCGGCCGATAGACGGAATGCAAGTCGCCGCGGGGCGTCTCGACACACATCATCCTCAGGCCCGGCACCGGCGTCAGCGCCAACCCATCGCCATTGGCATGACAGGCGGCATAGGTGCGGACGGCGTGTTTGAGCGACTGCACGGCCTTTCTCCTCGACTTCGTCCCGAACTTAGCATACGGCCCAGCAATGATCACGCGGCCAGCAGGATCAGGCAAGTTTTGCATAGCTTTTGGCAAGCGCGCGCCCGGCCCAAGTCGATATGAAACGTGCCGACCGAATCGAGTTCCTCGAAAACGAAGGGATGGCACGATGACTAGACAAAGCGAAATTCCGAGACGGACTGTTCTGACAGGCCTGGGGCTGACTCCAGCGGCATTCGCGATTAGCAGCGCTGCGGCTCAAACGGAGGACCAGGCGCCAGCAGCGCGCGGCAAGGTCGCGCTGGTGACCGGCTCGTCCCGGGGCATCGGCGCTGCCACGGCCAAGCGCCTCGCCCGCGACGGCTATGCCGTAACCGTCAACTGCGAGAAGAACCGCGATCTCGCAGCCGGCGTCGTAAGAGAGATCGAGGCAGCGGGTGGGCGCGCCATCTGGGTGCAGGCCGACGTCAGTGATCCGAGCGCCGTGCAACGCCTGTTCGGGGAAACCGAGCGCGCATTCGGCGGCGTCGATGTGGTGGTGAGCAATGCCGGGATCATGCAGCTCGCGCCTTTCCGCGACATGACCGATGCCGATTTCGGCCGGATGGTCGATGTCAACCAGAAGGGCAGCTTTTTCGTCTGCGCGAGGCGGCCCGGCGGGTGCGCGACGGCGGCCGCATCATCGCGCTCTCGTCGAGCATCACGCAGCTGCGCACCCCAACCTACGGTCCCTATGCGGCAACCAAGGGGCGCAGGAGCTCTTCGCCAATGTGCTCGCCAAAGAGCTCGAGGGGCGCATGATTTCTGTGAACGCAATTGCCCCAGGCGTCGTCAACACGACTCTGTTCACGGACGGCAAGACGCCCGAGCAGATAGCCGGCTTCGCCGCGCGCACACCGCACAAGCGCTTAGGCGAACCCTCCGACATTGCCGATGCCATCGCGGCGCTGTGCAGCGCGGACGGCGCCTGGATCAACGGGCAAACGGTATTCGCCAACGGCGGCATTATCTGAACATGGAGGGCAGAATAGTGAAATTGACCGAAAACACCATTCTCATCACCGGTGGCGGCTCTGGTATCGGCCGGGAGCTGGCGTTGCGGTTCGCTGATCTTGGAAACGAGGTGATCGTTGCGGGGCGTCGCAAAGAGGCGCTCCGGGAGACAATTGCCGGCCGGGATGGGATGCACTCGATCGTCTTCGATATCGAGAATTCGGAAGAAATCAGGGCATTTGCAAAGCACGTTATCAGGGAGCAGCCGGCGCTCAATGTCCTGATCAACAACGCCGGCATCATGCGTTACGAGGACCTGACCCGGGCCGGGGAGCTGCACGATGCGGAGCACACGGTCATCACCAACCTAATGGGACCGATCCGTCTCACCAACGCCCTGATCGACCACCTTGCAGTTCAGCCAAATGCCGCGATCGTCAATGTTTCGTCCGGCCTGGCGTTCGTGCCGCACAGCCGCGCACCGACGTACAGCGCCACCAAGGCCGCGCTTCATTCCTACACAGTGTCGCTGCGCGAGCAGCTGGAAGGCAAGGTCGAGGTGATCGAGCTCGCGCCGCCCGCTGTGCAGACCGAGCTGACGCCCGGTCAGGCGACGCGGGAAGGCTATCTCCCGCTCCGCCAGTACGTCGACGAGGTGATGGACCTATTTCGGCAGCAACCGACGCCCAGGGAAATCCTGGTGGAGCGCGTGGGCTACCTTCGCTGGGCAGAGCGGGACGGCCGCTTCGATGAGGCGGCGAAGATGCTCAGCAGTGGCTGATGACTGGGTTTGGCGCCGCCATTTGCGCCAAAGTCGAACGCTTCTTCCTGAAAGCTCTCAGGCAAGATGCAATTCGCTCCTTTATGGCGGTTGCATCAAACGCTATGGCGTTGGGATTTTCGTCTCAATGATCGGCGTACTTACATCATTCACATGATATTTGTGGCACAGTAGACAGTCCTGACGCGCCATGCTGCTGGTATGGCAGGTCTGGCACAGATCTTTTTTCACAGAGCCGAAATTGGGCACGAATGTGTGCGGATCGCCCTGCTCGTAGCTCTTCAGATAAGGGCGGCCCTTTTCGAGGTCATGGCAAGTCAGGCAACCGCTATTCCTGTTGTCCAGGGCGCCGAAATGCGGCTCATGAACGAATTTCGTGAAGCGTCCCTGCTTGCTCTCGATCGAAGGGGGGGAGAAATTGACGGCACGACCTTTGCCCGGAATATCATCGATACTATGGCATTCCGTGCATGACCCTTGCGCGTCCTTGCTCGCGAGATAGTCAAAGACCGCCGCTGCCGGGCTCTTGTCGCCTTTTGGTGCCTGGGGGCCGGTGAGAAACAGCCAGGAGTAGATGAATTTGTCCTTGTGGCCCGTGGGACGATAGTAAATTGCGTGATCCTGCCAATACCAGCCGCCATATTCAGCCCAGCTCTCCGGATCGACGTTGCTTTCGATGTTGATCACCGGCGTGACGGCGCCTGCGCTGGGCGTGGCGACGGCTGGCTTGGCATTAAAGGCATTGGCTTTTCCGGACACTCTTTCAGGCCGGGCTGCGTTTCCAACGCCCCTCCCACTAGCTTTTATAGCGCGAAGCTCTTCCTCCGTGGGATAGAGCAGATCGTCGGTTTGGTCCGCCGCCTTTTTCTGGGGCGGCTCGCCGGCGGGAGGCGCTTCTGACCAAGCTGCCTGCGCGATCTGCTTGAGCCCTGCCTGCATCGGCGGAGGCAGCTCTTCGGCGAAGGATTCTTTCTCGACTCCGTCGGGTCTGGACGTCACGGTATTCGTTCGTATTGGCCTGCCGGTATTCTCCGGTTCCTTGGTCACCAGACATTGACCGAAAACGGCCACCAGGCAGGCTTGCGGATTGCGTCTGGACCTGGTGCCCGCTTCGCTGCCGTCGGATTCCGAAGCGGGTCCGGGGTTTGCTGGGCCCGTATCCGGATTAAGGGGCTCATCAGAAAATTCAGTTTCGTCCGCCCTCTCTGTCGCCGCCGCTGAACCGGGGCTGTCTGCGGAGAGCGTTTCCTGGCCGCTGTCGGTCTGCGCGCTTGCAGCAGCGGCCAGTCCTGCTGCTTCTTCAGCCTGTTGAACCTTGCTGGCTGCAGCTCGTCCCTTGGCCATTTCCGCGGCGAGATTGGGTAACCACTGCTCCTGCGCACCGATGACCACATCACGTGGGATGCTGGCGGTCAGATCGGCAACGAGGTCCGCGCTCAGCTTCGCCCTTCCGCCAGTGATATTGAGGTCGGCCAGAACATCGGACGCTTTTCCCTTGATCAGGGCATGGAACAGTCCCTTGATCTCCCAGACCAGATCGGTCACCGCCTTGATCTGGTCGTTGCTCGCGCCGCTCAGGTCCTGCAGGTTCAGGCCCTCTACAGCTTTGATCAGGGCGCGACCGCGCTCACTGCGGCCTATCATGACTTTCATGAACGGCGAGAGCTCGGCTTCGGAGTCTTCCGGCCATTCTCCGATCAAAGCGTTCTTTTTATTCAGTGTCTGCAAATCGAGACCGGGCAGGCTCAGGAAGGCAATGCCTTTTGGGCCGCTGGCCCGCTCCTTGCCGGTGATCTGGTCGAGATGACAGGCGCTGCACGTCTGCTCGAAGGGCGCAACGGCCATGACCCGCCTGTCCTGGCGACTGGTGTGGCAGGTCGCGCAGGTAACGGGGATGCGCTTTGCCGGATCCTTTTGCGCCATTTCCGGGAAATGCTTCTCGAAATGACCGGCATGGTCGTAGATGATCGGTGTGCGGCGCTTGAATGGATAATTCTCGAAATTCGGATGATGACCGTCGAAACTGTCGAACTTCACCACGTGGCAGGATTGGCATTGCTCGTTTGAAAGCTTGTTCAGACTAAAGTTGGCGCCTTTGTGCTCCTGGTGGCAGGTGGCGCAATAAAGATCGCGAGCCATGATGGCATCGGTGGGAAATGTAATGCTCTGCGCGCGGGCGGCGTGGGGCATTTGGATTTTCGAGGCAACCCTGGTCAGCCGCGCGGTGCTTTGCTCGAGCGCCTTGGGCGAAACGCTGTGCGCCTTGAAAGCGGTGTCGGGCATCTTGTGACAGGTAAGGCAGGCTTTACTGTCGGCAAGTGGATCGCCGGCGACGAGGCCGCGGGTCCAGCTCAATTTGCCACCGCCGCCCTTTGTATGGCAGACGTTGCAGTTCTCGATCGCACCATGAGCGCTGGCCAGCGGCCCCGGCATCAGGAATTGCGTATTTCTGGAGAAAAAGAAAGCGGAGCCCACCCAGAGGACAGCAACGAGCGCCAGCAGCATTGCGAGACGGTCGCGCCAAATGCCGGAGGGCACCTGCTTTTCGACCTTTGCCGGCCGAACCGATTCGGTCCGTACTGGCTTCCGCATCACCAGGCCCCCGATGAAAAGGCGTAGGCGACGAGGACGTGCAGCACCGTCAGCACGACCAGCCCGTAGGTGACGGGAACATGTATGAACTGCCAGCCCCTGCTCAGCCCGAGAAGAACGCGTGCGAAATCCAGCTTGTTTTTCTCGGCCACCAGGCCCTTGATGACGGCGAGCTTCTCCTGGCTTGGCTGGTCGACATAGCGTGACAGGTTGTCAATCTCGTCGGTCAGCTGCTTGAGCGGGCGCTGTGAGCCGATGAGGTGGGCCGCAGAATTGCGCGGTCCCTGGAAGAAGTCCTGCAAGCGTGTGGTGTACAGATCCCCGATCCATGCGTCGTAGGGCGGCGTCGGCAGGGCAATTCGGTTAGCGTCCGGAGTGGGACTGGTAACGGCGGCGTGGACCTCCCGCGCCAGTTCGGCCCTGCGGGCGGGAATGCGATCGTAGCTCAGGCTCTCATCGAAAGCGTGCTTGGTCCGCAGCGACCAGGCAAGATAGACGCCGAAAATGCCGCTCAACGACACCATCACGAAGCCCGCCCACAGCGCCCATTCGAAGCCGGTATCCGGCAGCGAGAAATCCGTATGTGCGAGAAAGGCGGCGATGAGCAGATAACCGAGGAAAACATGGATTTTCCGCCAGCGCACGGCGGATTTCGGCGCGAGACTGGCCGTTTTGATGGCGATGTGGAAATAGAGCTGAAAGCTCATGCCGCCGGCCAGCACCCAGCCATCGAGATAGCGTGGGTCACGAAGCCCGTTGCCATAAATCCAAACGAGCCAGAAAAAACCGCTGGAAATCGCCGCAATCAGAACAGCCTCAACCGTTCTGCTGGTGAGATTTCTCGCCGAGCCCAAACCGCGCCCGGCAATCGAGGCGCCAGACGTGCGCCGCGCCGCCAGTCTCACGGAGATCCCCCGTATTCACCCATTGCGGTAGTTCTTCCCCGATCGAGCCTATCAGGTTGTCGTTGCCAAGCGGCCGGCATCAGTTGGTCGCGCCGGCTCCTTTCGCGGTCCCCTTGAACTTGTCCGGTCCGGGAATCAGGCTGTCGAGCCCAGCCAACGTGCTGCCGTCATACTTTTCGGTGATGCTCGCGAGTTGCTTGGATACGCCGTCTGCGGCAGCCGTCAGGAAGCGCTCATTATTCAGCTTCAGACCGGCTGAATAAGCATACTCGACCATCTTGGCGATTTCCGGCACGTTCGGCGCCGCCTTCGCTGCGGCGGCGAGTTGCTCGCGCGCGCGGTCGACTCGCTTGGCCATTTCGAAGGCGTAGACGTTCCTGACCGTCGCACGGCTGACCGCGCGGAGCCCGGTCTCGAGCTCGACGCCGAGGCCGACGAGGTATAGCATTCGTTTGCGCGCCGCGTTGGCCGGCACATTTTCCTTGCCCTTGGAGTGCCACGTATTGTGTCGCACCTCGCCCTGTGACCAGGACACCAGCTCGAAGGCACTGCCGGCAGAATGGCCGCCCTTGTTCACGAGATCTTCTTGCGGCACGACATGGCAGCCGTAGCAGTTCTTCGCCAGCTGATAGATTGAGGATGGCCTGATCATCCCCTTGGACTCGGCGAGCTTCCAGCGCGCCTGCTTCTCAGCCTTGGACTCAGTCTTCTCGGTCTTGCCGCTGAACTGGCTGTGAACATTGATCCAATCCTTACCGGCGCCGTGGCAAGACTCGCATGAGATGCCGGCAATCGGCCGCTGATTGTTTCCTTTTTGCTGCACCGTGTAATGGCAGGTCAGGCACAAGCTTTCCGATCTGATGCGCTGAACACCCATCCTTTTCGCGATTTCGTTTGCGTCCTTCCGGCGCGGCATCTCGCGAAAGGTCTTGAAATGGTGCGTTTCCTTCCAGGCCGCGGCTTCCTGCTTGTGACATTCGGCACAGGCATTCGGACCGACGGTCTTGGCAGGATCGGACGCAACTGAGCCGTCGGCGCCAAAGCCGAAGACCATCAGGGAGCCGCCGAGACAAAGCACAACAGGCCACCGCGGGCGCCGGCAGCCAGGCCCAATCGGTCGACGTTCAAGCACTCTCAGAACGATACTCACTTCTTACACTTGTTTCAGCCGCCCTATAGGCCTGCATCGGCCGTTGTCGCTGGTTTGGGCCGCGATCGAGAGCTATTTGCCTGATCTGTCGGCCGGTCTCCGCGAGCCGCCCCACGATGCGGGTCAGAATTCTTTCCTCGAACATGTCGTCTTTGGTCGGCAGGAACGGATCCGCGTGGCAGACTGCACCGATAGGCGCTGCGATCGCTTTGATCGAATCGACCATCCCCGGAGCGCCGCAGACGTAGAGCACATCGCTCGGCAGCAGCTCTGGAAGAAAATCCGTCGGCCGGCCGAACTGCACTGCGCTGCTCACGGATTGCGGCGTGCTGCAGACAGGCAGAACGAGCACATTGGGAAAGCGGGCCAGCTGCACGAGGGCCGGACCCATATAAAGCGACTCGATTGTGCGTCCGCCGGCGATGATCATCATCATGCGATGCGGGTTCTCGCGCAGCGCAGCGACGGCAATCGACCAGATCGGCGCAAAACCCGTGTTGGTGGCGACGAGAATAAGCCGGCTGTCCTGATTGGCCCGGAAATGTGCCGAGCCATATGGTCCGGTCAGCTCCACCCGATGACCCGGTTTGATGCGTTTACCGAGCATTGAGGTGACCCGCCCACCCTTCATTTGCCGGATATGGAACCAGACCAAGCGGCTGTTCGGACTACCTTGCAAAGGGTGGGTGATGCTGAAGGGACGGCTCGGATAACCCCGGAAGCGCACCTGCGCATACTGCCCCGCCAGGTAGGGCAGCGCGCGATCCGTCCTGATGCCGACTTCCATCACGTCTGACGACAGTGGGCGCAATGACTTCAGTGCGCCCCGGACAGTGCGAACGTCCAGAGGCTGCCTTTTCTCGAACACCGCATCGCCGACGATCGTGCATTGACAGGCGTGAACGATGCCCGGCTCAGAGCCCTCGCCACCCCGCACCTCGCCGGATACCAACCGCACGCAGCAGGTGCCGCAGTGGCCGGCGCGGCAGTCATAGGGCAAGTCGATGCCGTTGTTCAGAGCTGCATTCAGCAGCAAGTCGCCCCGGCGCACCTGAAAGCGCTTTCCATCGATGGTAATTTGGTGACGTCTCGCCATTGTCTGATTCCGGAAGGCTCGCGATTTACGGCAGGTTGGCTGAATCTCCAATTCTGATCATTACGCAATGTTGCGCCTCGACAATTGGTAATGCCCTATCCTCCTATGGTCAGACATTGGCCGTTTGATGGTTGCAGGTGGACCGGTCAATTCAACGTATTAAGACGATAAGGTCCCGCCCAGGTGCGTTCCATCGGGCGTCAAACTTTGGTCGCTATCGCGTGATGATTTGATGGCGGGTCGGGGAGGGCATCGGGGAGAATTCATGATGCTCCGGGTGCTTGCCCATACGAGGGACTACTGCTCCCACGCTCTTAACCTTCGCGCCTTCAAGAATAAGACGACAAGCGGCGGAGCTGTGGACGTTTCAGATCCATCTCCAGTTGGCTGCTGGCACAAGAGGCCGGACGACCCCATCCGCACCTGAAATCTCCCGGTGTGCGGGCGACCGCTGCTTTCACGGGCTGAAGTTCTAGGTTTCAAGAAAAAACAATCAGCTGAGCTATGCAGCTCGGCTGCGAGCGAGCGCTCGTTCGCGAGGGGCGATAAAGAGCGGAAATGCGGCTCTGATTTCCGAGGGGGAAGAAGGTAATGCGTAATGCGATGCTTTGCTGTGTTTTCGCAAGCGCTCTACTGAGTCACACAGCCTCCCTCAACCAGAGTGCTGTCGCTCGATCCAATGAGGCCGGGCACATCCAAGCCGTACGAGCTCAGCCCGGAGTGAGATTGGCCCAGAGCACAGGGGCGGCCGAAAAAACCGGTACCAAAACCGGCGGCCAGAACGTGTCTGCGGGAGCAGAAGCAGCCGCCAAAGGGGAAATGTCCGTACTCTCAGCAGCAGCAAGAGCCGAGAAGGGGAAAGAAGCTCCAATTCCGCCGATCGACGACGAGACCCTCTCCCACTATCCCACCGCTGCGCAATGCGGCGAATGCCACAAGCAAATCTACGAGGAATGGTCGTCATCGCAGCATGCCTATGCCTCGATCTCGCCGATGTTCCACGCCTTCGAGCAGAAGTTCCAGGAGCTGACGCAGGGTACGGTCGGCACCTTCTGTGTGCGTTGCCACCAGCAGGTCGGCACCCAACTCGGCGAGAACCGCGAAACACCGCTTTGGGAGCTCAGTCAGATATCGCGCGAGGGCATCACCTGCATCACCTGCCACCGCGTGAAAGAGCAGTACGGCAAAGTCAACGGCGAACGCCGGGTCGAGCCGGGCAAGATTTACGCGCCTGTCTACGGCAGCGGCGAAAAAAGCGTCTTGAAAGACATCCTCGCCAACAAGGAGACGTACTCGGTAAAAACCAGCAAGGATGGGCGGGGCACGGACATCCACAATGGCATGATGACGAACCCCCAGATCTCGAAATCGGAGTTCTGCGTCAGCTGCCACCAGGTTGCCGTCAATCTGGGAATCAAGCTGGAGATCGTCTGGGATCAGTATCGCGACAGCCCGGCACGCAAGGAAGGCATCACCTGCCAGGACTGCCACATGGGCAAGGTCCCGGGGAAGCCCGAGGGCTATGCGACCGCGCCTTCCGCCGTGGTCGGCGGCAAGGAGATCAATCCGGGACGCAAGCATGCCAATCACAGCTTCATCGGCCCCGGCTATTCAATCGCTCATCCCGGCATTTTCCCTCACAACCCGAAGGCCCAAGCCTTCAGCATCAAGGATTGGCTGCAATTCGACTGGCGCGCCGGTTGGGGCACGCCTGAGTTCGAGGACAAGGTCGCACGCGGCCAGATCAAGGTCGATTTCCCGAAGCGCTGGGCCGATGCGCTCGACCGTGAAGATGCCCGGCAGATCATCGATGAGAATCTCGCGAAGCTCGATGAGCGTTACGAGCTCAGGCGGCAGGTTATGGAGAATGGCACCAAGGTCGACGGGCCTTTCCTCGAGGGCGCCCCAAAAGTTGGGCGAAATCTGGCGTTCTCCTACAAGATCATAAACCTCAACTCAGGGCACAATCTGCCTTCCGGTTCCCTGGGGGCTCAGCCGCAGATCTGGGTGAACGTGGCCCTCATCGATCCCGATGGCAAGAACATCTGGGAGTCCGGGTACGTCGACAGCAACGGCGACCTGGCCGACCTGCACAGCCTGGAGGTCGCGGCCGGTCGAATAAAAACGGACCAACAGCTGGTGAACTTCCAAACCAAGTTCCTGACCACCAATGTCAAAGGCACGGATCGCGAAATGTACCTGCCGGTGAACTTCGACATTGACCCGCTGCCGCATTTGCGCCCGCCCCAGATCCCCACCACCGTCCTCAATCATCCGCCGCTGGTGCGCATGGAAAACCACTCGCTGCCGCCACTGGGCTCGAAGAGTGCCAGGTATCAAGTGCCGGGGCATCTCATCAAGAAGCCTGGCAAGTATCGCCTCGCCTTCCGTATGCGGAGCCGCGCCGAGCCGATCTACTTCATGCGCTTCGTCGGTGCAGACAAGGAAATGGAGAGGCGCATGAACGAGCGGATGTTGAGTTTCAAAGCCCACACGGTGGAACTCGAAGTGAAGCGCTAGGACCCAGCCCGATTGAAAACTGCAACGGGGGTCCGAAAACGGCGAGACCCCAGTTTCTCAGAGCTCTGAGCCACGATGTGGAGCGTATACGTGACCTGTAACGCAAGTGACAAGCTTTGGTCCTGCGCGGCGGCAACAACTGCCACTATCCCCTTGATGGCTGGTTACATTTTGATCTTTGGCACGACTTTGGAACCTGCGGCGGCCCAAAGTAACGGCGAGGCCCGAAAGGATGGCTGGTTGACCCAAAGGCCGCCCCCGTCAAGATTCGATTTTGCCAACGGGCTAGCCAATGCATATTTCCTGGGCGCGCCGTCTTATCTTGGCGGGCCCTCCGAAACGGAAACGGCCGATAATACCGCCGAGCCAGCGCCAGACGTGCGCAGCGGCCAGGATGCCAAGGATGACCTTTTCCTGCCTGATCCGCAGTACGGGAAGAACTACGACGCACAGGCACAGGTCGACATCTACGGTACGAAGAGCGCGGTCGAGCCGCCGCGTCCGCCTGTCGAGTTGGGTCGCCAGCAATACACCTCTGGCGAATACGACGAGAGCAGCACGATCCTCGGTGAATTGAACCCGCTGATGCCTGGCCTCGCCATCTACGGCGATTGGCGGACGGCTGTCGCCTACAATAGGAATAACGGAAGGGAAGTTGCCAAGATAGCAACTCGCCTGAACGTCGACATCGATCTGAAGCTCACCGCCACTGAGCGAATACACGCCTTCTTCACGCCCCTTCAAAGGAACAACACAGACTTTACCCGCTTCGAGTTCGGTGGCGCTGATGGCGATGGGAGGTTCAGCTTCGAGTTCGATCCCAACCCGCAGACGCTGTTCTTCGAGGGCGACTTCGGCTCCCTTTATTCCGGTTTCTCCGGACGCGAAGCCGGTTTCGACTTGCCCTTCACTGTCGGCCTCTTTCCCTTGTTTCTGCAGAACGGGATCTGGGCAAACGACGCAATTCTCGGTGGCGCGGTGAGTCTCCCGGCGAAAAACTCGGCGGCGCTGGGCCTGCCGAACTTCGACATCACCTTCTTCGCAGCTTTCGACAACGTCGACAATGCAGGCATTCTCGGAAAGAACGAGGTCGATAATCACAATGCCAACATCTACGGCGTAACAACCTTCGTCGACGCCTTCAGTGGCTATATCGAAGCGGGCTATGGCCTGATACAAGGCACCGATGGACGGGTGGACGGCCAGCTGACGAACTTCGTGACCGCCGCTTATACCCGGCGCTATCATAACATGTTGTCGAACTCGACCCGCGTGTTCGCGAACTTCGGAAACGGCGAGAATGATGAAGGCGTTGCAATCATTTCGGAGAACAGCCTGATCTCGGGTTTACCGAGCACGCTCATACCTTACGCCAATTTCTTCATCGGCTTCGGGGCACCTCAGCCCCTGGTCGATGGCAATGGAGCAGGCATACTGAAGAACGTCGGCATCAATTTCGAGACAGACGCGCTGACCGGCTACCCGAAGCTGGATGACACCGGATCAAACACATTCGGAGGCGCAATTGGCTTGCAGTATCTCTTCAATCTGGATCAACAGCTCGTCTTCGAGGTAGCAACGGTGCAGCCCTTCGGGGATCCGATCGCCGGCATCGGCATCGAGGATCCACAGTACGCCTTCGGGGTTCGCTATCAAGTGCCGATCACCCGGGCCTGGCTATTCCGCGCCGATGCGACCTATCAGGTCCTCGAAGGGGGCGCCGAAGACAATTTCGGCCTCCGCGCCGAGTTCCGCAGAAAGTTCTGACAGCTCGGGATAGGCGCAAGCAGGCGTCGCAGATCACAAGGAGGCGCAGCAGGCATGCCGGAGGTGAGTCGTGTCGGAATTCGGAGTTCATAGATGTCGCTGACGCTCTTGGGCTGGCTCCTTCTCGTATTCTCAGTCGCGTTATCAACACTGCTCATCCTTTACCTGCGACCAAGCGGCTCGAGAAGCGATCAGCTCGACCCAGAGCGCTGCAAAGCGCGTCGCGAGGAAATCGGAGTTCAGCGCAAAGTTGGAAAGCCCGGAGAAGCAGAGGCGGACGCGGCGAGGCTCGCTCTCCTCGTCCGGCCCCGGCCATCGCGCTGGGTGATCGGTCCAGACCTTCGAGGTACCGCCGTGACGTTGATCCTGCCTGCCATGGTCTTTCTCCTCGTTGCCGGGGTCGGTGCAGCTATCTCTTATGTGGATGCGCCACTCGGTTCCGGAGACACGGGTTCATCCTCGGTGTCTGATCCTGGCTCGGACGGCGAACTGTTAGCGCGACTTACCGACTATGCGCATTCCGTCGAGACCGAAGACCCGGCGTCTGCAGCGACGGCTGGCAAAATGCTGCCTGATGTGAACACGATGACCGAACGATTGGCCTCTCGGCTCGAAACCACGCCGGATGACATCAGAGGCTGGCGGATGCTTGGCTGGTCCTATTCTCAAATGGGCCGCTATGCACAAGCAGCTTCCGCCTTTGCGAGAGCGGTAGAGCTTGATCCGGGTTCCGCTGAGCTCAAGCTCGCGTACGAGGAGGCCAAGGCGAAAGCCTCCGGTGCCGGCAATCCAGAGAAAGCCACGACTTTGCAAGCCGATGCCATCCCCAAGGTGGGTGACGGACGAAGCGTCGATAAATCGACAGGACCCGAAGCGATGCTTTCGCGCGAGCATGACGCTGCCATCCGGTCGATGGTCGATGGCCTGGCAAATCGCCTGGAGAACTCTCCGCGAGACGTCGAGGGCTGGACTCACCTTATGCGCTCACGAGTTGTCCTTGGTGAGAGAGAGCTTGCGGCGATAGCGTTCCGCAAAGCGCTTGAAATCTTCAAGGACGACCGGGCAGCATCGGGCAGGATTACTGCCGCTGCGTTCGAGCTCGGTCTGAATGCCGAATAACTGCTCTGCATTCTTACTGACTCGTCACATCAGCGAATGCAGTAATCAGAATTGTGAGGCCCATAAGCCAACGCGGCACCGGATCACCGCACCTCATCGTCCAGAACGGAAAAGCCGTGGGCGGAGAGCGTTGCGCGGCAGCCCTGCGAAAGCTGTTCCGCATGATCCAAGAGGCACACCAAAGCGCGGCCCATGCCCGGCCGGACGCCGGGACACAGCCGCTCGAAATCAGGCCGGCACAGCCGGAGTGCGGCGGCAAAGGCCAAGCCGCGCTCGGCCAAGGCCTGAAAGCAGGGTTGTGACAGCTTCTCCGCCTGTGCATTGAGACAGACGAGGACGCGGCCCGCACCCGGCCGTACCCCAGGACAGAGCCGGAAATAATCCGCCCTGCAGGCGGCAATCGCCTCCTGCATCTGAACGTAGCGGAGACCCTGTGCCGGCGCTGGTTCGGCAAAAGTCAGGCCGGCCGCCAAACACAGGAAGGCGATGGTCGCGCAAAAGCGCATCGGTTCGTCGGGCCTCCTCCAGCCAGCGGCACGGATCACGTCCCCCACATCATTCGGCCGGATTCCGTACGTTGCCAAGCTCCCCGTAGCGGTTCACCGGGCGTACGACATCGATGCTACTTGAGCGGCGCATCGTCGAGATCCGGCGGGTTGACGGTGAAATCGTCCGGCGGGCCGAAGTCCCGCGGATGGACGGGGCTCCGGTGGTGCTCGACGTAAGCCTGATGGAAATAGTAGGGAAAGGTCGCTCGCAACGCGCGAACGCAATCGCGAGACAGACGGTCGAAGTTGCCCTGGAGGCAGGCCGCACCCCGTCCCGCGCCGGGCACGACGCCAGGGCAATACTCGTAAAAATCACTCGTGCACACCTCGATCGTCGCAACGACCTTCAGCGCCTGCCCGCAGGGCGTCGAGAGAGCGTGCTGCCGTTCGGCGAGACACTGCAGCGCCTGGCCGGTGCCGGTCGGCACGCCACGGCAGAACCGCACGTAGTCGGCATGACAGGCCCAGGCGAACACCCGCGCTCCGGGCGGACCCGCAACCCAAGCTTCGGCCGGCGAAACATGCGTAGCGAGAACGGATAGGGCAACAAAGACGGCTCCCGTCAGCCGGCGCAGCATAGGCATGTAGTCCTCCGCTTCGATCCGGATTTCCAATAAGCACTGATCGCGGCCAGGCACGCAGGGGACGAACGCCCCGGCCGCGACAGCATCACCAGCGGCAATGGCGGATGCCCAGCCAGTCGACCCAGCAGCGGTTCGGCCGGGGGGCCAGCGGCACACACGCGATCGGGCGACAGAGGCGACCGTGGCGATGCCAGCCGCGCACCGGTCCCCACTCGCACGACCTGTGGCAGCCATGGACTTTTTGGACTGCGCTCTCGGAGCCGGCCGGCTGAACAGGGCTCGCGGGCAGCGCCTGAGCCGCGCCTGCCAGTGCGGACGACACGGCCACAGCCGCAACCGTCAGGATTGCTCGGTTCGTCATCTTGCTCATCCTCTTCGGGGCTTCTCCATCAGCGGGGACGTCGCGGGGCAGCGCAGCTCAGCCGGCGCGATCCAAGGGTGTTGTGTGCCTGCGCCCGCCCCGCTGTCGGCGGTGGGATCAGTCGTGCTTGTTCTTGTAGATGCGCGCGCTCTGTACGTTCAGACGCCGATGCAGAATCGCGCGTTCGGCGGGGGTGACGACACCGTCGGACTTGAACTGCCGCTCGAGGCGGCGGACGCGCCGCTGTCCTCTGATCAGTCTTGCGGATTCGCCGTACGTCAGCTCGCCGCTCCTGATGCCGTCGTAGATCCGGTGCGCCTGCCGATGCTCGCGCTTGTCGACATAGGGCGTGTCGGCAAGAGCCGGCCCCGAAGCAACCACCAGAGCAAGCCCGGCCAACAGGTACGCTTTCATGATCTCTCTCCTCTGAGATTTGACTTGTCGCGGCGTCCGGCGCTCTTCGTCACCGAGACTGCTGCCGCGGCCCGGGATGTCCCCAAGGCCGGGCAAAGGTGCCAAGGTCAGATCACGTGCTTTTGCCGGGGCGGTAACGTCTTTCAACGTTTGTTGAGGGCTTGTAACGACGTGTAACGGCGGCAATGGCGGGCTTGTCCGGGATGCTTTCAGTTCTTAACGTCCGCCCATGATCCAGGAACCGCAGGCGCTCATTGCGATCGTTGAGGACGACGAGGAGATCCTTCGTCTCGTCTCGGGTCTGCTTTCGCAGGAAGGCTATGCGGTGGAGGCGGCCGACAGCGGGGCGGCGCTCGATGCGGTCCTTTCCCGGACGAGGCCGGATCTGGTCATTCTCGATCTCATGTTGCCCGGGGAAGACGGGCTATCGATCTGCCGGCGGTTGAGAGCCAATGGCGGCGCCATCCCGATCCTGATGCTGACCGCGAAGGGAGACGCCATCGATCGGGTCGTCGGCCTGGAGCTCGGCGCCGACGACTACCTGACGAAGCCGTTCAACCCGCGTGAGCTTCTGGCACGCGTGAGGGCGATTCTGCGGCGATCCCGCGGGATGGCGGAGCCGGAGCCCAACCGCCGGTACGCCTTTGCGGACTTCGTCATCGACCTCGACGCGCGCACGCTCGCCACCGCGGCCGGTGAGCCCGTTCCCCTCACGACCGCCGAATTCGACCTGCTCGCCTGCTTCGTGCAGCGGCCGCGGCGCGTGCTGTCGCGTGAGCAGCTTCTCGACTGGACGCGGGGGCGAGATGCGGACCCGTTCGACCGCGCCATCGACATGACCATCTCGCGCCTTCGCAAGAAGATCGACGCAGCGGCGCCGGGCGTGAATCTCATCAGCACCGTGCGCAACAACGGCTACCTGTTCGTTGCGAACGTGAAGCATCTGTCGCCATGATCCGGCTCGGCTTCACTGCGCGCCTCATTGCGATCTTCGCCACGAGCCTCGTTGCCCTCCAGCTCCTCGCCGTCGTCGCCTACGTGATGCAGCGGAGCCGGGCGACAGAAGGCAGCCTGCGCCTGCCGCTGCCCGATCAGGCGGCCGCACTCGTCGAGCTGCTCGAGGCGATGCCCAAGGAGCAATGGCCGACGCTGCTGCGCGCGGCCAACAGCACGGACCTCAGCGTCCGCATCTCGGATGTGCCGCCGGACGATCGCGAGCCGGCCTGGCACGAGGCTCCGGTCGTCGATTTCATCCTGAGGCGGTACCTCTCCGTGCTGGGTGATCGCGAGGTGCGCGTCCGGGTCGAGCCGTCGTCCGAGGAGCTCGCCGGGCCGCTGAAGGCGCTGGCGTGGGTCTCGCCCGGCGCGGTCGAGATCGAGGTTCGTCTCAAGACGGGTGAGACGCTGATCGTTTCGGCCGGTGGCATGTTGAGCCTGAGCGTCCTCGGCCTGCCGCCGGGCTTCTGGGCCGGTGTGCTGGGCCTCGGCGTCGCGGCTTTGGCCTTGTTCCTCTTGCGGCGGGAGGTGCGGCCATTGCGGGAGCTTGCCGCCGCCGTAGACCGCGTTCCACTTGGCGCCGAAGCCGGTGCTATTGCCGATGCACCGCGCAGCGCTCCGGAGATCCGTGCGCTGATTGGTGCGTTCAATCGGTTGACCCAGCGGATCGCGAGCCTGCTCCGCGCGCGCATGGCGCTGGTCGGCGGCATCTCGCACGACCTCAAAACGTATGTCACACGGCTACGCCTCAGGGTCGAGTTCATCCCCGAACCTGCGGAAAAGGAGAAAGCGGCGCGGGACCTCGACGACATGAGCCGGCTGCTCGATGAAGCGCTGACCGCCTTCAAGGCCGGCACACCGGGTCGCCAGGAGGAGCTGGTAGACATTGCACCTTTGCTGATCCGCGAGGCCGATGACCGCCGGATGAGCGGAGCCGCGGTAACGCTCGAGTTCACCGAGGCTGCTCGCACCGCACAGATCCTGGGCGATGCTCTCGCGTTGCGCCGGCTTTTCTTCAACCTGATCGACAATGCCGTCATCTACGGCAGCGAAGCGCGCATATCGGCGACTGTCCGCGCCAACAATCACCTGATCGTGACCATCGATGACAGCGGCCCCGGCATTTGCCCGGAGGACCGTGATTCCGTGATGGAGCCCTTCGTCCGGCTGGAGACCTCACGCAACCGGCGCACAGGTGGCGCCGGACTAGGCCTTGCCATTGCACGCGGAGTGGCCGAGGCGCACGGCGGACGCCTGACCCTCGGCGACGCCCCTGCCGGCGGCACCCGCGCCTCCGTCGAGTTGCCCCTCTTTCAGACCTGAGCGCCTTACACGCCGCTGTTATTCCGGCGGGAGCGTCGTCACGATGAACAGCTTTGAACCGCGTTCGTGCTGGCGACAAGTCATCGAATTGCGTGGAAATGGGGCAACCCGGAGCAGAGCGTCATTTCTACTTCCAACCGTCTCACGAACAGACGGCAAACGGACTGCGAACCCATTCCGCGGACAGCACCCCCGCTGATGGGGGCGATACGGCGCGCAAATCATTGAAAAAAGCTGGCGCACCCAAGAGGATTTGAACCTCTGACCTCTGCCTTCGGAGGGCAGTAGAGTCGTTCTTCCTGCCGCTTACCCAACTGGGATAACTGTTACTACTCCCTTGTTACACCGGAATTTTCCGGATACGGCTAGGGCAATGGTCATAGTCGGCAATGACCCGAAATTGCTCACCCGTGCTTACCTATTGCTTACCCGGAGACTCGCGCATGCCGAAACTGACCAAGCGCACGGTCGATGCCGCCTCACCTTCTGTTCGGGGCGATGTATTTTTGTGGGACGACGGCTTGCCGGGCTTTGGCCTGCGGATCAAGCCCCCCGGCGCGAAGTCGTTCATCGTCCAGTACCGTAATGGTCATGGCCGGTCGCGCCGGCTCACAGTCGGACGATATGGCGTCCTGACCCCAGATGAGGCAAGGAACGAGGCGCGGCAGCTGCTGGCGGCGGCGGCGCGCGGTGCCGACCCTGCTCAACAGCGTGGCGAGGACCGGTCGGCCTGGACCGTTAAGGATCTTTGCAGCGAATACCTCATAGCGGCCAAGGCGGGGAACATCATCACCCGTCGCCGCTCGGCCAAGAGGGCGTCAACGCTGGCAACGGATGAAGGTAGGATCAACCGGCACATCATCCCTCTGCTGGGCCATCGAGTCGTGCGTGACCTCAAGCCTGCTGACGTGCGCGCGTTGTTCGTATCGGTGAAGGCAGGCAAGACCGCTGCCAATGTCAAAACTGGCCTCCGGGGGCGCGCCATCGTCACGGGTGGCCAAGGCACGGCAAAGCGCACGGTCGGACTGCTCTCGGGCATTTTGGCTCATGCCGTGGAAATCGGGTTGATCGATAAGAATCCAGCCCACGGGCTACGACTGCCGGCTGATGGCAGACGGACGCTTTCGGATTTCCCACGCAAGTACGCGGCGCTCGGCCGGGCGTTGGCGCTTGCCGAGGATCGCCGCGAGCCATGGCAGGCGATCGAAGCAATCCGACTGGCAGCTCTGACCGGAATGCGGCGCGGCGAAGTGATCGCCCTGCGGTGGCGCGAAGTAGACCTGGACCGGCAATGCCTTCATCTGAACGTCAGCAAGACAGGGGAAAGCGTCAGACCGCTTGGTCGTGGCGCCGTGGAGCTGCTGCGCTCAATTCAAGAGCGCGGCGTGGCCGGTGCGTATGTTTTCCC
>JAWLCO010000067.1:0-20921 GCA_041687075.1 Hyphomicrobiaceae bacterium | reverse complement strand
GAAGAACAAAGGGTGATGATGACGAACCTTCCCGTTCCGCGCGCCGACCTCAAGCCCAACACCGCTGATTTCGAGCGCCTGCCGCTCGTGAAGCCTACCGGTTTCCGCGAGTATGACGCGCGCTGGCTCTATCCCGACGAGATCAACCTGATGGGGCTGAACACCATCGGGCTGGGGCTGGCGACGCTTGCCGCAGAGCGGGGCGTGCCGAAGCGCTTCGTCGTCGGCCACGACTATCGCTGGTACTCGTCCGCGGTGAAGCAGGCGCTGATGACCGGGCTGCTGGCGGGCGGCGCGGAGGTCTACGACATCGGCCTCGCACTCTCTCCGATGGCCTATTTCGCGCAGTTCGCTCTCGATGTCGAAGGCGTCGCCATGGTCACCGCCAGCCACAACGACAACGGCTGGACGGGCATCAAGATGGGCATCCAGCGTCCGCTGACGTTCGGGCCGGACGAGATGATCCGGCTGAAGACCATCGTGCTCGAAGGCCGGTACCAGGCGCCGGGCGGCGGCAAGTACGTTTTCGTGCCCGACATGGCCGAGCGTTACATCAAGGCGCTGACGGACCGCCCGAAGCTCAAGCGGCGCTTGCGTGTCGTTGCGGCGTGCGGCAACGGCACGGCCGGCGCATTCGCCCCGCAGGTGCTCGAGGCGATCGGCTGCGAGGTGATCCCCCTCGATACGACGCTCGACCATTCCTTCCCGCGCTACAATCCGAACCCGGAAGACATGAAGATGCTGCACGCGATGGCCGAAGCCGTGCTCCAACACAAGGCGGATGTCGGCTTCGGCTTCGACGGCGATGGCGACCGCTGCGGCGTCGTCGACAACGAGGGCGAGGAGATCTTCGCCGACAAGGTCGGCGTCATGCTCGCCCGCGATATCTCGGCGATTCATCCGAACGCCCGCTTCGTGGCCGACGTGAAATCGACCGGCCTCTTCAAGACCGATCCCGTTCTCGAGCAGAACGGCGCGCAGACGGACTACTGGAAGACCGGCCACTCCTACATGAAGCGATACAGTTTCGAGACGAAGGCGCTCGTCGGCTTCGAGAAATCAGGCCACTTCTTCTTCAACCCGCCGCTCGGCCGCGGCTATGACGATGGCCTCGTCGCGGCGCTGGCCGTCTGCGACATGCTCGACCGCGCTCCGGACAAGTTGCTCGCCGATCTGCGCAAGGCCCTGCCCCGGACCTGGCAGTCGCCCACCATGTCGCCCCACTGCGACGACGAGAAGAAATACGACGTGGTCGAGCGGGTGGTCGCCCATTATCAGAAGCTGCAGTCCGAGGGCACGCCGGTGGCGGGGCAGAAGATTGCGGACCTGATTACCGTCAACGGTGTCCGCCTCATGCTGGAGGACGGCACCTGGGGCCTCGTCCGCGCTTCATCGAACAAGCCGGAGCTGGTGGTCGTCGTCGAAAGCCCGACCTCGGAAGAGAACATGCGCGCCATCTTCGCGGATATCGACGGCGTGCTGTCCAGAATGCCGGAAGTGGGCGAGTACAATCAGAAGATCTGATCGCCAAGCTCTTGCCGGTCAGCGATAGGAGACAGTTCAAGCGCCGTCTTCAGTACGGCGCGTCGTTTCCTGACGCCTTCCGCGGCCCTGTCGAAGATGGGCTCGCGAGCGAAGGCGTCCGCCGCGGCAACCCCGTCAGCGGTAGACCAGCACCGGAATGGGGCTATGGGTCAGCACCTTCTGCGTCTCGCTGCCGAGCAGCTTCGCCGCAACGCCGGACCGTCCGTGCGAAGCCATCGCAATGAGGTCGCAGCCGCGGGCCTCCGCGGTGTCGATGATGCCTTTCCAGGTGTGCTCACTTTCGACGCGGATAGCTTCACAGGGGACGCTCCTCGCAGCCGCCTCGCCTCGCACCCAAGCGAGGTGATCCTCGATATCCTTACGGATCCGCTCGCGAGTTGCATCAGAAAGCTCCGTTATATCGACCCCGAGCACGACGAGATGGGCCGGCTTGCCCGATACGCGGACCACCGTGACCTTCGCTCCGAGCGCGTTGGCGAGATCAAGGCTGCGCTGGACAGCGACCCTGGACAGGTCCGTGCCGTCGGTGGGAACGAGAATGTGCTGGTACATGGATTCTCCTGCCGTCTGATCTCGTCCGCGAGACTATGTCCACCCCAATCGCGATTCCACGCCAAACTGAACTCCTGCCGCGTCACCTGCAGTAATCACCGGGACGGGCGCGTTGATCGGCATCAAACCAGGTTGCCGGGCGCCTGGCCGGGGCCCGGCATCTTTTGGCGTTAACCGGTCACCTGCTGGCTTGTTGTTGCTGCGCCGGAGCTGGATCAGCATCGCCAGAAGCGTCATCAATGGGCTGTCCGATGGAAACACTTGCGGACCACGAGAGACAACTCGGCCTGCAGATCCTGGATTTCGCCAGGCGCGACAGGGAGCTCGAGAGCCCAGACGATATCCTGAATCGCCTGCACGACGTGACTTACCCGACCTGCCAGATCAATGTCCTCGGGGCACTGCAGTTTCCCGTACGCTGGGGGGACTGGGGCAAAATGGAGAAGGGAAAGAACGTCTTTCTCCACGGGAGCGCGCCCGAGGGTTGGTGGCGCGACTGGCAGGCGCTCAACAACCAGCACCCCGGACCGTCGCTGGCGCTCGCACAGTTCTCCATGGCGCCTTTCACGATGACGGAGCTGATGCGGATGCTGGAGCCGATCGGCCACGACCGATGGCCCTTCGAGCTGGCGCTGAAGCACGGCATCCGCGATACCCTGAGCTGTCCGGTGGGCGGGAGATGGGTCGTCGGATACTGGTCACGACAAGTCCTTGCCCAGCGCCTCACGCCGGAAGCACGTGTCATGCTCTTCATGGGCGCGACGTTCGCGGCCATCGGCCTGCAGCGGCTCGTCGCCCCGCAGTCCGACCGGCCTGGGAATACGGCATCGCTGACGCCGCGTGAGCTTGCCGTTCTGCGCGCACTCTCGGTCGGCAAACCGTTTGCTGAAGTCGCCAAGTCGCTCGAGCTCGGCGAGGAGACTGTCCGCACGCACATCCGGAAGGCGCAGGGCAAGCTACAGGCCCGCAACCGGACCCACGCAGTCGCGCAGGCGCTGAGACTTCGGCTGATCCCCTGATCTTCCCCGAATCGGGGATGGTATCGGCCACGAAAGCGCGCATTTTGCCGGGTGAACTGGTGGGAGAAGTCCATGCAGCATACCTGGGCAGGCCTGCGGGTGCTCGTCGTCGAGGACAATGCCATAGTCGCGATGCCGCTCGTCGCGTATTTCGAGGACAGCGGCGCATCCGTCATCGGTCCCGTAACGACCCTTAGCGCCGCCTTCGCCGCGCTCGCTGACGCCGGCCAGATCGACGGCGCTGTTCTCGATGTCGAGCTCGGCAGTGAAATGGTCTGGCCGCTGGCGCTTGCACTCGGCGAGCGTGACATTCCGTTCGTGTTCGCGACGGGATCGGCCGAGGATAACATCTATCCGAAGGCGCTGCGGCGTTACCCGCGTTTCGCCAAGCCGTACTGCGAGGACGCCGTCGCGGAATCGCTTCACGCCATGATGTCCGACGCGACTGCCGAAGCAGGCGGGTTGGTTCCGGCTGAGTAAGTCAGGCCTGCCCCGCGCATCAATCAAACCCGGGCGGCGGAACGAAACCCTGGTACGCCTCTTCGAGCAGCCGCGCCAGCTGGATGCACGTCCGGTCTCCGTATTGCGGGCCCACGATCTGCACGCCGACCGGCAGACCCTCCGGCGTCAATCCTGCCGGCACCACCGTGGACGGCAGGTAGACGACGTTCGAGTAACCCGCCCAGAAGAGCTGGTCCGTCGTCGGCACCTCCTTGCCGTTGACTGTAATGGTGCGCTCATGCCGCTCGCCTTTCTGGTCGTGCGGGAAGGCGGCTGATGCGGCGGCCGGGCAGATGAGCACGTCCCACTTGCGGAAGAACTCGGCCCAGGCAAGCCGCATCTGGTGGCGCCTGTTGTTATAGGCGAGCCAGTCGCGATGCGGCATCACGTAGGCGCGCATCATGCGCGCGTAATAGCTCTCGTCCGCCGGATCGAGCTGTGATGCGATCTCCCGGTGCTTTGCGAGCATCTCATCTGTCTGGCGTCCGGAGGTCGCCGCGCGCAGCAGCGCGACGTAGATGCGGTTGGCTTCGGCCGTATCCACCGCGGGCCGTGCCGTATGGCTGACGGTCGCCCCCTGCCTGCCGAGAAATTCGGCGACCGCGGCGATCCGCTCCTGCACAGCCGCGTCCACCTCCGAGCAGGGATCGTCGAGCATCACTGCGACTTTGAACTCCTTGAGCCGGCCGCGGCGCGGCGGCGGCAGCTCGAGCCGCCAGCCTGCCGCGTCGATGTCGTCCGGTCCCGCCATGATCGAGAGGCCGAGCTCCAGATCATTCGCGCTGCGCGCCATCGGACCGATCGCCGAAATATCCGTCGGCGCTACGATGCCCGGCAGCGCCTGGCCGCGCGGTGGGCAGATGCCCCAGGTCGGCTTATGGCCGTAAACGCCGCAGTAGTGCGCAGGATTACGGATAGAGGCGCCGATGTCGCTGCCGGCTTCGAGCCCGGTGAGCCCGGCGGCAAGCGCGGCTGCAGAGCCGCCCGACGATCCACCCGGCGCGCGCGCGAGATCCCACGGGTTGTTTGTCGTGCCGTAGATGGCGTTGAACGTCTGCCAGTCGGCGAGATAGAGCGGCACGTTCGTCTTGCCGAACAGAATGGCGCCAGCGTTGAGGAAGCGATCGACGGCGAGCGCGTTACGGGCGGGAAAGTTCTCCTTCAGCTCCGGCACGCCCCAGGTCGTCGGTAGCCCCACCACATCGAAGCTTTCCTTGATGGTCATTGGCACGCCGTGCAGCGGGCCCCAGTCTTCGCCGCGCGCGAGTGCCTCGTCGGCGGCCTTCGCCCGTTCACGCGCCTCGGTCAGTGTCATCGCGACGATGGCGTTGAGCTTCGGATTGAATGTCTCCACGCGCTTCAGGAACAGCTCGAGAAGCTCGCTCGCGCTGACGGTCCTGCGCTTGATTTCGGCAGCAAGCTCAATGGCCGAACGGAACGGCAGATCGCGCATCTCCTATCTCCGATGTCGATGCGGCTGAAGCTGCTCCCATCATCATCGCACCATCGGTCTGGAGCAAGCCGCGCGATCGGGGGTCGTCTGACGAGTCTCATTCGAGGCCGATGATTTCGTTGGCATCGCGCTCGACAGGGAACGCAATTCCACCGCACACGTTGCAGCCACATCCATCCACAAGCACAGGCGACTGATACGATGGCAAAGCAGAGCAGGCCGCAGAAAAAGACGGTCGAGCGTGTCATGCACGAGTACAAGCGTGGCGAGCTCAAGAGCGGCGGCCGCCGCAAGGTGAAGAATCCGAAACAGGCGATCGCGATCGCACTGAGCGAGGCCGGTGCATCGAAATCTCAGAGCCCGGCCGAGAAGCGCCGGAGCCTGCAGCGCACGAAGACGAAGGAAGCTCGCGGCGAAACGGCCAAGGCCCGCACGGAAGGCCGCGGCCGCAAGACGGCGGCTCGCGCCGGCGCCCGCGGTGGCGCAGCCCGGCGGAGCGGAGCACGTGGAGGCGCGGCGCGCACCACTACGGCGCGCGGTGTTGCAAAGCGCGGAGGCGCTGCCCGCAGGAGCACGGGCGGCCGGGGCGGCGAGAGGACAAGGGCGCAGCTCTATCAGGAGGCCAAGCGCCGCAATATTCCTGGCCGCTCGAAGATGTCGAAAGACGAGCTGGCCAAGGCGGTGGGCAAGAGCTGAGGATACGCGCGCGCCTCCTCCGCGTCAGCTGACGCGAGGCATCATGAGGCCTTGTGCCGATGCCGCGAACGGGCCAGTTTGCCCGCCATGCGGCAACCACGGGTGAGCACGACGCCTTGCGCCTGACCGATCTCGCAGACGGCACCCTCGATGCACTGAGAAGCGCGGGCGCCTACCTGACCGATTTCGCGACGCCCTCCATCCGGCTCGGCGTCACCGGGCTTGCCCGCGCCGGCAAGACCGTTTTCATTACTGCGCTCATCCGCAATCTCACCCATGGCGGCAGGCTGCCCTTCTTCGAACCTTATGCCGAGGGCCGGATCCTGCGCGCCTACCTGCAGCCGCAGCCCGACGACGATGTCCCGCGCTTCGATTACGAAACCCACGTCGCCGCTCTGCTCGGCGATCCGCCGCGCTGGCCTGAGAGCACACGGCGTATCAGCGAGCTGCGGCTGACCCTCGAGTATCACCCGACGGGCCTGCTGAAGCGGGCGATGACGACGGGGCGCCTGCATATCGACATTGTCGATTATCCGGGCGAGTGGCTGCTCGACCTGGGCCTTCTCGAGCAGAGCTACGCCGAGTGGTCGCGCGAATCGATCGCACTCGCCTCGAAGCCCGCGCGCCGCGAGGTGAGCGCCGAATGGCGGCGGCACCTGGATACGCTCGATCCCGCCGCACCGCAGGACGAGCAGGCCGCGCTTGAGGCGGCTCGCGTTTTCACGGCCTTTCTGGCCGCCGCGCGTCAGGCGGAACCGGCTCTGTCGACCTTGGGGCCAGGACGCTTCCTCCTGCCCGGTGATCTCGCCGGATCGCCGCTGCTGACGTTTGTGCCACTCGACATGCCGGAAGGCTTTACGGCCCCGCGGAACTCGATGGCGGCGATGATGGAGCGGCGGTTCGAGAGCTACAAGGCACACGTGGTGAAGCCGTTCTTCCGCGATCACTTCAGCCGCCTCGACCGGCAGATCGTGCTCGTCGATGTGCTGGCGGCCCTCAATTCCGGAACCGCGGCGGTGGAGGAGCTGAGCCGCGCTCTCGAAGCATCACTCCGCGCCTTCCGCCCCGGCGCGCGCTCGTGGCTGGCAAGCATTCTTCCCCGGCGCATCGACCGGGTGCTGTTTGCGGCCAGCAAGGCCGATCATCTGCCGAGTTCGAGTCACGATCGGCTCGAGGCCGTCCTGCAGTTGATGACGGAGGAGGCCGCGAGGCGAGTGACATTCGCGGGCGCCACTGTCGGCGTCATCGCCCTTGCCGCGCTGCGGGCCACGCGTGAGGTGGAGGCGCGGCAGAATGGGGAACGGCTCGCCTGCATTCGCGGCGTGCCCATGGCCGGGGAGCAGGTCGGCGACAAGCGTTTCGACGGCTCCACCGAGGTGGCGCTCTTTCCTGGCGATCTGCCGGCTGATCCGCGCCAGGCGTTGACGCCGGCGGGGCAGGATCTGATCGGCCAGGTGAATTTCGTGCGTTTCCGGCCGCCGCTGCTGGGTCCGGGCGCTGGCGATACTGAAACGCAGGTCTGGTCCCGGATCTGGCCGCATGTGCGGCTCGACCGGGCGCTGCAGTTCCTCATCGGAGATCGCCTGCAATGAGCGAGCCCACCCGACCGCGCCCGCCCCGGGTTTTCGAGCCAGACGATCCGTCGCTGCTGCAATTACCTGAATCGGCCGCGGGTACGGATCGCCCTGACGAAGAGCAGCCTGCGGAACCGGAGCTCGCGGCCGGACCGACGCCTGCGCCGCGCGCCGGAATTCGCTGGGGCGCCATTCTGGGCTCCGCCCTTTTGGGCCTGGCACTGCTCGGACTCAGCATGTGGCTGACGCAGCTTGCGACGGAGGCGCTGTCACGCAACGACGTCGTCGGCTGGATCGCAGTTGTTCTGGTTGCCATCGCCGGGCTGGCTGCAAGCGCGATCGTGCTCCGCGAAACGATCGGCATCATGCGCCTCAACCGCCTGGGCCGCGTGCGCAGGGAGCTTCAGAACGCGATCGACGCGAGGGATGCGGGGCGCGAGAAGGTGCTGTTGCGTCAGCTTCTCAACAGCTTTTCGGGCCGTGGCGATGTCAGATGGGGCATTGCGCGCTTCCGCGAGCACGAAGCCGACGTGCGCGATCCGGGCGATCTTGCCCGGCTTGCGGATCGGGAAGTTTTCGGGCCGCTCGACAGCCGCGCCAAGCGCATCGTCCTCACCGCGGCGAAGCGGATCAGCGTCGTCACGGCGATCAGCCCGATGCCGGTCGTCGACGTCGTCTTCGTCCTGGTCGAAAACCTGCGGATGCTGAGGGCGCTTGCAACTCTCTACGGCGGGCGGCCGGGGCTGATGGCGGCGCTGAAGCTCGGGCGCATGGTGGTGACCCACCTCGTCGCCACCGGTGGCATTGCGCTGACGGATGACCTCGTCGGGCAGGTTCTTGGCCAGGATCTGCTGCGGCGGCTGTCGCAGCGGCTCGGCGAAGGTGCGATCAATGGCGCTCTGACGGCCCGCATCGGTACGGCGGCCATCCAGGTGATCCGGCCCCTGCCCTTCCTCGAGGCCTCACCGGTGCGCGTGCGCGATTTCCTGAGCGAACTGTTCCGCTCCGCCCCTGCTCCAGTCAGCAGGCGCCGGTCCTGAAGGACCACTGGCGGGAAGCGGCACGAGCTTCACCGGCGGCACGCCGGGTGCGTAGACAGCCCAGGCCGCAGCACGCTGACGGGCCAACTCCAGGATCGGCGGCGGCTCACGATCCTCCTTGATCGCGAGGCAATAGGACAGCAACGGACCTGCCGTACGTGCGCTCCACCAGCTCAGCAGCACGGAGAGCGAAAGGCCGAGGAGAACGGGCGCCATCCAGGCCATCAGACTGTACGAGACGAGATACGTCAGCACGGCGAGCACGAGGCCGGCTGCCATGTGCCAGGCATGGAAGCCGAATGCGGTGCTGAGCGACATGCCCGCCTCGTCCCGGCGCTGGGCTTTCCACCCTGAGTCGATGCCCGCGAAGATCTGCGCGACGGCGGTCGTCTGCGTCACCATCAGGATGGGCGCGAACAGCATCGACAGGAGCGTTTCCAGCGTCACCCCCGTGATGACGCGAGGTGCTGCAAGCCGCTCGCCCTGAGCCGAGGCCCGGCGCAGCTCCAGAATGAGCCCGACGCCTTTCGGGATCAGCACGACCACCATCGTCGCGAGGAAAAGGCGGAACGCGGCCCCCGGGTCGATGGTCGGCCAGATCGGGAACAAAGTCTTGCTGTCGAGGAAGTACGTCGGGATGACGTGCGTGCCCTGCAACGCGAGCACGAGGCCGACGGCCAGCGATGCGGCCCAGATAGCGGATACGAGATAGGCGCACGCTCCCATCGCCAGATGCGCGCGCGCCATGCCGGTCAGTCCACGCCGGCCGACGATCGCCAGATGCTGCAGGTTGCCCTGCGCCCAGCGCCGGTCCCGCGCTACGAGCTCCGGCAGCGCCGGCGGGGCGCCTTCGTATGAGCCTTCGAGCGAGGGGGCCATGTGCACTTCCCACCCCGCACGCTGCAGCAGCGCCGCCTCGACGAAGTCATGGCTCTGAATGTGCCCCCCGAACGGCGGCCGGCCCGGAAGCTCGGGCAGCCCGGCTGCCGAAGCGAACGCCACGGTCCGGATGATCGCATTATGACCCCAGTAGTTGCCCTGGGGGCCATGCCATGCGGCAAGACCCGCCGCGACGGCCGGACCGTAGACGCCGGCGGCGAACTGCTGCATGCGCTGGAAGATGGTGCAGCCGCCAACGAGCCGCGGCACGGTCTGGATGAGGCCGGCGCACGGCCGGTTTTGCATCGCAATGGCGAGCCGGACCACCGTCTCGCCCGACATCACGCTGTCCGCATCGAGCACGACGAAGCTGTCGTAAGCGCCGCCGAACCGCTGCACCCAGTCGGCGATGTTCCCCGCCTTCTTTGCCGTGTTCTCCAATCGGCGGCGGTAATACACCTGGATCGTACCTTTGAGCCGCTCGGCAAGGGCCGTGAACACCTCCTCCTCGCGCAAGCCGGCGTCCAGGTTGCGGCTGTCGCTCAGAATGAAGACATCGAACTGGCGGGCCCGGCCCATCTCGGAGAGGTCGATCGCCATCGCCTCGATGGTTCCTGCGATGCGCGCGCTCTCCTCATGATAGATCGGGAAGAGCAACGCCGTGCGCTGGTGTAGTGGCTCGCTGGCCTCCGGGATCTCCAGCGTATCGGACCGCTCGCCTGCAAACAGCGGCATCAGCCCGATCGCCGCAGACAAAGAGCCGAGCGCGATCCAGCCGAATGCTGCCGTCGACAGCACCAGGAAGATGATCTGTATCGGCGTGATCTGGACGAACGACAACACCGCGTAGAGCTCGCGGGCGAAGCCGGCCGTCAGCAGCAGCGCCCCGGCAATGAGCGCTGCGCGCGTCGCCCAATGGGTTTCCGTTTCTGCCCGGACTGTCGGGCACGGCGGCGTGCTGAAGTCCTGCACCGGCATTTCGAGGGGCTGCTCAGGCGGCAGGAAGGAGCGGCCAGCATCGGGCTCGTTCCCGATCTGAGCTGCCCGGCGGGCACTCGTATTGCTCATGTTCTTGTCAACGCGTCCAGCGATAGAGCCAGCTTTCCGATATGACCCGTTCCATGTTCTTGAGAACGAGCCTCAGCTCGATGAGATCCTCCGACCCGGGCTCCAGCTCGAAGCTGCACCTGACGCCATCAATACCCGGGTGGCGGCGAACGACGACGTTCGACACCGTTCCGGCACTTGCGGTGACGTCAGCGACCGGAAGGTCTGCCGTCTCCTGAAGCGCCGGCCCATCGAAGTCGAGAACGAACAGAACCGTGCCTTTGCGCCCGTTGCTCCCACGCCGCGTCTTTCGGACGCGGGCGCCTGCCCATGCGGCGGGGATCTCCTCACCCCAGTGCAGCCGATAGGAGAAAGCAAAGGGCTTGCCCGGAGAGATCGGGCGCGCCGGTTTCCAGTAGGCGACAATGTTGTCGTGTATCTCCTCGTCGGCCGGGATCTCGATGAGCTCCACGTAGCCCTCGCCCCAGTTGCCCTTGGGCTCCACCCAGGCCGTCGGGCGGCGTTCGTAATGCGCCTCGAGGTCCTCGTAGCTGGTGAACGTGCGATCGCGTTGCACCAGGCCGAATCCCTTCGGATCCTTGTCGATGAAGGCACTCACCTGCAGCAGTTGCGGATTGGTCAGCGGCCGCCAGATTCGCTCGCCATTGCCGTTGAGAACTGCGAGTCCCTCGCTGTCATGCACGGCGGGGCGAAAATCGTTGCGCGTGCGTTTGTGCGCCGAGCCGTGGAGGAACATACTGGTAAGCGGGGCAATCCCCACATGCGGCATCTCGCTCCGCGGATAGAGCGTCGCCTCCACATCCATGATGGTGAAGGGCCCGGGCTCGATGGCGAACCGGTAGGCCCCGGTCGTAGACGGGCTGTCGAGCAGGGCGTGGACGATGAGCCGGGGCGCGCCTGCCTCCGGCTTCTCGATCCAGAAGCTGCGGAACAGCGGGAACTCCTCGCCGGGCGGCTTGGCCGTGTTGATCGCAAGTCCGCGCGCGGAGAGGCCGTAGAGCTCTCCCCGGCCCACGGCACGGAAGTAGCTCGCGCCCTGGAAGACGACATACTCGTCCATCACATCGGCCCGGTTGATCGGGCCGTGGACCCGGAAGCCTGAAAACCCGAAAGGTGCTTCCTGTGGCGGGTTGGGAATCTGCGGTCCGATGGAGAACAGCGTGCCATCGGCCTTCAGCTTCCGCGGTGCGCCGTCCTCGACCAGCCAGATCTCGACCGGCACGTCATAAAGATAGCCGAGCGCAAAGAGCTGCAGCTCATAATCGAGCCGCTCACCGCGCCAGATCGCCTGCTCCGGGCGGAAGCGGATATCGCGATACTGGTCGTAGGTGAGCTTCGCGAAGGGGTCGGGCAGTTCGATCGCCGGCCTTTGGAAGGGGCGCTCGGAGAGCTCCCTGGCAATCTGCCTGACGTCGTCGGTGGAGAATGGGCGAGCGTCATTCTCCTTCTGCGGGGCGTCTTGTGCCCTTGCCCAGTCGGCCCGCATGGCGAGCGAAAGTACCCCACCAGCGAGTGCCCATGCAGCTGCATCCCGGAGAACCATCCGGCGGTTCATTCCACGCGTGGCCATTTCACCTGCAGTCCCGATTCCTTCGGTCCTCTTCCGGATCATGCGCTTCTTGTTGTTTGCTACGCCGGGGCACAGCTTCCCTGTGCCGCGACCACGTGACGTGCCGCCGGACTTCAGCCAACTCGTTGAACTCACGCCGATTCTGCCGACCCCATAGCGATGCATGTGGTGCCGAATCAATGTGGCGGTTTTGCTGACGGAGGCCGCTGAGCTCGGGCGGGGCAGCCATGCCCTCCCGACATGTCCGGCGGCCGTCAGCGCCAAAGATCCAAGAGACCACCGGTTTTGCCGGCGATCGGGTCCAGGTCCGGCAGGGCGACATCGGGAATTTCTTCGAGCGCCTGTGTCCGATCCGCATCAGTCGCCCGTTTGAGATCCCAGTCCTCCTGGCCGCGCGGATAGGCGCCGATCACGACAAGGCCTGCGGCGTCGCCGCGCCTGCAGTGGCCCACACCGGCGGGAATGGCGACCGCATCACCTGCCGAAACTTTCAGGAGGGGACCGTCGGGGCCGCCGAACTGCACCTGCGCCGCCCCTGCGGCAATGCCGAGAATTTCATGCGACCGGGCGTGGTAGTGATGAAACGGATAGATCCCATTGACCCAGATGCCGCTCCAGCCGTTCTGATCGAACAGCTCCCTGAAGCGCCGCTCGGCGTCGGGCTCCTCTCCGATGGCTGAGCGATAGACGACGAGCGGAAGCCGGTCATTGTTCGGAATGGTGCCATCGTCCCTGATCAGGTATGTCTCGGTCCGGAGCTTCATGGTCTTTCGGGCCTGTATGTTGCGTCCCGGCGGCGGTGCGGAGTTCGATCTCGCACCGCGGCCGGGCTCAGCTGGTTAGTTATCGTTCGCTTCACGGGGTGGGGGATGCCGATTCAAGAGCAAACGCTTATCGAGGCCATCATGCACGTGCGCGGGCAGGTGGATTTTCTCTGGCAATTCTTCATGACCGTGCAGATCGCCATCTTCGCGCTGCTGTTCATCTATGACGAGGCGGTCGAGCAGCTCAATTCGTTCGCCCGCTTCCTGGCGATCGGGGCAGTGGCGCTGTTCGACTGGATCAACTCGGAGGCGCTCAAAGGCGCATACAGCCTGCTCGACGCGCTGCATCGGCAATACCGCGCCGATTTCGGCCATCCCGAACGCTTTCAGTCGGTTCTCTACGACCATTTCGTGCTCGCAAGCTTCGAGGGCCGCGTGACGATGATCACCATCACGCACAGCCTGGCATTCGGCGTCGTCCTGATGGCGCTGTTCTGGCGCCGTTTCATCCAGCACGACGAACCGAGGAAAACCACCGTGCCCCGGACCTGAAAGCAGGCCCTTGCCTACAACCAAGTCAGCCGCCCGACGGTTCCGCCTACGAGTTGAGAGGGCCGCCTCCCACTACCCTTGAACACTGTTCAAGTTAACCGATTTTAACCTATGCTCATCCGGACAAAAGCGTTTTGGCAAGAGTTCGGGGGGGAGCCATGGCGCTGGAGAGGGCACCGGCGCGTCGTCAGGAGCCGGAAATCCTGGCCGTCAGGTTCGTACAGGCCATGGATCGCGCGAGCAGTGTGGCCGTCGTTCAGCAATCGTTTCAGGAGCTCATCGAGCAGCTCGATTTCTCATATGTGATATGTGCCAGGCTGTCGGCATCGCAGCAGCTCGACCGACAGTCCGTCTTGATGTGCACATGGCCCGCAGAGTTCGCGGACACCTATTATGCCCATCACTATGCGCATGACGTGATCCTGCGAAAAATCCTCCGCAGCCGCTGCGCGATCGACTGGCCGCAAGTGTTCGAAGGCCGGAGCCTCTCTCCGGATGAAAGCAGGATGATAGAGCACGCAGCCAGGGTGGGGATGCGGTTCGGTCTCGCGATTCCCATCACCGAGGCGGGCGGCAATGTCGGGTTCGTGGGCCTTTCTGGTCCGCACTCGTGCACCGATGCGAGGTGCCGGAGCGCCCTGACGCTGGTCTCCATTTACGTCTATCACCGGCTGCGCGCACTGGCGGCGGCGAACGGCACCGGTCAGCGGCTCAGCCGACGCGAGCTGGAAGTGCTGCGCTGGATTGCCGAAGGCAAATCCGATTGGCAGATCGGCCGCATCCTCGCCATCTCAGCCAAAACCGTGAATTACCACATTGAAAACGTGAAAAGAAAATTCGGCGTTGCGACGCGGATGCAGGCCGTCGTGAGTGCGATCCAGCGCGGGGAGCTTATCACTCAATGACCGCGGGCAAGAAGGTCGCGTCTACATCACCGCGACCAGACCTTGGAGCATCATGAACTTCCGCAGAAACGAGGGGTTTCCGTCAAGCGGTGCCACAGCGATAATCCGTGGCGAGCCTCGATAAGAGGCGTCACTCTCCCTCGCCGTACTCCGCCTCGAGGAGCTGCACGCCGTCCGAACCGGCGATGACGGCCGCATCGGCCAGCCCGAGAAACAGGCCGTGTTCCACGACACCCGGAATGAGCTTCAAAGCCTCGTCAAGCGCATCGGCATCCTCGATGCGGCCGAAGGCGCAGTCGAAGATGTAATTGCCGCCGTCCGTGACGAACGGCTGTCCGTCGAGCCCCATGCGCAGGAGGATGTGACCCGTGCATCCGGCATCGGAGGCCAGCATCTCGATCATGTTGCGCGTCGCAGCAAGACCGAACCGGACCACCTCGACCGGGAGGGGATAGGCACCGAGCACCGGCACGCGTTTGGAAGAATCCGCGATCACGATCATGCGGTCGGAGGCGGCTGCCACGATCTTCTCGCGGAGCAGCGCGCCACCCCCGCCCTTGATGAGCTGCAAGGCGTCATCGATCTCGTCGGCGCCGTCGATCGTGAGATCCAGCACCGGGTCGTCATCCAGCGTCGTCAGCCGGATCCCGAGGGCCGCCGCCTGGGCACGCGTCGTTTCGGACGTGGGGACCCCGACGATGTCGAGGCCCGCCTTCACTTTCGCGCCGAGCAGATCGACGAACCTGGCAGCGGTCGAGCCCGTGCCGAGTCCGAGCTTCATCCCGGGCTCGACGAACTCGATCGCCTTTTCGGCCGCCTTGAGCTTCAGGGCGTCCGACATCAGACGCCGCCCATCAGCATGTACTTGATCTCCAGAAACTCCTCGACGCCATGGTGCGAGCCCTCGCGGCCGAGGCCGGACTCCTTCACACCACCGAACGGCGCCACCTCGGACGAGATGATGCCCTCGTTGATGCCGATGATGCCGTACTCGAGCCCCTCGCCCACGCGCCACACGCGGCCGACATCGCGCGAGTAGAAGTAGGCAGCGAGGCCGAACTCGGTGTCGTTCGCGAGCTTGATCGCCTCCTCCTCGGTCTTGAAGCGGAACAGCGGGGCCACCGGACCGAAGGTCTCCTCGCGCGCCACCTTCATTTCCGTGGTGACGCCCGTAACGACCGTCGGCTCGAAGAAGTTGCCGCCGAGCGCCTTGCCTCCGAGGATCACCTTGGCGCCCTTCGAGGTCGCATCCGCAATGTGCTCCTCGACCTTCTCGACGGCGGCCTTGTTGATGAGCGGGCCGGTCGTGACGCCCGACTCGGTGCCGCGGCCGACCTTCAGCTTGGCCACCTCGGCCGCCAGCTTGTCAGCGAACGCGTCGTAAACGCCGTCCTGCACATAGATGCGGTTGGCGCACACGCAGGTCTGGCCTGCGTTGCGGTACTTGGAAGCCATGGCGCCCTGCACCGCCTTGTCGAGGTCGGCGTCGTCGAAGACGATGAATGGCGCATTGCCGCCGAGCTCCATACCGACCTTCTTCACCGTCCTGGCACACTGCTCGATGAGGATCCTGCCGATCTCGGTCGAGCCGGTGAAGGTCAGCATCCGCACGGTCGGGTTGGAGGTCAGCTCGCCGCCGATCACGCTGGCCTTGCCGGTGATCATGTTGAGCACGCCTTTGGGAATACCCGCGCGCTCACCGAGCTCGGCCAGGGCGAGTGCCGTCAGCGGAGTCTCGGACGCGGGCTTGCAGACGACCGTACAACCAACCGCCAGCGCCGGGGCCACCTTGCGCGTAATCATGGCTGCCGGAAAGTTCCATGGCGTGATCGCCGCCACCACACCCACCGGCTGCTTGATGCAGACGATGCGGGCATCCTTCTTGAAGGTGGGGATCGTCTCGCCGTAGATGCGCTTCGCCTCCTCCGCGTAGAATTCCACGAACGAGGCGGCGTAAGTCACTTCGCCCTTGGCTTCGGCCAGCGGCTTGCCCTGCTCCATGGTCATGAGCAGCGCCAGCTCATCGGCGTGCTCCATCTGAAGCTCGTACCAGCGGCGCAGGATTTTCGCGCGATCCTTGGCCAGCATGCCGGCCCACTCCGGCTGCGCCCGCGCAGCAGCGTCGATCGCCGCGCGCGTGTCCTCGGCGCTCATCATCGGCACCTTGGCGATCTCCTCGCCCGTGGCCGGGTCGATCACGGGCAGGGCCGGCTCCCCCACCCAGCGGCCGTCGACATAACATTGCGTCTTGAGAAGACTGATGACGGGCTTGTCCATCGGGAGCACTCCTTGTTCGGGGAAAACGGGCCACAGTATCGCATCAGCAGCTCGGGCTGCTTTGATCTAAGTCGCCGAAAAGGCGCTGGCAAGCACGGTCGTTACCGGTGACAGTGCGGGCAGGATGGCCTAAGCCTCACCGGACCTGGAACGACTGATGGCTGACCATGCGCGAAACAACCCTCGTCTTCGATCTCGACGGCACCCTGATCGACACGGCACCCGACCTGATCCGTGCAGTCAATCACGTCCTGGAAAGCCGCAGCATCGAGCCTTTGGCACCCGAGCAGCTGCTGCCCGAGATCAGCTTCGGCGCCCGGCGCATGATCGCTGAGGGGCTGAGGTTCCGCGGCATCTCCTACACCGAGGACGAACTCGATCAGCTCTTCGATGCGTTCCAGGTCTACTATGCCGACAACATCGCCGTCGAAAGCCGCCCGTTCGACGGCCTCGTCAGCCTGCTCGAGGAATGCCTCGACGAAGGCGCCACTCTGGCCGTCTGTACCAACAAGCGCGAGAGCCTCTCCCGGCAGCTGCTCGATCAGCTCGGCATGATGCGCCTTTTCAAGGCACTCGCCGGCCGAGACACGTTTCCCGTCTGCAAGCCCCACCCCGATCACCTCATCGGCGCCATCCGCCTCGCCGGCGGCAATCCGGCGCGCGCGGTGATGGTGGGCGATAGCGAGGTCGACATCAGCACGGCGAAAGCAGCCAGCATTCCGGTGATCGGGGTCACGTTCGGCTACACGCACATACCCGTGACGGAGCTTGGTGCGGATGCTGTGATAGACAGCTATGCCGAGTTCAAATCGGCAATCCATCGCATTCTGCCGCGGCTGGAATAGCGGATGGCCGAGGTTCGTGTGGCAAGATCCCGTGCCTGCGGAGCACCGCTGACGGGCTGCACCGCGCACGGGATGACGGGTAAAGAAGGGATCGGAGCGGCGGAACGCGCGGATAGATGAGGGTCACATGACATCCGCCAGGAAAGCCGTCTATTTGTCATTCCGGATGCACCGCAGTACGTAGTAGTGCGGTGCTGACCCGGAATCTTGCAGCGGGCACGGCCCCTCAGCCCGTTCGTTCCGACACTGATGCTTCACACCGCAATAATGGGCATTCTTGCGGCATGGCAGCCAACTTGCGCGCGATTATGCCGGGGGAATTCCGCTCGAGATAATGCGCAATCGTTTCGACGCGGATTTTCACCGATCCTGCAGGCTTCGTGGAATCCAGCTCCTGAAACGAAAAGAACAGCGTGCCCGATCTCTCGACGATCTGCTGAACGGGCGTGAACGTCGGCTGGTCCATGCCGCATTCGTAGCTGGTCAGCCGGATGACGCAGGTGATCCAGGGTACGCGTGCCGCAACCTTGGCGCCCCACAGAATCTCGTTCGTATTCGCGCTGTATGAGGACGGCCAGACATCGGAAATGTCGAACGCGGACTTGATGTAGCCATCCCGAATGTCAGGCCCGAACATCCAATCGAGCAAATCCGGGTCGGTCGGGAAATACTGCATCCATAGAATAGGATAGCCATGGGCCTGCAGGTCGGCCTCGATCTCGTGGCCGATACCGGCATCCATGTGATAGGGCCTGGCCACGACCATTGCGCACGGCCGTCCCTCGCGCGCGCACCATTCCAGGACCTTGCGGCTGCGGGCGCGCATCTCGCGATTGAAGCCCTCGAGCGTGCGAAAGCCCTGATCAACCGCCGCGCGCACCTCGTCGAACGTGAGGCCCGGCAGCACGCCGTCAAAGGCCTTATAGAGCTGCCGCGGCACCTGCATCGGATCAGCCAGGGAAACGAGCGGCGCGACGTACCGGATACCCTGCTCGGTGAAGACATCCTTTTCCTTCAAAAACCCAGCCTTGATGTTCTCCGGCGCCGCCATCACGCGCGGACAAGCGAGCGAATCGGCGACATGCCCGTTCAGGAACGACGGCATGGAATAGATCATCGGCGAGAAGAGAATGCTGATCTTGCGTTTCTGACCGAACACCAGCTCGCCGTAATGGCCGGAAATGCATTTGACCGGATAGCAGCAGTCTACGGTACCGCGGCCGCTGCCGAACTCGCGACCCTGCTCCTCCGATGTATCGGATGAGAACACAACGCGATTGATGCCGAGGCTGGAGAAAAATCCGAGCCAGAATTGATGCGTGGTCCAGATGTTGAGGACTTTGGGAATGCCGATCCTGAGCTTGGCGCGCTCGGCCCGCTCAGGTTTCTGCCCATGCCCGCCGGAAGGCCTCCGTTCGAACCATTTCGCCAAGATTGGGAAATTCACGGCGCTGCTTCTCCATCTGGGCTTTCACTGCCCGCATCTCGTTGGCGTCCTCCATCAGCCCCTTGGGACAGGAGTTGCCGCTGATGACGCGTTCCCAGCCGGGCTCGACCGGCACCTTGCTCCACGGCCGGCCCTCGGCACCGTCGAGCCTCACGTCGATGAATGCGCGCTTGCAGTTCACTGGACACCAGCGGCAGATCGTGTGCTCGCTGGTCGTGCTGCGGTATTCGAGCGATTCGATCAGGTCGAAGCCGCGGAAGCTGCTCGTTTGTCCCTCGACTTGCGCATCGATCGCGCACAGCGCCGCACCTATGGCGCCCGCCTCGCCCGAATAAGGGTGAATGAGGATTTCGGCGTCCGGAACCTTGGCCGTAATAAAGTCGATCTGGGCCTTCACCACGGCCATATTGCGATGCGTGCCGCCCTGCAGCACGAACTTCCGACCGACTGCGCGCAGGTTCTGTAACTGGCCCGCATAAATCCAGACATTGAGCGGCAGCACGGCGGCGAGTGAGGCCATGATCTCCTCGGCCGACCAGCCCTTGCGCTGCTGATTGACGATATCGGATTGCAGGAACACGCCGCAGCCCATCGCGAGCCCCGGCATCGCCTTCGCCTGGAACGCCTTGTCCGCGTATTCCTCGAGCGCGATGCCGTAGCGCTCTGCCACGCCCTGCAGGAATGCGCCATTGCCGGAGGAGCACTGGGAGTTCAGCCGGAAATCGGAAACAGTGCCCTGCCGCAGGATCATGATCTTCACATCGGTGCCACCGACGTCACAGATCACGTCCGCATCCGGAAAGGCATGGAGCGCCGAGGTGGCGTGCGCCACAGTTTCGACGACGCCGATATCAGCGCCGAGAATATCCTTCAGCAGATCCTTGCCGTAGCCCGTCAGCGCCAACCCAAGGACCTGGCCGCGCGCTTTTTCGCGGATGTCCCGGAAGAGCGCTTTCGCATCCTCGATCGGATTACCCTTGGACTGCACATAGACGCTGGCCAGGATCGCCTTTTCCGGGCTCATCACAACGGCTTTGGCGGTCGTGCTGCCGAAATCACAACCGATGAAGACGGGCGCCTCGGCAGCTTTCGCGACACCCTCTATTTTTCCGCGACTCGCGGTAAATGCCGATTTGAAGCTCGACAGATCGTCGTTCTCGCGGATAAGCGCCTTGGCGCCGCTTTTCGCCTTTTCCTGATGCTGGCCCTCTTCGATCCACCAGCGCAGCTTTTCAGTGCCTTGATAAAGTCCAACGCCCTCCGCCTCGCCACTTGCGACCTCCACACAGCCGAGCGCGGCGTAATAGAGCGCATCGTCGGGCACCTGGATAAGATCGGCAGGATCGGCACCCGACGGCAATTCGCAGTTGCGGTCGCGCCAGAGATTCAACAGGTGGTGCCGCCAGGCCTGCTGCAGTCCCTTGAAGAACAGGTTCGGCCCGCCGAGCAGCAGCACCTGCGCCATAGGCGTGTTGCCTTTCGTCAGCGTCGCGAGGTTCTGATAGACGACCGCCTCGAAAAGGCTGGCGATGATCTCCTCGACCGGCACGCCGCCCTTCAGCAGCGTATTGGCATCCGCCTCGGCGAAGATCCCGCATTTCGAGCTGACCTTGTGCAGGCTCATGCCGTCATAGGGCATGGCCGAGAGGTCTTCGGCGGGAATCTGCAGCTTCCGCGCCGTCTTTTCGATGAACGTGCCCGTGCCGCCGCTGCAGGCGGACTGCATGTAGACCTGCTTGGTTTTCCCGGCCCCCGTCTCTTTGAAGAACAGCGTCTTCATGTCCTCGCCGCCTATTTCGGAGACGAAGTGAACATCCGGGTGCAGCTTCTCGACGGAGGCAGCGACGGCAACAACTTCCTGAATGAGCTTGCCGCCCACCAATGGCGCGATCAGCCCGGCGCCCGAGCCGGTAAAGAATATGCGGTCACGGCCAACCGTCAGCCCGAGCTCCTGCTCCATGCGCATCAGGAACTCGATCGCTTTCTCGGCCTGCTTCGTATTGTGCCGCTGATAATCGCGCCAGAGAACTTGGGCCTCTTCGACGACCACCGCCTTGATGGTCGTCGAGCCCACATCCATGCCGACGATTTTCATGCCGTTTGCCTTGGGTCGCGATCCGCGACGTGCAACATCGTATTGGCTGCTGTCCCGGCTGCGCCGTAATGCGGCACACGGTAAGTCGCCTTGCGCAGGGCCGGGTTCTTGTCGATCACGTTGCGGACCGCTTCGGGAT
>JAWLCO010000066.1:0-21075 GCA_041687075.1 Hyphomicrobiaceae bacterium | reverse complement strand
CCGATCGCATTGCCCACGCCACGATGAATGACCTCGACTGGCTGACCGGGCTCGGCAGCGCCGGGACATCCCTCGTGACGCTGGCGCCGGAGTGCGTGCCGCCAGGCTTCGTGCGGGGACTTGTAGAGAAGGGCGTTCGCGCCGCAGTCGGCCACAGCGAGGCCTCAGCCGACGTCCTTGCGCGGGCCATGGACGAGGGGCTGACGGGCGTCACGCATCTTTTCAATGCCATGCCGCCACTGGCCGGCCGTGCGCCGGGGATCATCGGCACCGCACTGGCCGACCCGCGGCTGACGGCTGGGCTCATTGTCGACGGCATCCATGTCGACCCGATCAGCATCCGGGCAGCGTTCGCGGCGAAGGGCGCCGATGGCATCGCACTCGTCACAGACGCGATGCCGTCCGTGGGCGCGACCGCCGACCGCTTCGAGCTCATGGGCCGGACGATCACCCTTGAAAGCGGCCGTCTGACTGCCGAGAACGGAACCCTCGCAGGCGCCCATCTCGACATGGCTTCCGCCGTCCGCAATGCCGTGGACCTGGCACAGCTTGCCCTCGAGGATGCGCTTCGCGCCGCTTCACTGACGCCGGCGCGCTTTCTCGGATTGGAGCACGAGCGCGGGGCACTGAGGCCCGGCGCCCGCGCCGATCTCGTCGCGCTCACGCCGGTCCTGACGGTGATCGCCACGTGGCTTGACGGCGCTGAGCAGAGCGAGACGTGATCTCAGAGAAAGTTGCTAGAGGACGCCGAGCTCGGCCAGCAGCTCCTTGCCGATGGAAAGGCGCTTCGGAGCATCTTCCGAGCGGCGCATATCGATGTTCAGAGCGAAGGTGAAGACCTTGTCTTGGCGCTCGACCCACCCGGTCCACCATCCCACCTGCTCCTCGGGCGTCACGTACCAGCCCGTTTTGCCATAGAGAACGGCATCATCGCGGGTCTCGATCCGGAGAATGTCTCGAACGATGGATTGCGCCCGCTCGCTCGCGTCGAGCCTCTTCTGAGCCAGATTTGCAATGAACCGGACCTGCTCGACGGCGCTGATCCTCAAGGGTCCATCGAGCCAGAACCTGTCGACCGCTGTACCAATCTCCCGATTGCCGTAGGCCAGTCGGGCCAGCCACTCACGGTAGCGCTCGAGCCCGATGCGGCGCGCGAGTTCCTGATAGACAGGCACATTGGAGGCGACGATCGCCTCGCGCATCGGCATGTCCTTCTCCCATGCCTTGATCGGCTGCGGCTTGCCGCCGTAGGGAATGACCTCGTTCTCGTCTTTCACGACGCCGGTTTCGAGTGCGATCAGGCTGTTGGGGATCTTGAATGTTGAAGCAGGGACGAACTGCTTGTTCGCGCGCTTGCCATTCACCAGCACGAGGCGGTTCGCACTGACGTCGAAAAGAGCGAACGTTCCGGTAAAGCCGTGCTTTTCGAAAGCGGAATAGAGGTCCTGACGGTCGAGCGTCTCGGCGCCGGCTGGGGAACGTGCGAAGGCCCCTGCTGCCAGTCCGCCGATCGAAAGGGCAAGCATGGCCCGCCGGGTCACGATGCCGGTTCTCATCCTGTTCATCTCCCGCTTGTTGATCAGCGGGCCGCTATAACCGCAGGCTTGGGTCAACACTGCGGCACGACGCCTCCTCTGATCGATTTGCCCTGCACGGAAAAGATTGGATGCGAACCCGGCGTCCGCGGCTCAGCTCTGTGCGCCCGGATCGGCAGTTCCGAGCCCGCCGCGAAAGCCGCCATCGCTGGCGACACGGGCGCCCATTATGCTGCCGGGAAGTGGATCGATCGCGCCAGCGCCGAAGTTTTCCAATCTGAACTGACGGCCGCCAGCCGGAACAGCACAGGTTGGACTTATGCGCGCATTGTTGATCACGTCGCTGCTTCTTTTCTCCACCACGCCGGCCCTCGCGCAGGACGCCGTGATGAACAAGGACGCGATCGCGTGCTGGCGGCACAGCGACTTTGTGGCCCTGGCCGCTGGTGAGTACCGGATGAACTACTGGGGCAGCCACCAGCAAAAGCGCGATTACATGGCCCAGGGCCGCTGCTTTGCGCTGCGGAAGGGCGCGCGGGTCACGGTCGAGCGCTTGATGAAAAGTCCCTACGCCCGGATCGCCAGATTGCGCAGAGCCGACAGCTCAAGACGTTTCTGGACTGACCAGGGCTTCGATTTCGATCGGGGCCGAAGCAGGCATCATGCGGGGGGCAAGTAGCTGGTGGTGTTGACGGCCCGCTCAAAGCCGGAAGGGCCAAGGCCGGCGGATCTTCGATCCGCCGGCATTGGTGATCAGAAGCGGTCGACGGGCAGCTTCAGATAGTGGCGACCGTCATTTTCGGGCGCCGGAAGCCGGCCGCCGCGGAGGTTCACCTGCAGCGCGGCCAGGATCCGGTCCGGAAGGGCGAGAGTGGCATCGCGCTTGTTACGCCGCTCGATCCACTCCTCGCGCCGGGTGCCGTCCCTGACGTGAATGTTCGACGCCTTCTGCTCGGCCACGGTGGCCTCCCACTGCGGCTCGTTGCGCTCCGCCGTGCCGTAGTCGTGGCCTACGAACAGGCGCGTCTCCGGTGGCAGGGCGAGGATCTTCTGGATCGAGTCCCACAGGATTTCGGCACTGCCCCCAGGGAAGTCGGCGCGCGACGTGCCGGCGTCCGGATGCATCAGCGTGTCGTGCACGAAGGCTGCATCACCGACCACGTAGGTGATCGAGCCCAGCGTGTGCCCCGGCGAAAGCATGACACGCGCCTCGAGATCGCCGATCTTGAAGGTCTCGCCATCCTTGAACAGGTGGTCGAAGTCGCGCTCCGGATCGAAGACGTTCGGCAGATTGTAGATCTCGCTCCAGAGCTGGGCGATCTCCTTCACCTTCTCGCCGATGGCGTTTGGTGCGCCGGTCCTTTCCTTGAGCTGAGCGGAGGCCATCCAGTGATCGGCGTGCGGGTGGGTGTCGAGAACCCACTCCACGGTCAGGCCTTCCTTCTTCACCAGATCGAGGACCTGCTCCATGGAGCCCGTACCGGTCTTGTAGTTTCTCGGGTCGAAGTTCCACACGACGTCGATCAGGGCCGCCTTTTTCGTCGCCGGATCGGCGCAGACGTACTGGATCGAGCCGGTGTCGGGCTCATAGATGCCCCACACGTCGGGGCTGGCAGGCCCTCGTGAGGGCGAATGGCGGACAACGCGATCCTTGAGAGTGTTGCTCATTTCAAGCTCCCTTTTGAATGCGTGAGAGGGCGAACGCTTCCCTGGCGCGCACGCCGGCCCAGATGCCGATGAGCATCGCGGGTACGAAGACGTGCGTGCCGGGGGCGAGAAGCGGCAGGGCGGTCAGGGCCGGTCCGGGGCAGAAGCCGCCGATACCCCAGCCAATGCCGAACATTGCCGCCCCGCCGACCAGGCGGAGGTCGATATCCTTGGCGCGTGGCACATCGAAGCTCTCCATCAGCAACGGCGCCTTGCGAGCGAAGGCGAGCCGGTACCCGACAAAGGTGACGACGACGGCACCTGCCATGACGAAGGCAAGGCTCGGGTCCCAGCTCCCGGCAAGATCGAGGAAGTTGAGGACCTTGGCCGGGTCGGCCATGCCCGACACGACCAGCCCGAGGCCGAAGACAAGCCCACTGGCGAAACCGAGCACGATACGCATCACGCAATCCCCCCGATGACGTGCCGCACCACGAACACCGTCGCAAAGCCGAAGGCCATGAACGTGAGGACGGCTATGAGCGAGCGCGGCGAGAGACGTGCGAGACCGCAGACGCCGTGGCCGGACGTGCAGCCCGAGCCGAGCGCCGTACCGAAGCCGACCAGAAGGCCGGCAACGGCCATAGCAGGCAGGTTGCCCGACACGGTCTGTTCGACGGGGTCACCCGTCACCAGCGCTGCAGCCATCGGTGCGGCCAGCAGGCCAAGGATGAAGGCGATGCGCCAGTACCAGTCCTGCGCCGGCACCGCGACTGCCTGCAGCGCTCTCGCTGCGATGCCGATGATCCCGGCGATGCGGCCGAAAAAAAGCATCAGCACTACGGAAGAGAGCCCGATCAGCACGCCCCCGAGCAGCGAAGCCAAGGGCGTGAAGTTGGTTTCTGCCAGTGGCATTCGACTAATCCCTTTCCCAAGCCCGAATGACTGTTCACCGCAAGTTATCCGGTCTGAGCCGCATATATTAGCTAGAACTAAATTAATCAAGACTGATATAGAGTCTTGGCGGCTCGTATGCTTTCGGGTGAGCTCCGGAAGGCCGCACCCGGGGGCAGGGAGAAGCAGTCCGGTTGTGGAAAAGGGGGCGGCGCCCGACATCGGGCCGGCAAGGCCGAGAAGGCCTTATGCCGGGCTGAGCAGGGACGTTCGAGACGAGACGGCTGATGCTGTATCTAAACCGCGTTTTGCGGTCGGCCCCGCGCGAATGCGCTGATGTTTGCAATGGTGGTGTCGAGAATGCGCCGCCGGGCGTCCTCGGTATCGAAGGCAATGTGCGGCGTCACGATCACGTTCGGAAAGCGCAGGAGCACGTGATTGGCAAGCAGCGCCCGCAGCTCGGCATTCGTGTCCTGCCGGTCGCCCCGGAGTATCTCCGCCTCCTCGCGGAGCAATGGCTCTTCCGGCAGCACGTCCAGCCCGGCAGCGCTCACCTTCCTGTCGGTGAGTGCGCGTACCAGAGCTGAAACGTCGATAATCGATCCGCGCGCCGTATTGATGAGGATCACGCCATCCTTCATTGCCGCGAGCTCGCGCTCCCCGATGAGATGGTGCGATTGCGGGGTGGCCGGGACGTGCAGCGTCACGACGTCGGACCGGCTGAGGACATCCATGAGGTCTCCGTAACGGAAGCCGAGGGCCTGCGCGGCGGCCGCGTCCTGCCTCATGTCGAAGGCGAGAACCCCCATGCCGAACCCCCTGGCGATTTCGATGACCCGCCGCCCGATGCGCCCGGTGCCGATGACGCCCAGGGTCTTGCCGCGCAGTTCGAAGCCGCGGAGGCCCGCCTGGGAAAACCCGCCGCGCCGGGTCCGCTCGACAGCAGGGATGAGATGGCGGGCGAGGGCGAGGAGGAGTGCGAACGTATGCTCGGCGACTGTAACGTCGCCGTAATCGGGCACATTGCACACCGTGATGCCGTGCGTCCGGCAGTAGTCGAGGTCAATGTGGTCATAACCCGTCGACCGCGTTGCAATCAGCCGGAGGGAGGGAAAATGCGCGAGCACCGCAGGGCTCAGTTTTGAGTTGGCGAATGTTGAGACGGCTTCGGCGTCCGAATAGTTCGATGCCGTGCGCGCATTGAGCTGCACCCGCGTGGAGGATACCTCATGATCAGGCAAGAGCCGCAGGAAGGCCGCTTGCTCCCATTCCTCCGTCTCGAAGACGATCAGCTTCACCCTGCACCTCCCGGTTATCGCCAGGAACGCAAGCCCGTTGCCGTGGTTTCGCATGGCATCACAGTGCCCGCGACGGACGGGACGCGAGCGAGAGCCCGATACCTGCAATGCCGAGCATGCCAAGGCACGTTGAGCCCTGAGACGCTCGATCCAAAAAATTCAGAGGGTGAAAGACTGCCTGAGACGCTGATGAGATAGCGTGAGACAGGGGAGTGGTGCCGCAAGAGGGATTCGAACCCCCGACCCCATCATTACGAATGATGTGCTCTACCGGCTGAGCTATTGCGGCGGACCAGGATAGGCGGCAGGGATATACTCACTTGGCCGGTCTTGGCAAGGCCGCAGGACCGCACATCGCAGGTTCTGGGCCGTGCCGTTCTCCTCAGACGGGACCCTTGAGCGGGAGCTGAAAGCCTAGCCTCGAACCGCGGAGGTCTTCCTCGCCTTCGGCGCCGTCCGGGCCAGGATCATCGGGTGCGCGTGGCGGAACGAAGATTCGTGGCTCGACGGGGCGCGTGCGGGTCCGGAAAGGCTGCGGATATGTTTTGATGGTTGGCTGCGCTGGCGGCGGCTGATGCGTAGCAGCCCGATCCTCATGAGGGTGGATGACCTTCGCAGCAGCGGCTTCCGGAACCGGCTGTTTTGCGGGCTCTGCTGTAGCGGATGCACTCGTCGGTTCGGGTGTTGCCTTTGCAGGACTCGGCTCCTGGGGCCTCGGTTCAGGAATTTGCTGGCCTGCCGCCTTTGCAGGTTTCTCAGGCGCTGCTGCTGCAGCGGGCTTCGGCTCATCTCGATTGGCGGTCGGCTCCGGTTCCGGCGCAGGGTCTGACTTCTGCGAACCGGCATCCGGCGCGGCGGGGCCTGGCGTGGGAGCAGCAGGTGCCTTTGCGGCCTCCGGCTCGACCTGCTCGACGGCCTCGACCACTCCGATCTCTGGCCCCGATGTCTTCTCCCCTGCAGGGGACACGGTCGATGACGCCTCCAATACCGGGCCCTGCTCGATGGCATCCGGCTGGGGCCCCAGCTTCACAAGCTCCTCGAGCTTCTGGCTGAGCAGCGTCGCTTCGGACGCGCCGACGGCCTCGATGGGTACGCGCCACTGGAAGGCATCCAGAGCGCCAGTCACGGGCGAGGTAGGCGCCCACCGCTCGGAGGCGACGCCATCTGCCGTCCAGGCTGGATCGCGCGGTGCGTTGATGGCGCGCGCCAGCCACTCGCGAACGCGGCCCCTGTCGCCGTGCTGCTCGGCCTCGATGCGGGCCATGAGCGTGCAGACCCGCTGGGTCGGGGCATTGGCGAGCAGGGGCTGCAAGACATGGCGGGCCGTCGGCCAGTCCTGGGCCTCGATGGCCGCCGTCGCCACCGCGATGGCGCTTTCCATGGAATGCGGCCGCATCGCGGAGAGCTGCTTGACCCGGTCGAGCCGGTCGCGCGGGCTGTCGCCGATGCGCGCGTAGGCATAGGCCACCGCGATATCGGGATGCGGCGAGCGCTTCCACGTGCGCTGGAGGACTTTGGCGGCGCGTCTGATGTTGCCCTTCGCCGCCAGCACGCGGCCAGCGATCGCGGCAGCGGGCACGAGGTCCGGCGCGAGGTTGTGCGCCTCGAGCGCGAGGTTCATGGCGCGCTCCGGATCGGTCTCTTCCTGCTCCTGGGCCTGGGCGGTGAGGAGGACGGCCCGCCTGCGGTCGGCGACCGCGCGCTCGATGTGATGGTGCCGCTTCGCGACCGCCAGCGTCTCCAGCGCACCGGCCCAATCACCATTGCGGCACTGGATGTCGAACAATGCCTCGACGGGCCAGCCGAGCTTCGGATTGAGCGCCATGGCACGCTCGGCGAACTGGCGCGCCGCTTCCCGCTCGCCTTCCCGTTCTGCCTCGAGGAACAGGCCGCGCAGGCCGAGCTGTTCGGTATCCGGCGCGGCGAGCATGGCTTCGAAGATCCGTCGAGATGTGACTCGGTCGCCGGAAAGCTGGGCGGCCTGCGCACGCAGCAGATGCGTCAGCGGCTCGTTGGGCAGCGACTTGCGCGCCTGGATCGCATAGCGGGTCGCCAGCGCGCGGTCGCCCGCGCCGATGGCGATCATGCCGCTGGACAGCGCTTCGAGCCCGCGCTTCTGCCGGCGCCGATTGAAGAAGTGGCCGATGGCAGCCGGGCTGTTCCAGATCTGCCGCAGCACGGACCACAGCACCACCGTGAGACCCAGCAGGACGGCCAGGATGACGATGGCGCGGAAGACGCTCGTTTCGATCTCGTAGCCCTGCCAGTGCACGACCAGGCTGCCCGGGCGATCGGCGAGCCACGACAGGCCGAAGGCGAGCGCTGAGACGGCAAGCAGGAACAGAACCAGACGCAGCATTAATTGGTCCTCTTCTCGACTGGTGTCTGGCCGCTGAGGGAGGCCTTCAGCTGATCCTCGACGCTGGCGAGCGCGCGATCAACTGCTGCCCGCGCCTCAACCTTAGCGAGCCAGGCTTCGGCCGGCTCTAAGGCTTTCGGAGGAAGCTGTCTTGCCTGCTCGAGCACGTCCGTGAACTTGCCTTCCGCGAGGGCCGCCTCCATCCGGCTGACGATCGCCTCGACGCTCGTGTCACCCGGGCTGTGCTCGACGCGACGGACGCGGACGATGGACTTGGCCCCCATCAGCAGCCGATCCAGCGCCGACGCGTCGGCGGGCACGCTGGCCGCATCGATCATCGCGTGGGCGACGGGACGGAACTCCTGGCGGAGGTCGGCGAGAGTCGGCACGCCGCTGTCCTGGTGGCGCTCGAGTATCGTCAGATCGATCTTGCCCGCACTGATCCGGCTCAATTCGGAGAGTTCGCTGGCATAATTGCCGCCGCGGTCGAGCGCGCGCTTCAGATTGCCGAGCTCGAGGGCGAGCACGATGCGCTCCGCATTCTCGCGGCGGTCCTCCTCACTGCGGACGACAGCCTGTACGTTCTGCTCGAGGGCTGCGATGCGGCTTTCGACCGGCGAAACAGCTGCGGTGACGTCCTGGGCGCGGGCGACGGTCTTGAGCTGCAAAGCCAGCTCACCCTGCAGGCCGTCGACGGCGCTGCGGAGGCTGCCGGCCTCCTCCTGCACGGCGCGCAGGAGTTGCGCGAGGCGATCGTCGGTGGATTTGAGGGCTTCGGCGCGCTGGGAGAGGCGGGCGAGATCAGCTTTCGTCGCTGCCAGCTCACGATCCATCCGCAGAGTAGCGGCGCGGGCCGCCTCGCTGGCCTCCGCCGTATCGTTCAGGCGCGCCTCGATCTCCTCGCTCACGCTTTTGCGAAGCTCGGAAAGCTGGTTGGGAATCGTTGATTCCAGATCCGCGAGCTTGCCGCTGATGGCGGCGAGCTGAGGAATGCGGCCCGGTTCATCGCTGCCTGCGGCGGCGGTCAGGTTCGCAAGAACCTGCTCGAGCTTGGCGACCCGCTCGGTAATCTCTGCTGGGGCCGACTGGCCGACGCGCTCACCCAAGCTCGCCGTGTCGGCGGTGAGCTTCGCTTGCGTTTGCGAAAGCTCGCCGACCGTGCGGCTGACCTCATCGAGACGCGCGAGCCGGCTTTCGACGTCGGCGAGCTTCTGCTGGAATTCTTCAGGCGACACGGAGGGCGCCGCGGAGCGTTCGCGGATCGCCTGCTCGGCTGCGGTAAGGCGCTGCTGCAGGTCACTGACGACCTGAGGCGGGGTGCGCGTGCCAAGGCCGAACTGCGGCCCGACCGCATCGGCGAGAAGCAACGCCAGGAAGCCACCCGCGACGCCGGCAGTCAGATGCGTCAGAATGCTGATGCCGCCACCGGAGCGCCGTGGGGCCGCGGCCCTGCTTTCCTGCTCCGGGCTGCGCTTACCCGCAGCCTGTGCGCCGCTGGGCTGCTGCGGCTTCGAATCCGTCTGCTTTTCGGGAGTCGCTTTGGCCTCTGGCTGCGGACTTCCCGATGAGCTTGCCGGGCCGGCGGCCTTCGGCGCGCTGGTGGCGGCCGGCGTGGCCGCTGCTGTCGCCGATTTTGGCTCGGCAGGCTTGCTCCCGCTGGAGGCGGTCGCTGTTGCAGGGACGCTTCCCGCCGCAGTGGCGGGAGCCGCCGGCTTCGGATCGCTACTCGAAACTTCAGTGGCCTTCAGGTCGAGCAATGCGGATGGCTTCTTCGGGCCACTGCCCTCCGAAGCTGGTTTCCCGGTTGTCTTTGAGCTGTCGTTTCTACTCGTCATCGCAGCGGCAAGCCTCTCGTGCCAGCGGGAGCCCCTGGCGACCTAAGTCATGCCTCGGGTCGCGTTAAGGCTTTGTGCCTGACCGCTGGCGGTTTTTTCCGGGTTGAATATCTAAGACGATTGTGGCGCGGCGCGTGCTGTCAGAGCAAGCACTTCCTGCAGGTTGGGTTCAACGGCGACTTCTACCTTGGCGGGGGCGATCTCCTCCAGCTGTGCTGCAGCGGGCTGCGAGATGCAGAAATAGGTCAGCTTGCTGGCGGCCTCGGCGAGGCCGTGAGCCTTGATGAGCTTTACGTAGATCGCGGCCGTGCGCGGCGAGAGCAGCAGCACGCCTTCGATATGCCCGTTGGCGATGCGGGCCGCGATCGAGCCGCTGAGGCGAGTGGCCGGTTCCGTCTCGTAAACGGTCGGCCGCAGGACGTGATAGCCGAGGCGGGAAAGCTCGCTGGCGAAGTCGTAAGCCAGCACGTCGCCTGCAAGGTGCAGAAGCGGTCCGCCGTTCACCTCGGCGTGCTCGATGATGAAGCTGACGAGCTGGCGTCCCGTGCCGGGCCCCTTGATGACGTGTTGGAACCCGAGGGCCCTGGCGGTGGCGGCCGTCCCTGGTCCGACGGCGAACAGCGGCAGCGCTTGCGCCTGCTCGAGCGCAGGGCTGGCCGCAAGCGCCCTCAGGCCGTTTCGGCTCGTGGCGATCAGCGCCTGAACCTCATCGAGCTCAATGGGATCGGTATTGTCGAACCGGATCGTGATCAGCGGCTCGATCAGCACCTCGTGGCCTTGCGCGATCAGGTGCGCGCGCAGGGCCGCTGCATCCGGCTCCGGTCGTGTGACGAGAAGACGCATCAGGCGGACCACCGAAAGAAATCCGGCCCGGCGACCGTACGCAGCTCGCGGCCGGCATCGTCGCCTATGGCCCGCGCGTCTGCGGGCGAGCCCTGCCGCCGGGTTTCATGGAGGCGGCTGCCGTCCGGTGAAAGGATCAGACCTCGAAAATGGATGACGCCGTCATGCAACTCGGCCAGCCCTGCGATGGGCGTACGGCAACTTCCTTCGAGGCGGGCGAGAAAGGCGCGTTCGGTCTCCACACAAATGGAGGTCGGCTCATGGTTGAGGGCCCCGATGAGCCCTGCGGTTTCCGCATCATCGCTGCGGATCTCTATGCCGATCGCCCCTTGTGCGACTGCTGGCAGCATCTCCTCCGAGGACATGATCCTGGTGATGCGGTCAGCCTGGCCCAATCGCTTCAGTCCGGCACAAGCAAGGAAAGTGGCCTCGGCGATTCCCTGCTCCAGCTTGCGCAGTCGCGTCTCCACGTTCCCACGAAACTCGGTGACCATGAGATCGGGCCTCAACTTCCGCACCTGGGCCTGACGGCGCAGCGACGAGCTGCCGACGACGGCGCCCGCTGGCAGCTCGGAGATCGAGCCGTAGCGAAGGCTGATGAAGGCATCGCGCACGTCCTCGCGGGGCAGCATGGCCGCAATGGTCAGCCCATCCGGAAGCTCTGTCGGCATATCCTTCATGGAGTGGACCGCCATCTCGATCTCGCCGGCGAGCAGCGCCTCTTCGATCTCCTTGGTGAAGAGGCCCTTGCCGCCCGCTTCCGCGAGGGGCCGGTCCTGGATGCGATCGCCGGTGGTCTTGAAGGTGCGGATCTCGACGGTCGACTCATCGAGCCCGTGCGCCGCCATGAGCCGCTGCTTCACCTCGTGCGCCTGGGCGAGCGCCAGCGGCGATCCGCGGCTTCCGATCCTGATCCTGTCAGCTTGCACGCGCCAATCTCCGGATGCTAGGCCACCTGACAGCTGCAGGAGCCTGTCGCCGCCATTCATGCGCCCCGCAGCCTCGAGACGCAAATCGCGCGATATGGATCACGACGCCGCATGAGCCCGCAACCCGCCAATGGCCGCGCCGGCACTCTGGTGCTGGGCATCGAATCGAGCTGCGATGAAACCGCAGCGGCGGTGGTCATGCGTGAGGGGCCCGCGCGGGGCCGGCTGCTGTCCAACGTGGTGCGCTCGCAATGGGAGCAGCATCGGCAGTTCGAGGGCGTGGTGCCGGAAATCGCGGCCCGCGCCCACGTGGAATGCCTCGACGACATCATCGCCGAGGCGCTGTCCGGGGCAGGGGTGAACCTGTCGGAGATCGACGGGATTTCCGCGACGGCCGGACCAGGTTTGATCGGCGGCCTGCTCGTCGGGCTCACGACAGCGAAAGCGCTCGCGCTCGCCAGCGGAAAACCTCTGATCGCGGTGAATCATCTGGAGGCTCATGCCCTCACAGTGGGGCTTACTGAAGGGCTTCCGCCGCCGTATCTGCTGCTGCTCGTCTCAGGCGGCCACACGCAGCTTCTGCTGGTACATGACGTCGGCCGTTACGACCGGCTCGGCACGACCATCGATGACGCGCTGGGCGAAGCCTTCGACAAGACCGCCAAACTCCTGGGGTTGGGGTTTCCCGGGGGCCCTGCCGTCGAGCGCATGGCGCTTCGGGGTGACCCGCAGCGCTTTGCGCTTCCGCGGCCGATGATGGGGCGCAACGAGCCACATTTCTCCTTTGCCGGACTAAAGACGGCCGTCCGGCGCCAGGCCTTGCAGCTTGTGCCGCTCTCGGAGGAGGATATTCGTGACCTGTGCGCCAGCTTCGAAGCTGCGGTGGCGGACGTGGTCGTCGACCGGTGCGCGCGGGCGATGCGGCTCGCCGAGGATCAGCTTGGACCCGAAAGGCACCTCGTGATCGCAGGTGGCGTGGCGGCCAACCGGCGGCTGCGCGAAGCGCTGTCGCGCTTTGCCGAGGCCAGCGGTTTCATCCTGCACGCGCCACCGCTCGCGCTGTGCGGTGACAATGCAGCCATGGTGGCCTGGGCGGGCGCAGAGAGACTCGCGCGCGGACACACCGATTCCCTTGTCGCGCCCGCGCGGGCCCGTTGGCCGCTCGACCAGATCGCCGAGCCGGTGCTCGGTGCTGGCCGGCTCGGGGCGAAGGCATGATGACGGACGCGAAGAAGGTTGGCGTCATCGGGGCTGGCGCATGGGGCACGGCACTGGCGCTGGTCGCCGCCCGGGCAGGACATTCAGTTACGATATGGGCGCGGCAGAAAGAGGCGGCGGCCTCCATCAACGCCGCGCACGAAAACAGTGCGCGATTACCGGGCATCATGCTGCCGGACACTATCGCAGCAACAGCGAATCCCGGCGATCTGGCCGCGTCAGATCTCGTGCTGATCGCCACGCCGGCGCAGGCGATGCGGGAGGCGATGAGCCAGTTCGGCGAGCATCTCGCCCCCGGCACTCCGGCCATCATCACGGCGAAGGGGATAGAGCAGAGCACATCCCGGTTCATGACAGATGTTCTGGGCGAGGTGTGCCCGGATCTCGAGCCGCTGGTGCTGTCGGGCCCGAGCTTCGCTGCGGACGTCGCCCGCGAGCTCCCCACCGCCGTCACCCTCGCCGCACGATCCCTTGCAACTGCCCGGCCAGTGGCGGAAGCGCTGAGCTGCCCCACGTTCCGGCCCTACATCTCGGACGACCTCATCGGCGTTCAGGTCGGCGGCGCGGTGAAGAATGTGCTTGCCATCGCCTGCGGCATCCTGACCGGCCGCGGGCTTGGTGAAAGCGCGCGGGCGGCACTGATCGCGCGGGCATTTGCGGAGCTGACGCGCTTCGGTGCTGCGCTCGGCGCCCGCCGGGAGACGTTGACCGGACTGTCGGGGCTCGGCGATCTCGTGCTGACGTGCTCGAGCCCGCAGTCACGCAATTTTCGCTTCGGCCTTGCTCTCGGAGAGGGGCGGAGCCCCAAGGCAGCCATGTCCGGCACAAATGGTGTGAGCGAAGGCGCTTTCACGGCGGCCGCCGTCGTCAAAATCGCGGCGGCGCAGGGCATCGAGGTGCCGGTGTCGGCAGCGGTCCTGGCCATCCTGGAGGGGCGTCTGTCGATTCTGGAAGCGATTGGAAGCCTGATGCAGCGGCCGCTCAAGGCTGAGGATTAGGCCTCTCGGCCCGCGGCTGTTCGCCAAGCCCGCAGGGCTTGCCAGAAGGTCTTATTCGGCTAGCCTTCCGTCGCGTCACCGTGACACCTCAGCGGGCCTGTCCAAATGCCGAAGAAGCCAGCAGCCAGATCATCGAACGAACCTCGCATCCGCCATTGGCTGTTCAAGTCCGAGCCGGATGCGTTTTCCTGGGACATGCTCAAGGCCCGTGGCGCACAGGGCGAGCCGTGGGATGGCGTCCGCAACTACCTTGCCCGCAACAACATGCGGGCGATGCAGGTGGGCGATCTCGGCTTCTTCTATCATTCGAACCAGGGCAAGGAGATCGTCGGCATCGTCGAGGTAATCGCTCCTGCGCACCCAGATCCGAACGACACGACTGGCACATGGGAGTGCGTCGACGTCAAAGCGGTCGCCGACATGCCGCGGCCCGTGAAGCTTACCGACGTCAAGGCTGCACCGGAGCTGGCGAAGATGGCGCTCGTCACGTCGATGCGCCTGTCAGTGCAACCCGTCACCGATGAGGAGTGGGAGTTCGTCTGCCGGATGGGCGGGCTCGATCCGAAGACGCTCAAGAGCAAGCCGAAGAAGAAGGTGGCGTGAGTGGCAGGCGGGCATGAAGGACATCGACGCGGTCAGCTTCGTTCGTGCGAATACCGGGCTTCTGGCGCCCCCGCTGACGCCGGAGATCCGGCTGCATCTTGCCTCTGAGTCCCTTCCCATCTGGCGGCGGACCGAGGAGGAGCTTGGCGAGATGAACGTGCCGCCGCCCTATTGGGCGTTCGCCTGGGCTGGAGGTCAGGCGCTGGCGCGATACGTGCTGGACAATCCGGAGCTGGTGATGGGCAAAGCGGTCGTCGATCTCGGCTCCGGAAGCGGTCTGGTGGCCATCGCGGCGGCGCGGTCAGGAGCCGGATCGGTGCTGGCGATCGATATCGATGACATGGCGGCGGCGGCGATCGAGCTCAATGCCGCCGAGAATGGCGTCAGCGTGACCGTTTCCTCTCAAGACGTGTTCGAAGAGCCGTTGCCGGAGGCTGGCACACTTCTCGTCGGCGACCTGTTCTATGAGCGCGAGCTTGCCGAGCGCGTCCTGGATCTGATTGAAACCGCAGCGCAGCGTGGGACCGATGTCCTGGTCGGCGATCCGCGGCGCAGCTATTTTCCGGTGAAACGATTCGACCAGGTGGCGCTCTATGAAGTGCCGGTGACGCGTGAGCTTGAAGACGCGGAGATCAAGCGCACGGCGGTCTGGCGGCTCAGCGTGCCGCCGGCCGGGTTCAGCTTTCTGGCCGCAGGAAGCATGGAGGCGGCATGAGCTTCGGTGGGATCAACCATCTGGCCGTACTGCTGGCGGCGATCGCCAGCTTTCTGTTCGGCGGCCTCTGGTATACCGCGTTCTCACGCCGGTCGCTGACAGACGCGAGCGAGGAGGAGACGGAGCACCATGGACCGCGGCTGCACGTCAATGCGATGCCGTTCATCATTGCCTTCGTGGCACTTCTCATCATGGCGTACGTGCTGGCCGGAGCCATCGGGCACCTTGGGGTCGGGAACGTAACCGTTCGCAACGGCGTCGCCTCGGCGCTCTTCGTCTGGGCCGGCTTCGTGATGACCTCGCTGGTGGTCAATCATATGGTGCAGCGCGTCAATCGCATTGCAACGCTGGTCGACGGCGGCCACTGGCTGGGAGTGCTGGTGATTCAGGGCGCCGTGATCGGCTGGGTTGGCGTTTAGGCAGCAGATTTGAGGCAAAAGCGCGCGGCTGGATTTCAACGAACGGGGCGATTGCCGGCACCGGGTATGGCCGACATAATGCGCCCAATTCCTAACTGCCTTTGGGAGGTCTGCCGATGTCGGAGAAAATTTATCCCGTACCTGCGGAATGGGCGAGCCGGGCCTGGGTCGATGCGGTGAAGTACCAGGAGCTGTACCAGCGCTCGATCTCCGACCCCGACGGCTTCTGGGGCGAAATGGGCAAGCGGATCGACTGGATCAAGCCCTACACCAAAGTCAAGAACACCTCCTTCGATCCGAGCAACGTCTCCATCAAGTGGTACGAGGATGGGACGCTGAACGTCTGCTACAACTGCATCGACCGGCATCTCGAGAAGCGCGGCGATCAGGTGGCGATCATCTGGGAAGGTGACGATCCGACCGTCGATGAGAAGATCACCTATCGCCAGCTGCACGAGCGGGTCTGCAAGTTCGCCAACGTGCTGAAAGCCAACGGCGTCCAGAAGGGTGACCGGGTCACCATCTACCTGCCGATGATCCCGGAGGCGGCCTACGCCATGCTGGCCTGCGCCCGCATCGGCGCGATGCACTCGGTCGTCTTCGGCGGATTCTCGCCGGACAGCCTCGCCGGCCGCATCGAGGATGCCGATTCCAAGTTCATCATCACGGCTGACGAAGGCCTGCGCGGCGGGCGCAAGGTGCCGCTCAAGAAGAACACCGACGAGGCGTTGAAGAAGACCAAGGGCGGCGAGAAGGTGCTGGTCGTGCGCCGCACCGGCGGTGACGTGCCCTGGACCGCGGGGCGGGACATCTGGCTGCATGAGGAGCTGGTGAAGGTCACCTCCGACTGCCCACCCGTCGAGATGAACGCAGAGGATCCGCTGTTCCTCCTCTACACGTCAGGCTCGACGGGCAAGCCGAAAGGTGTGTTGCACACATCGGGCGGATATCTCGTCCACGTGGCGATGTCGCATCAGTACGTTTTCGACTACCACGATGGAGACATCTACTGGTGCACGGCGGACGTCGGCTGGGTCACGGGGCACAGCTACATCGTCTACGGACCGCTGGCCAATGGCGCGACCACGCTGATGTTCGAGGGCGTACCGAATTATCCGACGGCCTCGCGTTTCTGGCACGTCGTGGACAAGTGGGACGTCAATATCTTCTACACGGCACCCACTGCCATCCGTGCGTTGATGGGCGCCGGCGATGACTTCGTGAAGCGCACGGACAGGTCATCGCTGCGGCTGCTCGGCAGCGTGGGCGAGCCGATCAATCCCGAGGCATGGGAATGGTACCATCGCGTGGTGGGCGAGGGCCGCTGCCCCATCGTCGACACGTGGTGGCAGACAGAGAACGGCGGCATCCTCATCACGCCTCTGCCCGGCGCGACGAAGCTCAAGCCTGGCTCGGCGACGCTGCCGTTCTTCGGCGTCGTGCCAGGGATCGTCAATGACAAGGGCGAGCTGATCGAAGGCCCCGGCAGCGGCAATCTGGTGATACGCGACAGCTGGCCGGGGCAGATGCGCACCGTCTACGGCGATCACGAGAGATTCGTCCAGACGTACTTCTCGACCTACCCGGGCATGTACTTCAGCGGTGACGGCTGCCGCCGCGACGAGGACGGCTACTACTGGATCACGGGCCGTGTGGACGACGTGATCAACGTCTCCGGGCACCGGATGGGCACGGCGGAGGTCGAGAGCGCGCTTGTTGCGCATCCGAAGGTGGCCGAGGCTGCGGTCGTAGGCTATCCCCACGACCTCAAGGGGCAGGGCATCTACTGCTATATCACCCTGCTGGCCGGAGAAGAGCCGAGTGACGACCTCAAGAAGGAGCTGGTCGCGCACGTGCGCCAGGAGATCGGCCCGATCGCCGCGCCGGATCTCATCCAGTTCGCACCGAGCCTGCCGAAGACGCGCTCGGGCAAGATCATGCGGCGCATCCTGCGCAAGATCGCCGAGGATGACTTCTCGAACCTGGGCGACACCTCGACGCTTGCCGATCCGAGCGTCGTCGAGGACTTGATCAACAACCGGCAGAACCGCCGCGCCGCGAGCTGATCGGGCGCACGCCGTAGCAGGACTTGAAAGCCTCGCCCGAACGCCGCCGGGCGAGGCTTTTGTTATTGGGTCTGGAACCGAAGGCTCAGCGGCAGGTCGAGAGAATGCCGCGGTCGAAGTGGAAGTGATCGCGGTGCGCCCGGTTGAACTCGGGACCGAGGGCAACGCGGAAGTAGTTACAGGCGCCTGCGTGGGTGAGCCGTAGAAACTCGGCTTCCGGCGACCTGCGATTCCAATCCCTCAGCACGGTAATCCGCTTGCCGTTCTCCAGCGTGAAGGCGGATATGTCGATGGCATTGGCCGTCGCATGCTCACTCCGCTTGTTCTTCCAGAACGGGTTGCCGACGATATTGCGGCACGAGTAGGTGCCCATGTGCTCCAGAGACTTCACGCGCTGACCGAACATCGACATCGCCAGCGGCTGCACCTCGTGCACCATCCACAGCGCGAGCGCAGCAGCAGCCTGGCAGGAGAGCTTGTCCACCGGCAGCCTGGCGCCACCCACCGAGGACACGCGCACGCTGTTGGTCCAGCCGCATCCTCTCCTGAGCGGGTTATCGCGTGTCGCAACCGCCTCGATATGCGGGGGGACCAGCACGCGGGAGCACAGCTCAGCGTCGTATCTCAACTCGGCGAGCTGCCAGTCGACGATGAGTGGAAGAGGGCTCTCCAGATCAAGGGCCGGCAGCGGACTGTATTTGGCCGGCACAAGCCCCTGCCGGAACGCAAGTCCTATTCCTGCAAGCACGATGAGCAGCAGGAGGAAACGTCCTATGGGCAGCCGGCGTTTGCGCATGAGATCCGATCGGCGGTGGGTCGTCCCTGTATAGGGGCTTTTGGTTCGGCATGTAAGCAGGGGTGATTCACTGAAGAGTGGACCGTTGCGCGCAAGCCCATCCGTTCACCTGCCGATCGACGCTGCACGAGCGCTGACGGGCCGTGCCCACAGCACGACGCTGCCGTGGAGGGGCTGCCGCCGTGCAACCGGTTGCAAGCGGATTGCAGGCTTGGCGCGACTGGTTAATGCGACTCCGCGGGTCAGGCCTGTGCTTGTTTAGGTGTGCGTCACCAAACTGGCAGGCACCACTGGCCATCCCGGCGGCCCGGTGGCATTGAGGCCGCCCCAAAACGACCCGGAACAACCGGCCCAATGCTGTCCGTCGACAATGCTGAAACATTCCGCTCCGAGGCGGAGGAGTGGCTCACTCGCGCCGCCCGCTCCCCGGTCGGCAGCTGGGAGCGCGAGCGACTGCTGACGGCCGCAAAGCTCAATTACGCCCTCGCGAATACGATCGAGCGCACGAACCTGCGGGCAGGCGCGCAGCAGCTCAACTGCCCGTCTGACCGTCCTGCTCGGTCGCGGGGCGTACGCCAGCGAGCTTCTGCGGAGAAAGGCGAGCCTCCCGCAGCGACCAGAGGTGATCGCCGCCGCAGTGTGGGCAGCGCGACTTCATCTTGATATCGGGCAGGCGGAGGAAGCTAGCGTCATCGATTTCGATGCCGCTTGCATATTCCTGTCCGGTTACAGGACAGCGGAAGATGATCGTGCCCATGGCGGGGTTCCTTTGGGCAGCCACCTGGAATGAGGAGCCTAGTGACAATCTGTCTCAGGCACAAACTCGGAACGATCTGAAGTGATCACTTTGTCGTGTCGTCCACAGCAAAGTGGTGAGAAACCGGCCTGCGCAACGGCCGGTGTTCCGCGATCGGCTGCATCCGGGGCGGTTGATCGATCATCGCGTTCCCGCCGGAACAGCGCCGCCCCGAGGGCTCGGGCATCATCAGGCTATCAAATCCATGGAGATAGCCATGATCACGATGTCCCGTACCTCCACCCCCCGCCTCGCAATCGCAACCGCCGTTGCCCTCGGCAGCATGATCGGGCTGGCGGGCTCTGCAAGCGCCGTCAGCCTGCGTGTGCAGATGGCATGCGCGAGCGACTACTTCGCCTACTGCAGCAAGTATCCGACGGAAGGTTCCCAGGTCCGCCACTGCATGCGTGTCAACGGCCACAAGCTCTCGTCGCGCTGCGTGAGTGCGCTCATTGCTGCTGGTGAGGTCTCCAAGGCTGAAGTCGCCCGCCGCTCGGCAAGGGCGAATTGAAATGCCGCCGCTTGAGGGCGGCTTGCGATGCACGCCGCCCCGAAGGACGAGTGCCGCATTCGGATCACCGATAGAACGCAGCGAAACAGACGCTGGCGCAGTTCCCGTGTTTCTGCGGGCGCCATTTTAAGGAACGCGTCTCATTTCTGGTGATTGAAAGCCTCGATTCTGTTCACGATATGCACGCGGGAACAGCCCCCGGCGCAGCGAGCGGATTGAGGACCACCATGACCGACGCCTCCGCGACGACCCCGATGCAGTATCTCGAGCGGGCAACCAGCCACTTGCGCGACATAGGCCTGATGCCGGCCAAGGTCGAGCCGGCACCGATCAATGCGTTGCTTGAGAGGATTTCGGACCTCGACCAGGAGCGAATCACTCTCATTGCGCGCACGCTTGGCCAGGCGGAGGTTTTCAACGAGGTTGTGCGTGAAGAAACGGCCCAGATGGAGATCGGGCAGCGCTATCAGCACATCACCGACGGCTTCAACTCGATCCGCGATGATGCAAAGCGGCTGGTCGATCAGGTGAGTGATGGCAAGCTCAACATTTTCGAGCGCGGCAGCAATGTCTGGATGAAGATCGTGCGCGGCGACATCGCCGACCGCTTCGACAAGATTCGGCAGATCTACCTGTCCGTCACGGCGGAAACGAAGAATCAGCTCGAGCGGGAAGCCAAGATTCTCGACGCCTACAGTGATTTCCGTGGTGCACTCAAGCATGCCGAGGTGATGGCGCTCGAGGTGCTCAAGAAAGCCGAGGAAAAGCTGGACGAAGCACGCAAGCGCCTGGACGAGGCATCCGCCAAGGTGTCCGGCTTCGCCGGCACGGAGCCGGCGGACCGCGCCAGGCTGGAGCTGGCCCGCGACGAGCAGCTCCGGGCGCTTCAGGACGAGGAGAAGCGCTATCAGATCGCCAAGGACCTCTCTGATAACCTGACGATCGCCTACAACACGTCCGAGGTGATCATGGGCCGATTAATGCAGACCACGTCCGCCAAGGAACGGGTCTATGCGCAAGCGGTATCATTCTTCTCGACCAACGACAGCGTGCTGACGGCGCTCAAGGCCTCCTTCACCGGCGTGTTCGGGCTGCACGAATCGACCAAGACCCTCGAAGCCATGAAAGAGGGCATGTCGAGGAGCCTCGAGGATCTCGCCAAGCTCGGCGACAAGGTCCAGGAGGAGGCGCTACGGGCCGGCTATGGGCCGACGATCCGGGCAGATGCCGTCAATCAGCTCATCGATAGCGTGATCAATTTCCAGGAGCGCTCTCGCGAGATCATCAACGAAATGCGCAAGCTCGCCACCCAGAACTCGGCGGAAATCCGCGACGCCGTCGAGGATGGCAAGCGGCGTATTGCCCGTCTGGCCGCCGAGGCAGAGCATCTGCCCGCCCCGCGCTAGTTCCAAAGAATAGGGGAGCATGGTGGACGGCACTGCGGTAGAGCCGAAGCCGCACACGCTGGACGAAGTGATGATGGCGATGGACGTGGTCGACACGCTGCGCCATCGCGAGGATCTCATACGCCGCGAGCTCGATGAAGTCGGGCGCGAGGCGGAGCTGATCGCACGGCTCAGGGAGATTTATCAGCAGCAGGGAATCGATGTTCC
>JAWLCO010000065.1:0-21148 GCA_041687075.1 Hyphomicrobiaceae bacterium | reverse complement strand
CCGAGGGCCCTGATCGCAATGTCGGCGGCCGCGTGATGGCTGCCGCCGAGCGCGCAACCAACGTAGTTGATCAGCGCCCGGCGCGCCTCGTGCCGGACATCCGTGGGGATGTCGTCCAGACGACTAGAGAGGATGTAACCGGCCAACTGTCTCGTAACACCCATATCACCACCAGGCTCCTCTCAAACCTCACCTTTCTTGGCAGCAGCTTGGCCCTGCTGCTCATTCATCAGCTGGAGCGCCGCAGCGGCTGCATTGCGAACATGTCGTTCGCCTGCGGCGCGTGCGGCCTTGCCGTCACGAGCCTTCATCGCAGAAATGATTTCCTGAAGCTCGGCAAGGCTTGCCTTTGTACGGCCCGGCGCTGCCAGTGACGTCGCGCGCAGGAGCATGATGCGGGAATTGAGCATGTGCAGCGCGGAGCCAAGGGCCTCGTTTCCAGCGCCTTCGACGAGGCATTCATAGAAACGATTTTTCGCATGCAGCCTGACCAGCGGGTCCTTGCTGCGGTAGGATTTCCGCACCTGATCCAACGCCTCCTGGAGAGCACGGAAGTGTTCCTTGCTCGCTTTCTCGGCGAAAAGCTGGCTCGCCAATCCCTCGAGCTCGATCCGGACCTGATAGATGCCTTCGGCCTGCTCAGGCGTCAGCCGCGCCACGATCGGGCCCCGATGCGGCAGGACCTTGATCAGGCCCTCGGACTCGAGCTGGCGCAAGGCCTCGCGGATCAGCGTGCGGCTCACTCCCGTGATGTCACAAAGAGTTCGCTCCGGCAGGCGTTCCCCCGCCTTGAACCGCCCGACGGCGATCGCGTTGCGAATGCTCTCCGTCACGCTCTGCCGAAGGGGAGCAGCTGTTCTGTTGACCAGAAAATCGTACCCGGGGAGGGCGGCAGTTTTTGTCGGCTGTTGATCCATTATGCATTCTCCCCCACACGGACCTGTGGGGACTTCCTTGATCCTGTTTGTTGACGACGGGCCGTTTCCCCTGAGTACTTTTGTAATTAGCGCAGATGCGTGAAATACGCGCATGATGCTCATACGATCATACAAAACTCCCTTGCTGATTGCAACGCTCGCTACTAGACTGACGGTCGGTGCGCGTCGCTTCCTCAGCAATCGGCAGCTGACGTCAGATGAGAGCGCATTCCGCCGGCCCGCCAGAAGGATCCGGCTCCAGGAGGAAACGCAATGACCGCAACGAACCTCGGATTCATCGGCGTAGGCAGGATGGGCGCGCCCATGGCGTCCCGGCTGCTTGCTGCCGGTTATCCCGTTACGGTTTACGACACTAACGAAGCGGCGACGGCACCGCTGGTGGAGCAGGGCGCCAGTGCCGCGTCTTCCCCTGCCGAGGTCGCCTCACGGGCTCCCATTGTGCTGATGAGCCTTCCTGTGCCGGGTGTCGTTCAAGCCGTCGCGCTCGGTGAAAACGGGGTCATCGCAGGCAGCGCAGTCAAGACGGTCATCGACCTGTCGACCACCGGTCCCGCCATAGCGGGGACGGCAGCCAGGGTACTTGCCGAGCGCGGGATTACGTGGGTCGACGCACCTGTCAGCGGCGGAGTGACGGGCGCTCGCAACGGCACGCTGGCCGTCATCGTCTCATGTCCGAAGGACACCTACGAAGCAATCGAACCCATTCTCAAAGTGTTCGGCAGAGGCTTCTTCACTGGCGAGAAGCCTGGGTCGGCCCAGGTCGTAAAGCTCGCGAACAATCTGCTGGCGGCCGCGGCGCTCGTGGTGTCGTCGGAAGCGCTGGCCATGGGCGTCAAGGCCGGTGTCGACGCGAAAGTCATGGTCGATATCATCAACGCCAGCAGCGGTCGGAACAGCGCCACGCAGGACAAGTTTCCGCGCGCCATCCTGCCAAGGACGTTCGATTTCGGCTTCGCGACGGCGCTTTCGTACAAGGACGTGCGGCTTTGCGTGGACGAAGCCGAGGCCATGGGCGTCCCCATGGTCATCGGTTCTGCAGTCCGGCAGATGCTCGCGGTGACGCAGGCGAGGTTCGGGCCCGATTCCGATTTCACCTCGATTGCCAAGGTGATCGAGGAATGGGCCGGCGTCGAGATCAAGGGCTGAGGGCGCGTCCGCCCCGCGCAGTTTACCGCGTTGCCGGGCGCCTCTCCAGAGAGTTGCAATGACGGTTCAGCTCGTCGAGAACGTTCTGCAGGCACTCGCCGCCGGGCTTCTGGTGGGCGCGATCTATGGTCTGATGTGCGTAGGGCTCGCGCTGATCTTCGGCGTCATGCGGGTCATCAATTTCGCGCAGGGCGACTTCATGATGCTGGGCATGTATGCCGCGTTCTACCTGTTCGGCGCCTTCGGCATCCAGGCCCTGTTCGGCAGCGCGCTCGGCCCGTACGTCGCCGCAATTCTTGCCGGCCCGATCATGTTTGCGGTTGGCTATATCATTCATTTGACTTTGATTGCCCGGGTCACCGGCACCAGAACCGCTGCCGAGGCGGAAGGACATTTCGCACAACTGATATTGACCCTCGGGATCGCACTCATCCTGCAGAACGGTGGGTTGATCGTGTTCGGGTCGGTTCTTGCAGGCATTCAGACGCCGCTTTCCAGCAGCGCCTGGGAGATCGGCCCCATGTGGGGTGATTTCCTCAGCGTGTTCGTCAATAAGTCGCGCGCGATATCGGCGTTCCTCTCCGTTGCAGTGATCATTGCGCTCACTCTTCTCATCAACCGATCCCGACTTGGAAAGGCGCTACGCGCCGCAGCCGACAATCCCGAAGCCGCGACGTACATGGGAATCGACGTCGACGTTGCGCATCGCATTGCGTTCGCGCTGGGCGTCAGCATCACCGCCGTGGCTGGCGGATTTCTCGCCGTGAATTATCCGTTTCAGCCATTCGTCGGGCTCGAGTACGTCATCATCATGTATGCCGGGGTCGTGCTTGGCGGTCTCGGCAGCATCATCGGCCCGTTCTGGGGCGGCATGACGATCGGACTCGTTCAGCAGCTGTCCACGTTGGTTCTGCCGACCCAGCTTCAGAATACTGCAATTTTCGTCGTGTTTCTCCTGATCATCTTCTTGCGCCCGCAGGGCTTCTTTGGTCGCGTGGCGGAGAGGACGTGATGCAGAATATCCGATCCCTGACACCGTTTTTCATTTTTGCCGCGGCCTACGCGGCCACCGCTCTACTCGTCACGAACTCCTATTATCAGCTCATGCTGACGATGGTGCTCGTCTGGGCGTGCTTCGGACTCTCCTGGAACGTCCTGAGCGGCTATACGGGGCTGGTTTCCTTCGGACACGCCGCCTTTTTCGGCATCGGGGCTTACACGACGGCACTTGGGCAGATCCATTTCGATTTGTCGCCCTGGTTCCTGATCCCGGTCGCGACCGTCCTCGGCGGAATTTCGGGTCTCCTCATCGGGTTCCCGACGTTTCGCCTGCGGGGTGTCTACTTCGCGCTTGCAATGCTCGCCTACCCATTGGCGCTTCTTTATGTTTTCGAATGGCTGGGCTATCAGGAGGTGACGCTGCCGATGAAGCGCGATACCCCCTTCGCCTACATGCAGTTCTCCGATCACCGGATTTACACGCTGATCGCGCTCGCCATGCTGATCATATTCGTTCTGGTAACGCGATGGCTGGAGAAGTCGCGTTTCGGCATGGCGCTGCTGGCCATCAAGCAGAACGAGGCCGCGGCGGAGGCGGCCGGCATAGATACGCTGGCCTGGAAATTACGGGCGATTGCGCTCAGTGGTGCTATCGGCGGCGCCGTCGGCGCGTTCTATGCGGTTGTGCTGCTGGTCGTGACACCGATCTCGGTATTCGGAATGCTCGTTTCCGCGCAGGCGCTGACGGTGACCCTGTTCGGCGGCGTCGCGACCGTGTGGGGGCCGGTGATCGGTTCCGCCATTCTCATTCCTCTCAGCGAAATTCTCCACGCTGAGCTGGGCCATATCATCCCCGGCATTCAGGGTGTGATTTTCGGCGTCGCGATCGTCGTGTTGATCCTGGCTGCACCTGAGGGCCTGTTCTGGAAATTCCGCGATTTCGTGCAGCATCGCTGGCCAGGATTGATCTCAACGTCCGCCGAAGCGGCTGTGGGCGCGCCGGTCACTCCGTTGCTGAAGGAAACGAGACAAGGCCCTGTCACGCGCGGTAATGTCATTCTCGACGTGCGGAATCTCTCGCGCTCATTCGGCGGCCTGAAGGCGGTGGATGACGTCAGCTTCTCGGTTCGCGAGGGTCAGGTCTTGGGCATTATCGGTCCCAATGGGGCCGGGAAAACAACCGTTTTCAATCTGCTCAATGGCTTTCTGAAGCCCGACTCCGGTAAAGTCCTTCTCGACGGAAAGGATATGGTAGGCCGGAAGCCGCACGAGCTCTGTGCAGCGGGCGTCGGCCGCACCTTCCAGATCATGCGCCCCTTCGCCCGCATGTCGGTGACCGATAACGTCGTTATCGGTGCCTATGTCCATGCGGCCGACGACGCCGAGGCGAGGCGGCTGGCGGTAGATGCCATTGAACGCGTCGGTCTGACCGCTGCAGCCAACCGGATCGCAGGTGAGCTGGCAACCATCGAGCTGCGGCTGATGGAGCTCGCGCGTGCGCTCGCCGGCAAACCGCGCATTCTTCTGCTCGACGAGACCCTGGCAGGCCTGGGCCATACGGAAGCCGAGACAGTCATCGGCGTGATCCGGAAACTCGCATCAGAGGGCATGACGATCGTGATCATCGAGCACACGATGCAGGCCATGGTGCGCGTTGCCGATCATTTCGTCGTGCTCGACCATGGCGCAGTGCTCGTCGAGGGGCCACCGCAGGCCGTCATCAAGGACCCGCGCGTCATCGAGGCCTATCTCGGCAAGAAGTGGATGGCCCATGCTCGAAGTTGAGAACATCACGGCCGGGTATTCCGGCGTTCCGGTGCTGAAGGGCGTGAGCATCAGCGTCGGCGAGGGCGAATTCGTTTCGATCGTCGGCCCCAATGGAGCTGGCAAGACAACTCTCTTCAAGACCATCTCGGGTACCCTGACGCCCATGGCGGGCTCGATCAGGTTTGAGCAGTCTGATCTGCTGTCGACACCGCCTGCCCGGCGCCCCCATCTCGGTATTGCGCACGTTCCGGAAGGCCGGCAGGTTTTTCCGTCGCTGACCGTCATGGATAATCTGGAATTGGGGGCCTACACCGAGGCGGGGCGGCGGGATTGGTCGCGCAATATCGAGCGCATTCTCGCCTGGCTTCCAGTTCTCGCCGAACGGCGCAATCAGCTCGCCGGGACGCTTTCTGGCGGCGAGCAGCAGATGCTCGCCATCGGCCGTGGACTGGCGTCATCGCCCAAGCTGCTGATGCTGGATGAGCCGTCCATGGGGCTCGCGCCGGCCATTGCCGATTTCATTTTCGAAAAGCTCATTGAAATCCGTCGCGAGGCTGGGCTGACGATTCTGCTTGTCGAGCAGCGCGTCGCCGAAGCCCTCGAGTTCGCAGATCACGGCTACGTGCTCGAAGCCGGGCGCGTCGTCCTTGAGGGGACGAATGAGGCACTGCGCGCAGATGATCGCGTGCGGCAGGCCTATCTCGGCATGTGACGTTCACAGGCCAGGGTGGGTCTGGAACAACAAAGGCCAACAGAGCCAAAGGAGGAAACGGAACATGATCGCCCGCAGTAGCTTATGGAAGCTGGGCAGCTTCGTTCTGCCCGTCATCGCAGCCCTCGGATTGGGAACACCGGCCCGATCGCAGCACCCGGCCGAGGTCAAGGTCGGACTGCTCGTGCCTTTGTCTGGGATCTACGCACGCCCGGGGCAGGTGATGCGAATGGGCGCCGAAATGGCCATCGATCACATCAACGCGCAGGGCGGCATCAAGGCGATGGGTGGCGCGAAGATGAAGCTGGTGGTGCTCGATTCAGGCGATACCACCGAGAAGGCCAAGAATGCAGCTCAGAGGATGGTCGCGCAGGAAACGGATCTCGTGGCCGCGACGGGTGCCTACCTCAGCTCATTCACGCTCGCTGTAACCGAGGTCACCGAGCGGGCGCAGTTGCCGATGCTGACGCTGTCCTATTCCGATCAGATTACGGAGCGCGGCTTCAAGTACATTTTCCAAACCTCCGCGACCTCGGGCTCGCAGGCTAATCAGGCCTTGCCCGTGATCGTCGAGATTGCGGAGAAAGCAACCGGTCAACGTCCCAGGACGGTGGCCATCATTACGGACAACACGGCGGCCTCGATCTCCTCCGTGAAACCGATGAAGGAGCGGCTGCTGAAGGAGCTCGGCATCGAGCTGGTGGTTGACGAGACGTTCACGCCTCCGCTGGCGGATGCGACGCCGCTCGTCCAGAAGGTCCGCGCGACCCGGCCCGACCTGCTGTTCTTCCTGCCGACAGTCATATCGGATGCCAAGCTGGTCCTGGAGAAAATGAACGAGTTCGGGCTGGGGCAGGGGCGCATTCCGACCATTTCGTTCGGGATCGCGATCGCGGAGCCGGGCATGCTCCGTACCATGTCTCCGGAGCTTCTGCAGGGCGTGATGGCTGCGGTCGGCAACTGGGGCTCGAAGGGGCACGAGAATCTGATCGAAGAGCTGAAGCAGAAGTATAACGAGCCCTGGATGACGCAGAACGCCATATCAACCTATGGCGACATGTGGGTCCTGAAAGAGGCTCTGGAGAAGGCCGGCAAGGCCGACCGTCAGGCCGTGGCGGAAGCGATCCGCAATATGGATGGTGGTCCCTCGAAGTATTATCCGGGCGGCGAAATGAAATTCGACGAAATGGGCCGCCGCGTGGGTGCAGGACTGGCGATCATCCAGTGGCAGAACGGCACGCCGGTGACGGTCTATCCGCCCGAGATGGCCATGGCTGAGCCGATCTGGCTGGAGAAGTGAAGCACGAAAAGAGCCGCGGTCCGGTCAAACCGGATCGCGGAGCGACAATCCACCCTCGGAGCATAAAAATGGATAAGCAGACGTTCGAGCGCGGTCTCGAAATTCGGAAATCTGTTCTCGGACCGGAATTCGTCGAGAACTCCCTCGCGACGGCCGACGACTTCAATCGGCCATTACAGGAGCTCGTGACCGAATACTGTTGGGGTGCGGTTTGGGGGCGTGAGCAGTTGCCGCCGAAGACCCGGAGTATGCTCAACCTCGCCATGCTCTCCGCCTTGAACCGCCCGCACGAGCTCAAGATGCACATCCGTGGCGCTTTGAGAAATGGCGTTACACGGGAGGAGATACGGGAGGTCCTTCTGCAGGTCGCCATCTACTGCGGTGTGCCTGCAGGCGTGGATTCTTTCCGCACCGCGCGCGCTGTTTTCGCAGAGATGGACCAGGCGGGCGAGACATCTTGAAGCCCCAAAGCATCGGAACTGTCGCACGCAACGGTAAGTTCGCGCGATCTGGAGGGAAGCCTTGAGCGAGACATTCGGATTTATCGGCCTGGGTAATATGGGCCGCCCGATGGCCGGGCGTTTGATCGACGCCGGCCATTCTCTCGTTGTTTACGATGTGCGCGACAGCGCAGTCGATCATTTTGTCGGGCGAGGCGCCGAGCGGGCGTCTTCGCCGGCCGACCTCGCCTCGATGGTGGAGACGATATTCCTCTCCCTGCCGACACCGCCGGTCGTCGAGGTGGTGGCCGTCGGCGAAAATGGCCTCGTTTCGGGAGAAAAGGTCAAGCGGATCGTCGATTTGTCTACGACGGGTCCGCAAATGGCCGAGAGCATCGGCGAGAAATTCAAATCTCACGGCATCCGTTGGCTCGATTGCCCGGTCAGCGGTGGTGTCGGTGGCGCAAAAGCCGGTACCGTGGCGGTGATGTTTTCGGGGCCACGCGAGGATTATCAAGACCTCCTGCCGGTGCTCGAGGTCATCGGCAAGCCGTTTCATATCGGCGATAAGCCGGGCCTCGCGCAGACGATGAAGCTCGTCAACAACTGCCTGTCAGCTGCAGCGATGGCACTGTCGTCGGAGGCCGTTGTGATGGGCACGAAGGCCGGCATCCCGCCCAAGGTGATGATCGATGTGATCAATGCCGGCAGCGGCCGCAATACGGCGACCCTGCAGAAATTCCCCCAATCGATCCTGCCGCGCATATTCGATTACGGCTTCGCGACGGGCCTCATGCACAAGGACGTGTCGCTGTTCATGCAGGAGGCTAAGAGGATGGGGCTCTCTCTCGAGGGCTGTCAGGTCGTGTTCGACATCTGGCAAAAAGCGCTCGAAAAGCTCGGTCCCGACTCGGATTTCACGAAAATCGTCACTCTGATGGAAGAGCGGGCGGGTGTGGAAGTTCGGGGCGAGGAGCCAGTCCGGTCAGAAGAATAGGAGAGCACAGAATGGAAATCAAACGTTGCGGTTCGAGGCCCACGCGGCGTGCTCCGGCAAGCGCGTTCACGGGCACGGTCTGGCAGGATCCGGTCATTGATGCACCCGAGCCCGCCCTGCTGAAGTCGAACGTCGTCACCTTCGAACCCGGCGCCCGCACCGCGTGGCACACTCACCCGCTGGGACAGACGCTCTTTGTCACCGCGGGCACCGGCCGCATCCAGGTGTGGGGCGGTCCCATCGAGGAAATCAAGGCAGGAGACGTGGTCTGGATCCCGCCCGGCGAGAAGCATTGGCACGGCGCCGGACCCTCGACCATGATGACGCATATTTCCATGCAGGAGGCCCGTGACGGCGTCGCCGTTGAATGGCTGGAGCACGTTACCGACGAGCAGTATGCCGGCGCCTGACGCGCGCTGACCGGACCAGCGTCGGGGCTCGCTTCACCAGCGCGAGGACATGACGCTGGCTGGTACTGCCATCAGTACACAGGAGTAGCGGGAGGAGATAATATGGCGGAGTTTCCGGGCGAGGGCTGGATGCAGGCTTTCCGGGAGACCGTGGCCGCCGACCCGGAGCTTGCCGTCATCGGCAAATGGTTCGATGTCGATATGGGCCTGACCTTCGGCGAGCGCCGCTACGTTCTGTGCGTGCGCAAGGCCAGAATCGAGGAGGTTATTCCCTCGCCTCGCTTCGATGTGCGCACCCATTTCCAGATCAGGGCACCTATGCCGCTGTGGCAGCGCTTCTTGAGCGAGACTCCGCCGCCGCTCTACCATGATATATTCGCCATGATCATGCGCGTTCCGGACTTCGTGCTGGAGGGTGACACGCTCGTGGCCATGCAAAATGCGCGCGCGCTGCACCGGATGATGAGCCTGATGCGAAGCGCGGGGAAAGCACATGCCTGAATATGAGCCCATCACCGGCCGTTATCTGAAGGTCCCGATCAAGGGCATTGACCACCGCGTCTTCGTGGAAGAGGCGGGTCAGGGCATTCCGCTGATTTGCCTTCACACGGCCGGCGCCGACAGCCGGCAATACCGGCATTTGATGAACGACAAGGCCGTTACGGATCGTTTCCGCGTCATTTGCTTCGACATGCCCTGGCACGGCCGCTCCGATCCGCCGCCCGAGTGGTGGCTGACATCCTACGAGCTTACGACTGAGCATTATCTGGTGACGATCGAGGCAGTCTGGCGTACGCTGGGCGTCGAACGCCCGATCTTCATGGGCTGCTCGATGGGCGGCGCGATCGTGCTCAGGATCGCCAGCGACTTTCAGGGCGAAATCCGCGGCGTGATCGGACTGGAGAGCGCGGCCTACGCGCCGGGTCGCTATAATGAATTCCTTCATCATCCCGCCGTCCACGGTGGCGAGCTGGTTGCGACCTACACGTGGGGCCTCAACGCGCCGCAGAGCCCGGAAACGGGCAAGCGCGACAACTGGTGGTACTACGCCCAATCCGGGCCCGGGATTTATCGCGGCGATGTCATGTTCTACAGCTTCGATTTCGATGCACGCGAGCACATCAAGACGATCGATACCTCGAGATGCAAGGTCAGCCTGCTTACCGGCAGCTATGATTACTCCTGCACCCCTGCAATGACCGAGGCCGTCGCGAACGCAATCCCGGGCTGCCGATATACGGAGATGCAGGACATCGGGCATTTCCCGATGATCGAGAATTACGAGCTGTTCCGGAAATATCTCCTCCCGGAATTGGAAATCATGGCTGCCGACTAGCTGCCTGTGAAGCGAAGACTAGTAACAACGGCCATCTCGCATCCGGATGAGGCCGATGCACCCCGGGGCCGTCGTTTTCACTTGACGGAGGGAACACCATGCCGCCAGAGCCCTATGAAGTCTACGCCGTCCGCTACGCCCACAACCCCGCTGCGCGGTCGTCTCACAATTTCGTTCTCGGCGATCCGCACGACGTTCCGATGCCCCTCGATTATTTTGTCTGGGCGATCAAGGGCAATGGGCGCACGTTCATCGTCGATACCGGTTTCGACGCGGCCATGGCGAAGAAGCGCAAGCGCGATTTTCTGCGCTCGCCGGGCGAAGGGCTGAAGGCGATCGGCATCGACCCCGATGCGATCGAGGACGTAATTCTCAGCCACATGCATTACGATCACTGCGGGAACTACGACCTGTTTCCGAATGCGAAATATCACCTGCAGGACATCGAGATGGCCTATTGCACGGGCCGCTGCATGTGCCACGAGGCGCTGAAAGCGCCGTTCGAGGAGGAAGACGTGGTGGCCATGGTGCGCAAGGTGTTCGCCGGTCGCGTGCGCTTTCACGATGGCGATTCCGAGATTGCGCCCGGGATTACCGTCCACCACGTCGGCGGACACAGCAAGGGTCTGCAGGTCGTGCGCGTCTGGACACGGCGCGGCTGGCTGATCGTGGCTTCAGACGCCAGCCATTTCTACGCCAACATGGAGCAGGGGCGTGCCTTTCCGATCCTGCACAGCCTGGCCGATACGCTGGAAGGTTACGAGCGGCTTTGGAAACTGGCGAGCGACCGGGCGAACGTCATTCCGGGCCACGACCCGATTATTCTCGATCGCTATCCGGCACCTTCATCTGGCTTGGAGGGCGTCGTCGTGCGACTCGACGCCGATCCCAGGTCGTAGGTGTCGCGCCGAAAAGTCCGCCGTCCTTCAGAGGCCGAGATAAGCTTCTCGAACTTTCGGATTTTCGTGCAGCGCCTCGGCCGTATCGCTCAAGACGATCCGGCCCGATTCCAGCACGTAGCCGCGAGACGCCACCGAGAGGGCAAGTGCCGTATTCTGCTCGACCAGCAGGATGGACGTGCCGCTCTCGTGGATTTTCACCAGTGCATCGTGAACCTGGTCGACGATGATGGGTGCAAGGCCGTGGCTCGGCTCGTCGAGGATCAACAGGCGCATGCCCAGCATCATCGCCCGGCTGAGCGCGACCATCTGCTGCTCACCGCCGGATAATGTGCCGGCCCGCTGTGTCCGCCTCTCTTTCAGGCGCGGAAATAGCGCGTAGCATTCATCCAGACGGCGGCGGTATTCCGGGGCGTGCCGCACGGCATATGCGCCGAGGAGAAGGTTTTCTTCCACAGACATTTCCGGAAACAGATGCCGGCTTTCGGGGACGTGGGCGATGCCGAGCTTCGGAACCTCGTGCGGCTTGAGCTTCATGAGGTCCGTGCCGTCGAAGACGATCCGGCCGCTCGAGCGCGGCACGAGGCGCGAGATCGTGCGCAGCAGGGTGCTCTTGCCCGCGGTGTTCGCGCCAATGACGCAGACAAACTCGCCTTCCATGACCTGCAGTGAGATCCCGTGGAGCACATTTGCGTCGTAACCTGCGTGGAGATCCTCTATCGATAGCAGCGGCTCGCCGGACACTCCGATCAGCTCCCCTTCATGCATATTCGCGGCCCAGATAGGCGCGCACCACTTCCGGATTTCTTGCAATTTCCTCCGGTGAGCCTTCCGCGATTTTCCTGCCGAAGTTCAGAACGATGATGCGCTCGCACAGCGACATGATCGCGTGCATATGATGCTCGACCACGACCACTGTCAGCCCGTCCTCCCTGAGCGAGCGGATGAGCGCCATGATTTCTTCCATTTCCACGCGGTTCAGCGCGGCCATGACTTCATCGAGCAGCAGGACTTTCGGCTGGGTCGCCAGGCCGCGTGCGACCTCGACGCGGGCCCGTTCGGGGAAAGAGAGATCGCTCGCCATTTTGCGAGCCACTGCGCCGAGACCGACGCGCTCGAGGCACATTTCCGCCCGGCGGCGCGCATCGGCGACGGTGTTGCGCAGCAGAGCCCCGATCAGCACATTGTCGAAAACGGACGTTTCGGAGAAAAGTGCCACGTTCTGAAACGTCTTGGTCATACCGCGTTCGGCGACCTTGTGCGGTTTCAGGCCAGTGATCTCCTCGCCCTGCAGCCGGACGGTTCCGGCCGTCGGCTTGTGCAGACCGACGAGCGTATTGAAGAGAGTGGACTTGCCCGCGCCATTCGGCCCGATCAGGCCCACGATTTCCCGGGGCGCAACGTCGAACGAAACATCCTCGAGCGCCTGCAGCCCCCCGAAATGCTTGCTGATCTGACGCATTTCCAGGATTGGATGGCTCATGCCTCGCTGCCTTTCCGAAAGCGGGCGGCTCCTTCCTTGATCAACACGATGATGCCGCGCGGCTGTATCAGGATCACGGCGATGAGCGCCAGCCCGAACGCAAGCTGCGACAAGCCGGCGGTGCGCGACGATAAATAGCTGTTGGCGAACTCCTCCACCGGAATGATGAAGAAGGCGCCTATGATCGGTCCCACGACCGTCCCCGCTCCGCCGAGGATCGCTACCATCGCCGCCCGGATTGAAATCGGAACAATGCCGAACACGGCGTCGGGATCGAAGAAATACGTGAATTGCGCATAAAGCGTGCCGAGGATTGCGGTCAGCGCGGCGGAAACAACCGAGGCGATGATCTTGACGCGCGTCGTGTCGACGCCGATCACCTCTGCCGCGTCGACGTTCTCCTTCACTGCGCGCAGCCGATATCCGAGGGCGCTCTCGCGGATGAGAAGGAAGACCCCCGAGATGAGCACCAGCGCCCCGAGCATGATGTAGTAATAGGGCAGGGTGCTCCTGAATTGCAGGAGCAGGAAGCTGTCCGGCGAGAACGGTACCGACAGGCCCACCGGGCCGCCGGTCACCTCCGACCAGGATGTGGCGATCACGCGCAGCACCTCGGCAAAAGCCAGGGTGGCCAGCGCGAAGTAATGCCCGCGCAGCCGCATGGTCGGAAAGCTGAGAAGAAGGGCGGCGACTGCGGCCAGAGCTGCGCCGGCGATCATGCCGATCCAGGGCGAAATGCCGAAATTGATCAGGAGAAGTGTCGACGTGTAGGCGCCGAGCCCGAAGAAGGCGGCGTGGCCGAGCGAGATCTGGTTTGCCAGCCCGCCGACGATGTTCCAGGCCTGCCCGAGCGCGGCGAACAGCAGCGCCAGCGTCAGAACCCGGATCGGATAGCCCAAGGGATCGAGGAAGAGCGGCAGTACGGCGGCTGCAAGCACAGCGATCCCGGCGGGCAACAACCTCATCGTGCCGCTCCCAGCAGGCCGGTCGGACGAAGCGCCAGCACGGTGATGAAGACGATGAACAGGATCAGGTTCTGGAGCTGAATCGGAAAAAACAGGGTCGAGACGGACTGGATGACGCCGACCGCAAGCCCGCCCACGACCGCCCCGGCTACGCTGCCCAGCCCGCCAAGCACCACGGCGGTAAACATCAGCACCACAAACTGTTGGCCAACCGTCGGTTGAACGGTGAAATAGGGCAGGATGACTGCGCCACCGAATGCGGTCAGTCCCACGCCCAGCCCGAAGGCGATCTGGCGCATCCTGTCCGCATCGATGCCCATCAGATGCGCCGCCATCGGATCCTGCGCCGTGGCGCGCATGGCGCGTCCGTACCAGGTTTTGTTTGTGAACAGCCAGAGCGCGCAGCCGGACAGCAGCGACATCAGGAATGCAGCGAGATAAGGCACGCTGAGGAACAGCGGTCCCAATCTCAGCGCGGAGGTCTGATACGGCGTCGAGACCGAGCGGAAATCGGAACCGAAGGCGATGAGCGCCAGATTCTCGATGACGATGAGGAGCCCCACCGTCACGAAGATCTGCGCGACGGGCGGTGCGTGGAGCACCCGCTGTATCAGCGTCATCTGCACCAGGACGCCGACCCCGAATATGATTGCGAACGACAGGACGGAGCCGATCAGCGGGTCGAGTCCCAGAAATTGCCAGGCGAAATAGGCGATGAACATGCCGAGCATCAGGAACTCGGCCTGGGCAAAGTTGATGATGCCCATGACGCCGAAGACCAGCGTGAGGCCGATCGAGATGACGGCATAAACGCCGCCGATCATCAGCCCGTCGAGCACAGCTTGGAGAAAGGCCACAAGGACGCTCCGAAGGCGAACGACACCGAGGTCGACCGCAGGCGGGTCCACGCCCTGACTGGCGTGGACGCCGGCGCTGCAGGCGGAGACCGGCTATGCGCCGTTCCAGACCGGCTTTGCTTTGGCCAGATCGTCCGGCCAGACAGTGACAAGGTCCTCGCCGCGCCACTGCACCATCATAGGCTTTGCCAGGGAATTGAGGCCCGTCTCGTCGAAATCGACCGCGCCGCCCGGCATGGCGTTGCACCATCCGCCTTCGAAGCGCTCAGTCGAAAGTGCTTCCCGGACCGCGGCCGGATCGGCTTTCCCGGCGGCTTCGAGCGCCTGGGCCAGGACGTCGAGGCAAACCGCATGCTCGAGCGCCTCGTGCACCATGAAATAGCCGTAGCGCTCCTTGAAGGCGTTCGTGAGCTCGGGCGCCAGATCGTAATTGCCGGGCGCAACCGAAAGAACGCCCTCGGCGAACTCGCCCAGTCCTTTCTTGAAATCCGGGATTACGTATCCGCCGGCTCCGCCGATCACGGGCAGGGTGATGTCCTGCTGGCGCATCGAGCGGATGATCTGCAGCCCGTCGTTGAGATAGGAGCAAGGGAAAACGACCTGGGCGTCGGTTGCGCGCAATTTGTTGATGAGCGGCGTGACATCCGTGATGCCGAGCGGATAAGCCTCGTCCATCGCCACCTTGATGCCGTGCTTGGCAGCCGTATCGCGCAGGCCTTTCGCCTGCGATGTCCCGTAGGCCGTATCCTCGTACATGATGGCTACGGTTTCGAGCTTCTGTCCGGCAGCCTTGGCAATCTCCACCGTGCCTTCGAGCTGCGCGGCGCCGATCGTGGAGGCCTTCGATATGACCTGAAACACGTACTTGAATCCGCGCCCGGTAATCTGATCCGAGAACGACATCGTGAGCAGCGGAATTTGCCGCCGCTCCGTCGCCTCGGAGAGCGCAAGCGTGAGCGAGGATGCGTATGCGCCCAGGATCGCAACCACCTGGTTCTGCGTGACGAGGCGCTGCCCGACGGTTGCAGCCGTGGTCGGTGTCGAGGTGGAGTCCGCAATTATCAGGTTGATCTTGGCCCCGCCGAGCGACTTGATCCCGCCTTTTTCATTGATCTGGTCGGCCACGAGCTGAATGCCGTTCCGGGAATTCACGCCGAACTGCGCATTGGCACCGGAGAGCGGCACGACCACGCCGACATTGACCTCCGACCCCTGCGCCCTCGCTGTCCTCGAAAGATACGGCATGGCAAGCGCCGCGCCACCGGCGGCCAGGACGTGGCGCCGGCTGAGCGTGCCGCCCGCACGCGTGCCTGCACCGTTCGAGGTGGCCTTTTCCTCTGTCTTGCAGATTTTCATGGCGTTTCCTCTCATTATCTTATTGCAGACAGTTTTCCTCGACCGCGCCGTGCCGTCAAGGGCAACCGTCAGACAATCAGACGAAGCAGGCTGTCGGTCGCCTCGCAGACCAAAGCCTTCCCGGAATGCCGGGCCTGGCTTGACCCGTGCCTGAACAGCCTCCGTGAAGTCTCTCGTCAGAGGCTATGAGGCGAGGCTCGAATGCGAATGGGCGCGACTTTGAAATCTTGTGGGGGCGGCTGGTGCGCGACAGTGCTCTGCCCGAGGCCGGGTCGTTTTCAGCATCGGTCGGCGGCGGAAGGTCGGAGGGCCGGATCAGGCGGCGGACTCACGCGGCGCCGTCGTGCCAGGAGCCAAAGTTCGGCTCCAGTACGAACTCACCGATGTCGAATGGCTTTGCGAGCGCGTGCTACATGAGGAGGGCAGGCAGCGCCAATGATAAGGACGGGACCGAAATCAGCAGAGTAAGCCGCACCATGTCTGCCGCAATGAACGGCAACGCGCCGATTGCCACTGTTTCAAAGCGCAGATCATCGACCGAGGCCTTGATGACGAACAGGTTCATGCCGAGAGGCGGGGTGATGAGTCCGATCTCGACAACCGACACGACGAGCACGCCGAACCAGATCGGATCGTAGCCGAGGTCCATGACCACGGGGAACACGATCGGCAGCGTAATGAGCATCATCGAGAGGCTGTCGAGGAAACAGCCCAGAATGATGTAAATGATGAGTATCAGGATGATGACGCCTACGGGCGGCAGCCCAAGCGCGCCAATCCAATCGACTATGACGCGCGGCAGGGTCGATGTCTCGATGAAGAACTGAAGCACTGAGGTGCCGATGAGGATCATGAACAGCATGCCGGTGGTGGCGGCTGTTTCAAGGAGAGCGTCTTTGGTCACCGCCCAGCTCAACCGCTTGCGCATTGCAGCGAGCACGATCGCTCCGAATGCACCAACACCTGCGGCTTCCGTGGGTGAGAATACGCCCACGTAAATGCCGCCCATGACGACCGTGAATAAGGCGAGGATCGGTGCCATGCTGCGGAGTGCATCAAGCTTCGACGTCACAGCGCCGAGCGGCGCCGCGGGTGCCCAGGACGGCTTGAGCCGCGCAATTGCATAAACCACGCCGATGTAGAGCAATGCCGCCACGATGCCGGGAATCAGCCCCGCGAGGAACATGCGCCCGATCGACTGTTCCGTCAGCAGCGCATAGATCACCATGATGATCGACGGGGGTATCAGGATGCCGAGGGTGCCGCCGGCGGCAAGTGCGCCCGAGGTCAGCCGACGGTCGTAGCCGATGGCCGTCATCTCCGGCACGGCAACGCGGGCCATGGTGGCAGCGGTCGCCAGGCTCGAACCGCAGACGGAACCGAACAAGGCGCAGGCGCCGATTGTGGCGGAGGCGAGACCACCGCGCCAGTGTCCGATGAGCGCGTGCAGAGCCTGATAGAGCGACGTGGACAGCCCGGCGCGCGAGGCGAATGCGCCCATCATGACGAACAGCGGGATGACCGAGAGGGAATAGCTCGATGTCGTCACGAACGGCTGCGAGCCAAGCACGAAGCCAATGCTGAACCAGCCGTTGAGCACCACTCCGCCGACCACGCCGACGATGCCCATGGCAATGGCCACGGGAATGCGCAAGGCGATCAGAACCAGGAGTGCCACGATGCCAATGACGCCGATGAAGGGTGCGGACATCGGAATCAGACCTGGACGCCTGCGCGCAAGGTGCGGATGAGAAGCCATAAATTGATCAGGGCACCGAGCCCGATGCCGATCAATAACGGAACCCAGTACCAGACCATCGGGATGCCGATCGACTGACTGCGATCGCCGTAGCCATATTCAGTCAGCATCTGTTGCGAGGCAAACCAGAAGACGCCGGAAAGAAACGCAAAGCCGAGCAGGTGGGCAAGGATCCCAAGATAGCGCTGTACTCCCGGCGACATGCGGCTGGTAAACACGTCTATCGAGACATGCTGATCAGCGGCACAACAATAAGGTAGCGCCAGCATGGCACCAGTCATCGTGCATAGTGTGACAATGTCGGTCAGTCCGTGCACCGTCAGTGTGCTCACCGATCGCAGCGCAATGTCGATGACGGTCAGTGCCACTGCGATCAAGAACGCGCCGGTACCGGCGAGCGCGAGAAACAAGGTTGCGCGTGTCACGGGGAAAATCCCGGCTAAGAAAGGGGGCGGCAGGCAAGACGCCCACCGCCCGCGCCTCGATTATTGGCAGTCGGTAACTGCCTGACGCAGCTTTGCATAGAGCGCCTTGGCGTCCTCTGCACCCAGACCGGAGTCCTTCTCGAGGTAGTTGTCGATCACCGGTGTCAGTCGCACCCGCCAGGCCTCGCGGTCCTCATCCGACATGGGGATGACCTCGTTGCCGTTGGCCTTCGCGGCATCGATGGCTTCCTGGTCGGTTTCGCGCCACCACTTGCCCCAGTTGGCAAAGAACTCCTCACTCACCTCATCGATGACCTTGCGCACGTCCTCCGGCAGTCCTTCGTACCGGCGTTGATTCATGACGATGTACATGGCGACCGGATTGATGCGCGCATCGAGATGGTATTTGAGAACTTCCCAAAGCTTGAATGCGCCGACCGGTCCCCACGGCATGATGTTGCCGTCCACGACTCCGCGTTCGACGCTCTCGTAGATCTCCGTGGGCGGCATGCCGACCGGCGTTGCTCCGATCTCGTTCAGCATTGCTGTGATGGCGGGCGTTGGCGTCCGCACGCGCATGCCCTTCAAATCATCGAGGCTTTCGATCGGCTTGCGCGAATGTGCGCCGCTCGGCTCGGTGAGGGTGAGGTAAAGGATGTGGGTGCCGGGATAGTCCGGAGCGAGATCGTCCTTGACCCGCATCAGCGCACACGTGCCAACTTCGGAATTGGGCACGGTGAACGGTAATTCAACCAGGACAGAACGCGGGTGCCGGTTACGCGGAATAGCGGGGATGCCGACCGAAACATCGACGACACCGGCGCGCGCCTGATCGAACTGCTTCGTGGCATCGCCCATGGAAGAGCCGGCCGGGAAGAACGTGAATTTCACGCGCCCATTTGTGCGTTCCTCGATCGCTTTTGCCCACGGCTCCATCGCAAGCGTCTGGATGAAGTGCGTGGACGGGAACATCGTCGAAATCTTGAGCTCGAATTCGGCGGCCGTGCCGGGCGCGGTCCAGGTCATGCCCGCTACGAGCGCGAGTGTGGCTGCCATTCTCTTCATTGGTTTCCTCCTCCGGAAGGTTTTCTAGGCCGTTTCGTCCGAAGCCTCTGTGTAGTCGACGAGCCTGGACTTGTATTCGCTGCGCGGCAGCGATCCTGCCGGTATCAGGTGAATGTCCGTCGAGACGATGAGCTTGTCGCGCAGTCTCTGTCGGATGCGCTCGGCAAGGCCGTCAGAGTTGATTGGTCCAGCGAGCTCCACCAGGACTTTGAGGGGCGGGCTCTGCTTCACGCCCCGGCGGTTGGGCCGGACGGAGATAAGGCCGCTGACATCGGGGGCAAATTCGTTCACCACTTCGCGGATGGCTGATGGGAAGACGTTCACGCCCCGGACAATCAACATGTCATCCGTGCGGCCAATGCAGCGTACCCGCGGCGATGTGCGGCCGCAGCGACAGGGCTGCATGTTGACGACGACGTGGTCGCGGGAGCGGAAGCGCAGCATCGGCGCGCCGCGATGCGCAAGATGAGTGTAGACGAGTTCACCCTTTGCTCCGTCTTCAAGCGGAACAGGTTGCTGCGTTTCGGGGTCGATCAGTTCGACGTGTACGAACCCGCGAGCGCAAAAGTGCATGCCCGCCTGTTCCTCGCATTCACCCCAGAGCGAAGCACCGATGTCGCCGATGCCCATTGCTTCAGTCACCCTGGCGCCCCAGGCAGCCTCGAGCTTTGCGCGCATCGCCGGTTCGCCGCCGCCGGGTTCCCCCGCAACGAGAATGCGCTCGATGCTGCTGGCCGGGAGGTCCATGCCGCGCTCCCGGCCCCACTCGGCCAGATGCAGCGCGTAGGACGGCGTGCAGGCCAGGGCCTGCGGTTTCAGGAGCGCCACTGCCGCCATCAGCCGTTCAGTGTTGCCGGTGCCAACGGGGATGTGGCAGAGCCCCAGGCGCTGGAAGGCATCGAGTGCCGCGCCGGCGACGAAGGGGCCGGCGTTGTAGGTGGTGATCATCCGATCACCCGCCTTTACGCCGGAAGCCGCATAGCTGCGCGCCGAAGTGCGCACCCAGTTCTCCAGATCGCTGGCGGTCAGGGGAATATAGCTCGGCGTGCCCGTCGTTCCGCTCGTCGAATAGATACGGACGAGCTCCTGCATGTCTGCCGCGAGATGCGTGCCGATGGGATCCACCTCGCTTCGCGATGCCCGGAGTTCGTCTTTCTCTGTCAACGGCAGGGCAGCGATATCGTCGAGGCCGCCGATCTTGCGCAGGCTATCGAAGCCGGCTTCACCGAGCTTCCGCTGATAAAAGCGGGACCGTTCGAGCAGATAGGCTATCTGAGTGCGGTAAAGCTCGTCATCGCGGCGACGCTGATCTTCCCACGGCAGGGTTTCGATCTCCGGCTCGTGCATCAAGCCCCATCCTCCTCACCAGGCTCGTAGGAAATTGCGGCCTCGGCATGAGAGGCCATCAGGAAGCCGATCTGGTTGCCTTGCTCCTCGGCGAGATGGGCAAGAATGCCGCCCGTTCTGGCGAGAAGCGGAATGGCCTTGATGATTCCTGGCGGGAAATCGAGATCCATCAACACGGCCGCAATCGGCATGGAGACGTTCATCGTCAGCGGCTTGCCCCAGACCTCGGCGGCGGCGGCTTCAAAGGCGCGTGCAAGGGCCACATGCTGCCCAGCCACATTGCGCTCCTCGGCGAGCTCGAGGATACGCTGAGCCCGCGGATCGACGGGGCGGTGGAGCGGATGGCCGAAACCGGGCAGCTTGCCACCCGCGGCATGCGTCGCGCGGGCAATGGCCTTGGCCGCGCTTGCCGGGTCCTCCCCGGCATCGACGCGGGCCTTTGCCTCTGCCAGGATCTTGCCGCACAGCTCTGACGTCCCGAGCACGACCGTACCGCAGCCGAGAATTCCTGCTGCGACCGCCGACTGCAGTGACTGCGGGTCGGCATCATAGGTCATCCGTGCTGCCACGGCCGTGGGCGTCAGCCCATGTTCGGCGATCGCGATGAGCAGAAGATCAAGGAAGTAGCGCTGGTTTTCAGTCGGCGCACGCCCGGTGACCAGCAAATAGAAAAACTCTGTAAACGTCATCCGCCCCATCAGATCCCGGCAGAGATCATGGCCACGGATGGTGATGCTGTCGGCGTCCGCCGTGCAGATGGCGGACGTTGCCTTGCCGTGCTTCCCAATGAGCACTGAGCACCTCTCCTGCTATAGGGCTTGCCAGCTCAATGCGGGAAAAAGCTGGCGTTCCTCCCCTGCGATCTTTGGTCGGACCTGTTGAAGGGCAAGATTGTAGGACAATCCGGATCGAGTCAAGATATCGGCTGGAACCTGACAGACCGTAAG
>JAWLCO010000064.1:0-21461 GCA_041687075.1 Hyphomicrobiaceae bacterium | reverse complement strand
GCGTTCGCGGTAGCGCTCGACGTTCTTTGCCGCGATTTTTTTGGGCGTGCAGTCGATGACGACATCGGCCGCGGCGAGGAGGTCGTCGAGTGTTCCGGAGACGTCGAGCCCCGCCTTCTTCATGGCATCCGCGTGCTCGGCCGTTACGCCGAAGAGCTTGAAGCCCTTGATGGTTGCGACGCGCGGGCGCCAGTCCGCCACGACATCGGAAACGCCGGCGAGCTCCATATCGTCCTGCTGCGCAATCGCGGCGGCAACTCGCTTGCCGATAACGCCGTAGCCATTCACGGCAGCCCGGATTTTATTTTGGCCATTCACAGCACCAGCTCCTCTTCTCTGTTATCGCCCCCCTTTCTCCGATTGCTTGGTCTATGTTGCGCGCCTTGCATCCGCTTGCCCGGTGACGACCGGGCGCCTGTTCTCGAATTCTAATTGGGCGATCTCACCGCGGGTTTACTGCGACGGACCGCCGACCAGACCGCCTGGCGTGTCGTCCGTCACAGGCCGCAAGCCGCCGCCTTCACGAGAACAGCGGAACTCGAGCCGTGTTCCCGGGCCGAGCGGATAGGTCTTGTCACGCACCGTGATCTGGCCGGAACCTCTCCAATTCTCCGATGCGGAGAGGCACATTCGGCCTTCCTGGATTTCCATGTCCAGCCAGTCGCCGCGATAGCGGAGCCTCAGGCGTAGACCTTCCAGATCCTCGGCAAGGCACGGATTGATGCGGAACAGGTCGCCACGGATTTCGAGGCCGGTCTGGCCACGCTGTATGAAGTCGACGGTGCCTGCCATGGCACCGAGATGAATGCCTTCCTGCGTCGTCCCTCCCTGAACATCGGAGATATCGCTCTCCAGCGCACTTTCGAGAAGGGTCCAGGCGCGTGCGCGGTCGGTCCGGGCGAGCACCCACGAGTGAACCACCCGGCTGAGCGTCGAGCCGTCCGAAGTTCGCTTCAGGTAGTATTCGGTTGTCCGCAGGATCAGTTCGCTGTCGAAGGGGTAGCCGAGCCGGCCGAAAAGCTGCCGCAGCTCCTCGAAGGAGAACAGATAAAACAGCATCAGCGCGTCGGCCTGCTTGGACGCCTTGTAGCGGTTTACGGTGTCACCCTCCGCTTCGAGAATGCGATCCAGCCGATGAATATCTCCGTACCTCCTCCGGTATCCCTCCCAATCGAACTCCTCGAGGCGCTCGTAGCCTTCGAACTGACCGATGATGCCGTCGTGGAATGGCACGTACAGCTTGCGGCTGATGTCATCCCACTTTTCGATCTCATCATCCGACAGGTTGAGCATCTCCCGAATCTCGACAGACCGATCCTCCTCGATGGCCTGCAGAGCATCCCTGGCGCGCATGAGCACCCAGGCCGCCATCACATTCGTATAAGCGTTGTTGTCGAGCCCGGGTTTGTCCGACCAAGGATACCGGTCGTGGAATTCGTCCGGCCCCATAACGCCGCGGATTTCGTATCGCGCGCGCTCCGGATTCCACACGGCAACGCTCGCCCAGAAGCGAGCGATTTCCAGAAACATCACGGCTCCAAAAACCGACAGGAACTGCTGGTCGGCCGTTGTTTCGTAGTAACGCCAGATATTATGCGCGATCGCGGAATTGACGTGCCATTGCAGATGCGTGTTGTCGGGTAGCCAGCGTCCGGATTTCGGGTTGAGGTGAAGGGACTGGGTTTCTTCCCGCCCGTCGCTACCGCTTTGCCAGGGGAACATCGCCCCGAGGAAGCCCGCCTCCTGCGCCATGCGCTTGGCTTCCGGCAGCCGTCGAAATCGATAGAGCAGGAGCGAGCGCGTGATTTCAGGAATGCGGAAATTGAGAAATGGGAAAATGAATAGCTCGTCCCAGAAGATGTGGCCGCGATAGGCTTCGCCATGCAGACCGCGTGCCGGCACCCCGACGTCAAGGTCGACGCTGTGCGGGGAGACGGTCTGAAGCAAATGAAAGATATGCAGCCGCAGGACCATCTGCGTGTGGGGCCTGGCCTTTATGACGACATCGCACCGGCGCCAGAGGTGCGACCAGGCCAGCGCATGGCTCTTCAGGAGATCGGCAAATCGGCCGCTGCCGGCGATGGTCTTCGTCGCTGCTGTTGCCGGTTCCGAGATGGCTCGGTCGTGCGAACTGTAGAGCGCGACGATTTTCTCGATCGAAACCTCCTGTCCCTCGCGGGCTTCGAATACCAGGTCCTGGGCGATATAGCCTGGTTCCTGCAAGAGATGACGCTCGGCGTTGACGGGCTCACCTCCTCGAAATGCCCGCGTTCGCGCTGCCTCCGCAACGCGGATGTGAGATTGGTTTGTCTCGACCACGAGCAGAATGCACTCGCTGTCGATCGGCTCTGTCGCAAGCGGGAGGAGGTGAGTGCCGGTGAGCTGGCGATAGCGGGCGACACCCGCGTTGACAATGCGGCCATCGAGCCCGGATCGAATGATGAGTCTCCCAGACCAATTCTCCGGCCGCAGCACCCATTCGATGGCGGCAAGGTGCGGAAAGCCCATATGCACGATGCGACGGCTGAGGAGGCTCGTCTCGCGCCCCTGACGATCGCGCACGCGCATGTTGCGCCTCAACACTCCTTGCCGAAGGTCCAGCTCCTGGCGGTAGGAGATGACTTCCCTCCCCATCAGATTCAGCCAGTCGCCATCTTCGGGCCGGAACGTGAGGTGAAGCCAGTTCGGAAAATTGACAAAATCCTCGTTTTCGACCGTTCGCCCGGCAATTTCAGTTTTGAGCCGATTATATCCACCGGCCAGGTAGGTTCCGGGATAGTTTATTTCACTTGCCTCGGCCTCCTCGGCGGCGCCCCGGGTTGCAAAATTGCCATTGCCGAGCGTGCAAAGCGCCTCGCGAAGGCCCTCCTTTTCCGGGTCGAAGCCGTCATAAACGAGGGTCCAGTCGTTCAGTCCTGTTTCGTTTGCAGCCATTCGACCAGCTTGCATAGGAAGAGGTGAACCTCGTCCGTGTTCGACAGCACATAATGCGCCGCGGTACGCTGGGGCGCTTTGGCGACCAGAATTCCGATTCCTCCATGCTCTCTGAGCGCCGCGAACGCATCCTCATCTGTTTCATCGTCCCCGATGTAGACCGGCAACACATCGGATCCGCCAAGGCCGAGATCCTGCAGCAGCCACACTACCGCCCGGCCCTTGTCCCAGGGAAGGCGGGGCCTGATGCTGAACACCTTCTTGCCGCCGGCCTTGCGCAGATAGGGCTCCGCTGCAGTCACGGCAGCCGAGACGGCCCGCTCGACTGCCTCCAGACTCTCCGGCGCCACCAGACGGTAATGGACGGCGATCGCAAATCGTTTGCGCTCGATCAAAACGCCGGGAATTCCGGCGAGGGATGTCTTGAGCTGGTTCTCGGCGCGATCGAGCGCAGGCAGGAACTCCACCGCTTTTTCGTGCTGCTTTCGCAGACCGTCAGGTCCCGAAATATCGAAGCCATGACTTCCAGCGTAGATCAGATTTTCGAGACCCACGAAGCGCTCCACGACCGTGCGGTCGCGACCACTGACGACCGCTACAGGGCATCGTCGAGCAAGCGCCTTTATCGTTGCCCGCATATCGCCGCTCAGCACGGCAAGATCCGGCTTGGCCACGATCGGAGTCAACGTGCCGTCGTAGTCGAGAAACACCGCTGGTTTCTTGCCCTCGAGCCGGCCTGTGATTTCTCCCAGGCTCTGCAGCGCATTTGGGAGCTGAGCCGCAGGCCTGACAATCTCGAGCTGCAGTTCCTCCAAGTCGCGCACGACGATGTCGGCGCCATGGTCGCGCAGCGCTGCACGCTGATCGCCGCGATCGACACCGATGACGAGGCCATACCCGGCAGCTCGCAGCGCCGCGACGCCAGACAGCGCATCTTCCACGCCGAAGGCCCGTGCGGGCACCACTCCGAGCAGCTGAACGGCATGAAGAAAGATGTCCGGGTTCGGCTTACCCTGGAGTGAAAGGCGGGCAGCTTCCGCCCCGTCGACACAGGCATCGAACAGATCGTTCAGCCCTGCGGCTGTTAGCACCGCTTTGGCATTCTTGCTCGAAGAAACCAGTGCCGTTCTGATCCTGTTCTCGCGCAGTTCTCGAATGAGCCGAACGGAGCTTTCATAGACCTCGACCCCATCGCGGGCCAGCCGTTCGTTGAAAAGCTCGTTCTTCCGGTTGCCAAGGCCGCAGACGGTCTCGAGACCAGAATGGTCATCCGGACTACCTTGCGGAATGGAGATGTGCCGGGATTTGAGGAAGCTCTGCACGCCTTCGTAGCGGGGCTTGCCGTCGACGTACTGCAAATAGTCCTGCTGCGCATCGAAGGGCAGGAACGGCTCGCCGGCTCGTGCGGCCCGCTCTCGCAGGTAAGCATCGAACAGCTCCTTCCAGCTCGCGGCATGCACGCTGGCGGTCTTGGTCACCACGCCATCGAGATCGAAGACCGCAGCGTCGAACGCCTCCAGCGCAATCGTCATCGAAGCAGATTTTGCCATCGTCGCGTCCAAGGTCCGCGAAGACCTTGCTTCATTCCAACCCTCGCGGGCCTGCACAATGAACTCAACCAGATGGGAATGGGCAGGTTCCAGCGCGGATTTGGGAGCAGGCCACTGCCTTGAGGGTAAGACAGTCTTGCTCCGGCCGCATCCCCAGGCCAGGACTGCGGGGCAGGGCACCGATGGACGCCGGCCTGTGTCCTGGGTACGCTGTGCCGGCGGCGGATGATCGCTGCAGCATGGGTTGAGAGTGGGGGCGGCAACGTGGATCGAGGCATTCCTGCCGGTGAGGAACCCGAGAGCAGGCACACCGCCGACGCGCTTCCCATATCGGACGCCGAAACCGGGGGCGACAGCTACCGTTGGGTCGCCATCAACTCACACCCGCACCGCGAGCACATTGCGCTCGAGAACCTGACGCGGCAGGGCTTCGAGGCCTACTGCCCGATGATCCAGCGTCAGGTGCGCCACGCGCGGCGGATCACAGACGTGCGGCGGCCGCTGTTCCCCAGCTACCTTTTCGCTCGCATCAACCTTGCGCACCGGTGGCGTCCGATCCTGTCGACCTTCGGTGTGCGTACACTGGTCCGCTTCGGAGACCATCCCAGCTTCGTTGAGAACGGCCTTATCGAAAGCCTGAGGGCGCGCGAAGTGGACGGCGTCATCGTCAAGCCAAGCGAGGCTTATCGCGTGGGGCAGCAGGTCCGCATGCGTGGTGGGCCGTTCGACGGCCTTGTCGCCACCATCATCGACATGGATGAGAAGGACAGACTGATGGTGCTGATGGACCTGCTGAATCAGGGCGTCAAGGTTAAGGTGACGGCGAGCAGCGTGAGCGCGAGCTGAAGGCGGTCAGCTGCCCACGCCGCAAGGGCGAGCTCACTCCATCATTTTGGAGCCGCCCAGCCACTCCGCCATGACCTCCTCTGTGTGGGCACCGAGGGCCGGCGGGGTATGCCTCACCTCGAACGCATATCCAGAGATCGCAACCGGAAAGGCTGTCGTTTGCGTTTCTACACCGTTGGGCAGTGTCAGCGGCCGGACCAGCCCCATGCCCAGCACGTGCGGATCGCTGAGGATCTCTGCGTATGAATTGATGGGCGCGCACGGCACACCGCGGCGGTCCATCTCCTCGAGCCATTCCCTGGCCGTTCGTGTCTTGAATCGCTCTTCCAGGATCTCAGCCAGGGCTTTCTGGTTGCGCGCCCGGTCGAGCTGCGTCCGAAACCGCGGGTCATCGGGCAGCTCCGGCAGCGCGACGGCTTCTGCCACCTGGCGCCAGAGCGCATCGTTGCCCGCCGCGATGATGAAATAATCGTCGCTCGCGCGGTATGCCTGATACGGCGCATTTCTCGGATGCGCCGAGCCCAGCCGGCCACCGGACTGGCCGTTCCCGAAAAACTCGCTCGTCTGCAGCGCAGCGACGCCGATGAGCGCACCGAGCATCGAGCAGTCGATGTAAGCTCCTTCGCCGGTCTGCCGTGCCCGCATCAAAGCCGCGGTGATGGTGTATGCGCCATAGAGGCCGGCGCAGAAATCCGCCACCGGAACGCCGCACTTGACCGGCGGCCGGCCTTCCTCGCCGGTGACGCTCATGAGGCCGCTCATCCCCTGCACCGTCACGTCGAAGGCGCCCTTTCCCGCGTACGGCCCCCGCTGCCCGTATCCGGAGATCGAGCAGTAAACGAGGCGCGGGTTGAGTGGCTTCAGGTCCTCATAGCCGAACCCGAGCCGCTTCAGCACGCCAGGCCGGAAGTTCTCGATGATGACGTCCGTCACGGAGACGAGCTGCTTCAGGCGCCCGACGTCGTTCGCATTCTTCAGGTCGACGGCGATCGAGCGCTTGTTGCGGTTTATGGACGCGAAATTCTCGCTGAAGGCTGGGCCGTCTTCGCGGCTGGTGAACGGCGGCCACCCGCGCATGCCATCACCGCCCGCGGGGTTCTCCACCTTCACCACGTCGGCACCGAGGTCTGCCAGCAACGAACCGGCAAACGGCCCCGCCGCGATCTGCCCGAGTTCCAGCACCCGCACCCCGGCGAGCGGCCCTGTGGTATCCATGATGTCTCCTGTCGCATCCCCGCGCGTTCGCGGCCGAACATGTCCGCTCGAGCCTGTCAGTGCAACAGGTCAGCGGCTGAGAAGTGAGAGATCGACGTCAGCGAAGGTTCTGCTGGCCGGCACCGGGCCCGCGGAGAGGGCATGATGCCGCCTCCTGGCATGGGCAGGCGCGCCCAGAGGGCGTGCTGACTCGAGGTTCGCCTTGACCGGGAGCCCGCAAAATCGCAGAGCTTCGCCTCTTTCGCAGATCAGCACTGCCGCTGTCGAGCCTATCCAGCCCCTCGAGTGCTCGACAGCGAAGCACGCTCTGGAGCGAGACTGTCGAGCTGATCCTCGGGCCAGGAGATTTCGCCCCGTACCAGGGCCGCACCTCGCTCGCCGATCATCAATGCGGCGGCATTCGTGTTCGCCGAGGTCACAACCGGCATGACTGACGCATCGATCACGCGGAGGCGCTCGACACCGCGCACCCGCAATGAGGGGTCGACAACAGCGTGCGTGTCGGTTCCCATGCGGCACGTGCCGGATGCGTGGAAAACAGTGCCACCCTGCTCACGAATGAAACGCAGGATATCCTCGTCCGTGGTCAGCGAAGCGCCGGGCCGGACTTCCTCGTCCCACAAATCCTGGAAGGCGGGCTGGCGGTAGATCTCGCGCAGGATCCTTACGCCCTCCACCATCACCTTGCGGTCGAGCTCTGCCGACAGATAACGCGGCTCGATGAGCGGTGGAGCGAGCGGATCGTCGCTGCGAATGGCGAGCCGGCCGCGTGATAGGGGATGACACTGCCAGACGGATGCCGTGAATCCCGAGTAGCGGTGGAGCGGATCGCCGGGCTTGTCGACGGAAAGCGGCATGACGTTGAACTGGATGTCGGGGCGATTGCCGGTCGCATATCTCGTGCATGCAGCGCCTCCGACCTGTCCGGCTCCGATGGTCAGCGGCCCCTTCCCGTGGACCAGCCAGTCCCAGCCCATGCGCGCCAGCCGAAACGGATTGCGCACATCGTCGTTCAGCGAGTTTCGTGTCTTCAGGCGTACGATGGTGCGCGCCTGATAATGATCCTGCAGATTCTCGCCGACGCCCGGCAGGTCCGCGAGGACAGCAATGCCGTGCCGCCGCAGGAGATCGGCTGGGCCGATGCCGGAAAGCTGCAGGAGCTGCGGCGACTGCAGCGCTCCAGCTGCCAGTATCACCTCCCGTTCCGCGCGGGCGTGGAGCTTGCGGCCGTTCTGCAGCCAAGACACTCCTGCCGCGCGTACGCCCTCGAATGCGATCTGCGTCGCCTGGGCACGCGTCAGCACCGTAAGATTCGGACGTGCGAGGGCAGGGCGAAGGAATGCGACAGCCGCGCTTTCACGCCATCTGCTGCCGATGCTGAGCTGATAGCAGCCCACGCCGTAAGTGGTCGGGCCATTGAAGTCGGGATTGAAAGGAAGTCCGAACTGCCGCGCCGCCGAAACCCATGCCCGGCATGCGGAATGGTCATTACGCAGGTTGGAGACGCTTAGCTCCCCATGCGCGCCGCGGTATTGGCTCGGCTCCCCATTGAAACTCTCGAGCTTCCGGAAATAGGGGAGGACACCATCATAGTCCCATCCTACAGCGCCGGCCTCGGCCCAGTCGTCGAAGCCTTCACGCTGGCCGCGGATGAAAATCAATCCATTGATGGAGCTGGAGCCCCCGACAATGCGCCCGCGTGGCCAGACGATACTGCGACCGGCTGTGCCTTCCGACGGCTCGGTTGGGAACAGACGCGAAAACCGCTGGTCGTAAATGGTTCGAAAGTAGCCGACGGGAAGCTTGACCCAGAAGTTGCGGTCCCAGCCGCCGGCTTCCAGCAGAAGCACTTTGCAATCGGGGTCGGCAGAAAGCCGGTTGGCGAGCACGCAGCCCGCCGAACCGGCGCCGACGATGATGTAGTCGTAGACGGGATCCCGCAAGATCAGGCCTTCGTGGCTTCCATGAAAAGTGTGGGATCGAAGTACTGAGATGCCGGTACCGGATTCTGGATATTGCCGGTCGAGGCGAAAAAGTCGGTGACCTGCTGCAGCCACTTGGTGACCGTTCCTTCGCCATAGAGCTTCCGCCACTCGGCAATCGGGAAACTCTTTTGGGCCGCGTACTGCTGCTTGAAGTCGGCCAGCGGAACCTGCGGATAATGCTTCGTCTGCAGAACCTCCAGCGCCTCGTCCGTTTTGCCCGTGAGGTATTCGTTGCCCTCTGTCCAGGCCTTGATCAGCCGCACGAGGGTTTCGCGGTTCTTGGCGTGGTAATCGGCCGTCGTTGCCCAGCCGGACATGATCGCGGCATCCGGATAGAATGCGGACGCATCGACGAGTTTCTTGGCCTGGGGCACCTTGTCCCGCACCGTGATATTGAAAGGCACCCAGAGCGCGACGGCCGGAACGGCGCCCGAAATGAACGACGTGACGGCGTCCGGCATACGCTGGTTGAGAAGCTCGATATCACTCGCTTTGAGACCATTGGCCTTGAGCGCCGTATCCAGGAAGACGTGAGCGGTCGTGCCTGCCGTCGTTGCGACGCGTTTGCCCTTGAGATCGGCAATGGATTTGATCCCCTGATCCTCGCGCACCCAAAGCTGGGCGGTTGCGAACTCCACTGCGTTCGCAAGAAACATCTTGCCCTGGCCGCGTGCAGGGAAGTTGGAAATGACCGCGCCGGTGCTGAGCACATCGAGACTGCCGCCGATCATCGCCTGGAAGATTTCGAGGCCGGTCTGAAACAGCTTGAACTCCGGCTCGAGCCCATGCTTCTGATAGGCACCCAGGTGGTCAGCAAGCCACATCTGGCCGTCGACGGCCAAAGTGTGCAGATAACCGACACGGATCTTCTCTCTTGCCTGCGCGATCGCCGGTGCGCCGATCGTGGCGACGCCTGCCGCAGCGACGCTGCCGTAAATGAATTTCCGCCGATTGATGGTCATGGTGTCCTCCCTGGTTGAATGTGAGGGCGTTTACGCCTGGTGCTGCAGCGCTTGCTGGGCATACTCCTGCATCACGAGGTGGCGGACATGCGCACGGAGCTCGCCGAACTCGGGGCTCTCGTGCAGCGCATCGGTGCGGGGATAGGCGAATGGCACCTCGATTATTTCACGGATCCGGGTCGGCCGGGCCGTCATGACGATGATGCGGTTGGAAAGGTAGACGGCTTCTTCGACCGAGTGCGTGATGAGCATCACCGTCTTGCCCTCGGCCGACAGAACGTCCAGGAGAAGGTTCTGCATGGCGGACCGCGTCTGTGCATCGAGTGCGCCGAAGGGCTCGTCCATCAGCAGAAATTGTGGTTTCACGGCATAGGCACGTGCGAGTGCCAGGCGCTGGCGCATGCCGCCGGAGAGCATTCGCGGCCAGGCGTTCGCGAAGTCCGAGAGGCCCATGAGGCGCATATAGCGATGGCAGATCTCATCGCGCTCGGCCGCGCTGACGCGATTGGCACGCAAATTGAGACCGAACGCGATATTCTCCTTTACCGTCAGCCAGGGAAAAACCCCGTACTCCTGGAATATGACGCCGCGATCCGGACCCGGACCGCTCACCGGTGCTCCATCAAGCGAGACCGTGCCGGAGGAGGGTTTCATGAATCCGGCGACCATGTTCATCATGGTCGTCTTGCCACAGCCGGAGGGGCCGATGATGGACACGAACTCCCGGTCGCGAATGTCGTAGGTGACGTCATCAACGACCTGGATATGTCCTCCTCCCTGTGCCGGGAAGCGCACGGAGACGTTCTCGAAGGCGATCCGTACTGCACCGGGCGTCATGCGATACGCTCCTGCCAGCTCACGAACCGGCGGGCCAGAGATCGCAGCGCCAGATCCATCAAAAGCGCGATGAAGCCTATGCAGATGATCCCGACATAAATGATATCGAGCTGGAAGAACGAGCCCGCATCCTGAATCATCGCTCCCAGCCCCTGCTGAGCCGCGATCAGCTCGGAGGCGACGAGCGTCGCCCATGCGACGCCGAGCGCAACCCGCAGTGCCGTCAGCATGTGAGGCACCGCGAGGGGAACGACGACCTTGCGGAAGATCTCGCCGTCAGTGGCGCCCAGCGTACGCGCGACACGAACATAGATCGGGCTGATCTGCGAGATGCCTTCGTACATGACGATGACGCCGGCAAAGAAGGACGCGTAGAAAAGGATGACCGTTTTTGCCAGCTCATCGACACCGAAATAGACGATGACCAACGGGATCAAGGCGATCGGCGGCAGGGCCCGGAAGAAGTTGATCAGCGGGTCGACGAATGTGCGCACGCTGCGATACCACCCGAGAAGGAACCCGACAGGTACGGCTACCGCGATGCCGCTCAGCACACCGAGGAAAACGCGCTGCGTGGACATCAGAATATCGAGTGGCAGGCGGCCCTGGATGAGCTCGACAAATCTGCGGCCGACCTCATGCGGTGTCGGCACGAGCGCCGGGTTTACGAGGCCACTATGATGAATACCGTACCAGATCGCCACCAGGACGACCCAGGGTGCGAGGATCAGGGCGGTTCTGCGCACGGGCGGACTTGTTCCTGGCTGACTGATGACTGGCGCGAACGTCCTAAACGTAATATGTTTAGAACGTTCAAGGCAACCCCGTCGATGGCAACAGGTCACCACATTTTCGGCGCAACGCCGATACCGCGCTATGTTCAGCTTGCCGAGCTGTTGCGGCAGCGCATCGACCGGGGCTATTGGCGTCCGGGAGCCATCCTGCCCTCCATCGAGCAGCTGATGGCCGAGTTCGAAGTCTCTCGCGTAACGGTCCGCCAGGCGATTGCATTGCTTGCCGACGAAGGCCTGCTGCTGCCGCAGCGGGGCCGCGGCACGTTCGTGACCGAGAAGGCGTCGGCCCGGCGGCAGCTGCGAGTCGAGACGACGCTCGATGATCTCGTGACCATGTACCAGGGTGATCGGCCCGATCACGCCACCCTGGCCGAAGCCATCGCCGATCCCGAGCTGTCTGAGAAGGATGGGATCAAGGCACCGAAGTACTTCTTCATGCGCAGGGTGCATTCGCGAAATGGCGAGCGCTATTGCGTGATTTCGATCTTCATCGATTATCGTGTTTTTCGCCGCGCCCCCTCACGGTTCCGCCGCGAGCTGGCGCTCCCGGTTCTGACATCCCTGGCCGGCCTGCAGATCAAGGCCGCGCGCCAGACACTGACGATAGCGTCAGCAGACGTCACCACCTCGCAACTTCTCGGCATTCCGCTGAATGCGCCGGTGGCGGAGGTCCGCCGGCTGATGCGATCGCCGGACGGGACGGTCATCTACGTCGCTGAGGTCACCTATCGCGGTGACTACATTCATCTCGAAATGGATCTGAAGCCGTGATGCTGGAAATTCGAAACGTCGCTGCCTTCGTGTTTCGTTGTCCGCTCGACGAGCCGGTGGCGACCTCGTTCGGCATCATGCATGACCGGCCGATGGTCCTGGTGAGGGTCGAGGATCGGGACGGCGCGGTCGGCTGGGGTGAGGTGTGGTGTAATTTCCCCGCGGTCGGCGCAGAGCATCGGGCGCGGATCGTGGAAAGCGTGCTGGCGCCACTGCTCATGGGCCGACCGTTCGGCTCGCCGCAGGAGGCGTTCGAGCACCTGACGCAGAAAACCGCCGTCCTGGCGATACAGAGCGGCGAGCCGGGGCCCTTCGCGCAGGCTGTGGCAGGCATCGATATTGCCGTTTGGGATCTTTGCGCACGCCGGGCGGGGGAGCCGCTCTGGCGATACCTCAATCCACGCGCCTCGGCGAGCATTCGCGTCTACGCCAGCGGTCTCAATCCAACCAGCCCCGAACTCTTGGCAGGCAGGAAGCAAGCCGAGGGTTACACCGCCTTCAAGCTCAAGGTCGGCTTCGGAGCAGAGCGGGATGCGTCGAACTTGCGGGCTTTACGCGAGGCTCTCGGGTCCAGCGCCAGCCTGATGGTCGATGCCAATCAGGCCTGGGACCTCGATACGGCGATCGAAATGGCGCAAGCGCTCGAGCCGTTTGAGATCGAGTGGCTGGAAGAGCCGCTCCGCGCAGACCGGCCGTGGCATGACTGGCTTCGGCTCAAGGCCACTGCCCCGATGCCCCTTGCAGCCGGCGAGAATTTTGCCGGCCGGGACGCATTCGATGCCGCACTGGCATCCGGAGCGCTCGGCGTCGTTCAGCCCGATATCGCCAAATGGGGCGGGTTCAGCGGCTGCCTTCCCGTCGCGCAACGGATCATCGCTGCGGGCAAGACATTCTGTCCGCACTATCTGGGTGGAGGTGTCGGGCTCCTTGCATCCGCTCATCTGCTGGCGGCAGCGGGCGGCAACGGCCTGCTCGAGATCGATGCCAACCCCAATCCACTCCGCACCCTCCTCAGCTCTCCCGTTGAACAGGTCAGCGGCGGCTGGGCGACACTTGCCGAGACCCCGGGCCTGGGAGACCAGCCTGACTTGCAGATCCTGAACGAGTTCAGGGTCAGGCACTAATGGTACCGCCTCCCCGGCTCGAACGGGGGACCCCCAGATCCACAATCTGGTGCTCTAACCAACTGAGCTAAGGCGGCACTGGCGATGTCGCAGACCGTTAGAAGCGGAACTGCGGCGCTGGCGTCAAGCTCAAAATAGTCGATCGTACCCGCAGAGCCAAGGGATCGATTGCCGCCTGGCGGGCTGCGGGGCAATCGCAGCTGCCGGGCCAAAAGGGAGGAGCGCAGCAGCCTCAGTCCTTACCGTAAGATTTTTGGCCCAGCTCTCCCATCATCCGGCCAAGCTCCTGGGACTGGCGGGCGTAGGTCTGCATCTGCTTCTGAGCATGCCGGTTCTGCACTTCGAGGTATTCCTTGAAGTCGCGGGCGCGGGCCAGCTCGCTCGCGAACTGGAATCCGGCCTCCATGTTCTCCTCCGAGAACTGCAGGGCACGCGTCTGAATCTCGGCCACCTTCTCGGCCACCGTACCAGACGACTGGTTCATCAGGTCCTGGACCTGCCGCGCCACATCCATGAATTGGTTGTAGGCGGAGCGGGCCTGCTCGATATTGCGCTCGGCCATTTGCCGCACCTGCTCGGGAATTTCCATCTGCGGCTTCGCCTGCATGTACCACCTCCGTGTCAACGCATTTGAGGACCGGTCTCAATCAACTCTACACCGTTTCCGTGCTTTGAGACCCGGCAATCAGCGGGAAGCGAAGGGCGTTTGCGACTGGCGCATGGACGCTCCGTGGCATGTTGCGTACAAATGCGGAACTCGAACCGGCAGAGTGAGTGAAGAAGTGAGTTCGCTGCCGAAGCGGGCGCCTGACACTCCGGTGGAGGAGAACCTCGGCCGGACTTCAGAGGCGGCCTGGGTCATCGATGTCGATACTGCGCGGGTGGCCGGCGCCAGCCCGGCTGGAGGCGTTTTCTGCAGTGGAGCGCTGCGTGAGGGAGTTGTCCTCGACCGGGCGATGCCCGCTCTTCAGCAACTGCGCCAGTTTGTTTCGGATGAAGCAGGCCGGTCGAGCCCAGGCGCCGAGCAAGAGCGGATCCTGCTCATCTGGGCCGCCGGCGGGGTCACGCAGCTGCGCTGCTCGTGTCGGCTTCTGGGCGGCGAGGGGCGCCGAGTGCTTGTCAGGGCCGCGGAGTTGCCAGCCGGGGAGGCAACGGACCAGCGCGGACCAGCCGCCGGCCCGGCACGCGCCCTCCTGGCGCACGAGCTGCGTACGCCGCTCAGCGCCATCGCGGCCCTGGCGGAGGTCATGAAGGAGGAGCGCCTCGGGCCGATGGGCAACCCGCGCTACCTGACCTATGCAGCCGACATTCACGAGAGCGCGCGGCATGCGCTGGGCGTGCTCGGGGCCATGATGGGCGATGCAGGTGACCGGAATGCCCAGCAGGAGGCTTCGGATGCGGTCGTCGACGAAATCGTCGCAAGGTGCATGGCCGTCATGCGGGAGCTGGCGCGCAAGGCCTCCGTGCGGCTCGTGACCGATCTGATGCCTGGCGGGCTGCGTCTCGCCGTCGATCACCGGAGCCTGATGCAGATCCTCATCAACCTGCTGTCCAATGCGCTGAAATTCACGGCGCCGGGCGGTGAGGTGAAGATCGCGACGCAGCGCCTGCCCGACGGCGGTCTGGTGCTCAGCGTGGCCGACACGGGCTGCGGGATGAGCCGCGACGCGCTCGCGTGTGCCGCTGGCGGGATGGCGCAGGGTTCCGGGTACGGACTGCCGGTCGTCGCGGCGCTGGCACAGGCGAGCGGCGCAACGGTCAACATCGCAAGCGCACCCGGTGAAGGCACGCGGGTCTCCATCGTGTTTCCGCCCGACCGGGTATCGGGGCCGGAGCACACGGTGGCTTGAGACGGGGGCTGGCGCAGCACCTCGCCGGAAAGGCAAGCAACCGGGTCAGCTCGAGGCAGAGCCATGGGACGGCCCAGCGACAGCAGCTATCTTGACCCGGTGCCAAACCTGTATGCATGGTCCGGCACCAATGCAGGACCGAGCCCCTACGTCGCTGCGCCCGCCCTCGCTGCAGGAGGTTGTGCGCGGCATGATCGGCGTGCCGCGCGCCATCGCGAGCTGGCGCGCGCGGCGGCGCGCATCTCCGGCCTGGACGGCGGCTGTCGCCGTCATGGTTGCGCTGATGTTGCTGCCGATCGTGACTATCGGCATCCTCGCGCTGACCCCCACCGAGAACATCTGGCCACATCTTGTCAGCACGGTGCTGCCGCGGGCACTGCGCGAGACGGTGCTGCTGATGCTGGGCGTCGGGCTGCTGACCCTCGCGATCGGCACGGCGACGGCGTGGTTCGTCACGATGTACCGCTTCCCCGGGCGTAATCTGATTGACCGGCTGCTCGTCATCCCGCTGGCGATGCCGACCTATATCGTCGCCTACTGCTACGGGGACCTGCTCGACTATGCGGGGCCTGTCCAGACGTTGCTGCGTGCGAGCTTCGGCTGGACGAGCGCGCGGGACTACTGGTTTCCGGAAATCCGCTCGCTCGGCGGCGGCATCTTCGTCATCGCCATCGTGCTCTACCCTTACGTCTACCTCACGGCGCGAGCGAGCTTCGTGCAGCAATCGGTATGCGTTCTGGAGGTCGCGCGCACGCTCGGCCGCACGGCGCTGGGGACGTTCTGGTCGGTAGCCCTGCCGCTCGCCCGGCCGGCGCTGGCGGCCGGCGTGGCCCTCGCCCTCATGGAGTGCCTGAACGACCTCGGCGCAGTACAGTACCTCGGGATCGAGACGCTGACGATCAGCGTCTACACAACCTGGCTGCAGCGATCGAACCTCGGCGGGGCCGCCCAGCTGGCGACGGTGATGCTGCTGTTCGTCGCGCTGCTGTTCGCAGCGGAGCGATTCGCGCGTGGCCGTGGGCGCTTTCACCACACGACAGGGCGCTATCGCGCGATCCCGTTCTCGGATGTGGAGGGCTGGCGCGGCTATCTTGCTGCAGCGGTCTGCGCGATGCCTTTCGTGCTCGGCTTCGTTGTTCCGTTTGCCGTGCTGGTCAGCCCGGCGCTGCGGTATTGGCCCGATGCGATCGCTGGAAGCTTCTGGCAAACGGCGGGCAACAGCATGATGCTGTCGGCTCTCGCAGCGCTGCTGGCGATCTCCTGTGCGCTGCTGCTGGCCTATGCGCAGCGTATTGCAGCAAACGGCTTCACGCGGCCGGCGGTGCAGGTCGCCGGGCTAGGATACGCGGTGCCCGGGACGGTGTTGGCGCTGGGTTTGCTGATCCCGCTGGCCTCGTTCGATAATGCCGTGGATGCGTTGGCCAGGGACATCTTCGGGGTTTCGACCGGGCTTCTGCTGTCGGGGTCGGTCGTGGCGCTGATCCTCGCCTACACGATCCGGTTCCTGGCCGTATCGCTCGGCTCGGTCGAGGCCGGCCTGCAACGGATCTCGCCCAATCTCGATGCGGCCGCGCGGACCTTGGGTCAGAGCTCGCTCGCGACGCTGTGGCGGGTGCACATGCCGTTGCTCATCCCGGCGCTCGGTGCCGGCGGGCTACTGGTCTTCGTCGACTCCATGAAGGAGTTGCCGGCCACACTGCTGCTCCGGCCGTTCAATTTCGAGACCCTTGCCACGGAGGTCTATAATTTCGCGGTGCTCGAGCAGTTCGAGCGCGCAGCACCCGGAGCCCTGACCATTGTCGCGGTCGGGCTCATTCCAGTGCTTCTGCTGCACCGGGCTGTGGCCGGAGGACGCGCTGGCGGCATGAGTGGTTCGTAAGATCTCAGCCTTTGCCGGGCGCGCGGAGGACCGCGGCTGCAGGGGCCTGCAGGGTCCAACGCAGGCCATCCGGGAGAACTTCCAACTGGGCAGAGCCTGACAGCGCCATCGGTACGATCCGCGTCAGAACAACGTGGCCGAAGCCGCATCTGGCAGGTTCTCGGGCGGAGGCGGTCGTATCCTCAATCCAGCAGATGCGGAAAATCGGCTCGGTGTCATTCAACGCGCGCTCCTCCGCCCAGGAGATCTGCACGTGCCCTGAGTGGTTGGCGAGAGCACCGTGTTTGGACGCGTTGGTGGCCAGCTCGTGAATGGCGAGACCGACGTTCTGCACGGCTTCCGCCGAAATGAACAGCTGTGGGCCTGAAATCGAGACCCGGTTCTGGGTGGCGAAAGGCTCGAGCTGGGTCCGCACCAGCCTCTCGAGATCACCGCCACGCCAGTTGTTCCGTACAAGCTCGTCGTTGACAGCTGCCAGCGCGTGCAGGCGCGGCAGGAAGCCATGCTCGAACTCTTCGACGGTCTTGGAGGAGCGGACCGTCTGGCGCGCCATCGACTGCACGACGGCCAGCAGGTTCTTCGAGCGATGGGCGAGCTCGCGAGCGAGCAGGCTCGACTGGTCGAGGATCTGGGTGAGCTCATGCGTGCGGTCCTCCACACGCCGCTCCAGGCTGTCGCGGATCGCTCTGAGCTCGGCAAGGGTCTGCTCGTGCGCCACGATCTCCTTGCTCAGACGTGCGTTCACTTGCTGCAGCTCATAGTGACTGGGGATGGCTGCCGCCTTCGGAACGAGAGGTAAGATGAGGACCGCTGTGGTGACGGAGGCCGCAGCGGTGATGAGTTTCACGACGCCCTCCGCCACTTCAATCGGCCACCAAAGTGCCAGAAAGCCGATCAAGTGCGTCACGCCGCACAGCATGATGACAACCGCGAAAAGAACCGCCAGGCTTCGCAGCTGCGTTGACGGACGTCGGCGCAAGAAGGCGAAGATTGCCAAAGGTATGGCGATGTAGGCGGCAGCAATCAGCAGATCCGTTATGGCGGTCAGCGGCACCAGCCAGGACGGCGGCAGCAATACCTGGGCATAGGTGAAATCGCCAGCTCCACTATTCATGTAAGCCATCCACGGGAACACTCGATTGTCGAATCGCGTTCGCCTCCGTGAATGCGGAGGTGAGATAGTGGCCAACAGACTGCTCGACGCGCTCGGGCCGGCCGATCGCAACCTGCTCGCGCCTTATCTGCAGGATCAGGAGCTGGAGCGCGGACGGATCCTGTACGCGGCCGGAGCACCGGTCACTCACGTTTACTTCTTGCAGGCCGGCATCATTTCCCTCGAGGTTGCCAGTAGCGAGGGGAGGCTGGTGGAGTCGGCCACGGTCGGAAATGAAGGGGCGGTGGGGCTCGGCGGTGTTCTGGGTGGTGCCGTCTCGTTCACGCGACAGAAGGTGGAGTTGCCCGGCCGTGCATCCATGATCGAGCGGCGACGGATGCGCGAAGCTGTCGAGGCGAGCCCCGGATTGAGGAGCGTGCTCTGGAGCTACTCCGACAACTTTGTTTCCCACATCCTTCAGATTGCGGCCTGCAATGCCTTGCACGATGCGGAGGAGCGACTGGCCAGAGGCCTGTTGCACCTTGCAGACCGCTGGCACGAGCCGGAGCTGCCCATCACCCACGAGGTCTTGAGCGCCATGCTTGGAGTCCGGCGCTCGACCGTTACGTTGGCGGCACGCCTCATGCAGACCGCAGGGCTCATCAGCTATCGGCGGGGTCGTGTCGCCGTTCTCGATCGGGCAGGGCTCGAGGAAATGTCTTGTGAATGCTACAGGGTCATATCGGAACTGCAAGCCCGCCCCCCGACACAATGAACTAAAGTAAGCGTGCTACCGCCGGATATCGCCAGTAAGCGCGAAACTTTCCATAGCTCATTGCGCAGGGTGCGTCAGTTCGATATCGCACACTACGGCCGTTTTCCTGCCGCGAGATCGCCTGGATCAGGCGCACCCGGCCGTTTAGCCCTTGGCGCGCCCGTAAGCCGCTCGTAGAGCAGCCTCAGCTCTGCAGCTCCGGAACATTGCGGAAGAGATCGAGCGCCTCCGGGTTGGCCAGAGCCTCCTTGTTCTTTACCTCGCGGCCATGAACGATGTCGCGCACGGCAAGCTCGGTGATCTTGCCGGATTTGGTGCGCGGAATGTCTGCCACCTGCACGATCCTGGCAGGCACGTGCCGTGGGCTTGCGCCCGTGCGGATTTGCGACTTGATGCGGTCGACAAGGGCGCTGTCGAGCGTCAGATCCGGCTTCAGAACAACAAAGAGCACGACGCGAACATCACCGTCCCAGTCCTGGCCGATGACGATCGACTCCTGCACTTCCGGCAGCTTCTCGACCTGGCGATAGATCTCCGCCGTGCCGATGCGGACGCCACCGGGATTCAAGGTGGCGTCAGAGCGGCCATGGATGACCATGCCCCCGTGCGGGGTCCACTCGGCGAAGTCACCGTGATGCCAAACGTTCTCGAACCGGGAGAAGTAGGCGCCATTGTACTTCTTGCCGTCGGGATCGTTCCAGAAACCAATCGGCATCGAAGGGAAAGGCCGCGTGCAGACAAGCTCGCCCTTGCCGCTGCTGATGGGCTTTCCTGCCTCGTCGAACACGTCGACGGCCAAGCCGAGAGCCGGCCCCTGGATCTCGCCGCGCCACACGGGTTCCGTCGGAATGCCGAGCACGAAGCAGCCCACAATGTCCGTGCCGCCGGAGATTGAGGCCAGATGCACGTCGGGCTTGATGCCCTGATAGACGAAATCAAAGCTTTCCGGCCCCAGCGGTGAGCCCGTCGAGAGCACGGCTCGCAGGGGCTCGAGATTGTACGTCGTGCGCGGTTCGAGCCCCGATTTCTTCAAGGCGTCGATGTACTTTGCGGACGTGCCGAAATGCGTGCAGCCTTCCTCGGCCGCATAGTCCCACAACACGCGGTTGGACGGGTGGAACGGCGAGCCGTCATAGAGCAGCAGGGTGGCGCCGGACCCGAGGCAGGTGACGAGCCAGTTCCACATCATCCACCCGAGTGTGGTGAAGTAGAAGACGCGGTCGCCCGGCTTGATATCCGAATGGAGATGCTGCTCCGTGATGTGCTTCAGCAGTGTGCCGCCCGCCGAGTGCACGATGCACTTCGGCACACCCGTCGTCCCCGATGAGAACAGAATGTAAAGCGGATGGGCAAAGGCAAGGCGCTGGAACGCCGGCGCGTCCGCATTGCGTGAGAGCACGGCATCGCCCCATGTCTGCGCCAGCCGGCCCTGGCGCACGAGGCTCATATTGAGGCCTTGCACGACCGCCTCGGCCTGCCCGATGTAGGGGACGATGATCACTTTCTGCACGGTCGGCAGCTTGGCGGTAATCTGCGCCAGACGATCCGAAAGATCGATCGTCTTGCCGGCATAGTAATAGCCGTCACACGCGATCAGCACCTTGGGCTCGATCTGTCCGAAGCGGTCGAGAACGCCCTGTACGCCGAAGTCCGGCGAGCAGGAGGACCAGACCGCGCCTTCGGCGGCGGCACCGAGAACCGAGACGATTGCCTCCGGCATGTTGGGCAGAATCGCCGCAACCCGGTCGCCAGCCACGACGCCGGCCTCACGCAGCATCGTCTGCACCTGCGCCACCTGCTTGGTGAGCTCGGCGCTCGACATCCGGCGCTTGACCTTGTCCTCGCCCCAGAACACCATCGCCTCGCCATCGGGCAGCCGGGCGAGCACGTTCTCGGCGAAATTGAGCCTGGCCTCGGGGAAGAAGCGCGCCCCCGGCATCCGATTCCCATCGATCAGACAAGGCTCAGGCCCCTTGTCGCCGATGACGCCGCTATAGTCCCACAGCGCGCTCCAGAACCAGCCGGGATCCGCTATCGACGCGGCATGAAGCTCACGGTAGGTCGTCAGCGGGCGGCCGAGCCGGCCACCCGCCCAACCCGCGAACCTGGCCATGTTCGTTGCGGCTTTGCGCGCATCTCCAGGGGACCAGAGAGGCTCACTCATTGCATTCTCCTTCGCACCCGTTCGTGCCCTCGAAAATCAGGCGCCGAGCGTATATGAACGTGTCGTGGCGGACGAGACGATTCGGGCCTGCGTGGATACAGGCAAGCGATCTCTTGCCTACGCCATCCCGGCTGACTAAGAAAGCGATGGGCTGATGACGAAAGGACACGGTTGCTTGCGTCTGGTTTCCGCGTTCGCCGCCTCGATTTGACGAAACATTCGTTGCACACGACGAGGGAGCCCGCAAATGCTGAACATCAGGCCCGGCAGGCTCTTCGTGGCCGTTGCGCTCGTGGCCTTATGTGCAGCCCTCGGGCTGTCCGCCCCGCTCGTCTTTGACTTCGAGGCGAGCGAGTTCAGGCTCTCCAATGTCGCCGTCTTCGCTGCCCCTCGCGACGGGCACGACATCACGGCTCCGGTCGATATCGTCCCGGCCCTGCGTGTTCGGCTGGACCGCGGCACCGTCGCACTCGCTTCTGCCGATGACGACACGGGGTCCGACGACACGCGCACGCTTCTCCAGGATGGATCGGCGAAACTGATCATCGACGGTGGCGACTTTCAGGTCGCCGGTGCCCAAGGTGACGTGGGTTCTGCTCCTGCAGGCCCTGCGGCGCCGCTCGTCGAGGCTGTGCGCGCGCTGAACTTCGAAACGGTGCTCATCCGCCGTAGCACCGTTCGG
>JAWLCO010000063.1:0-21506 GCA_041687075.1 Hyphomicrobiaceae bacterium | reverse complement strand
CCACCCCCGCAAAGCCGCCCGCCCGCTACAGCGCTGTGGATGGCGCGCGTGCGGGCGGCTTCGCTACCGTCGAGCTACACCACGCGGCGGGACACGACCAAGTAGGGCCCGGAGGGGGCCGCCTTGGGCAGCCCTCAAAAGGACTAGACGGCACAAGGAGCTGCAGAAGAACCTGGTGGAGCCAAGGTCCACCATGGACCAGTCCGGCAAATTCCGTAGCGTTCCAAATTCCCCTTGAAATTCAGTCAATTATAATCACGGTCTGTCCTCAACGTTCCGATCGATTCCATACCATTCCAGTGTATGGTGGGGGATCGATTGGGGGATGAATGCCGTGGGATCTGATGGTCTCCGAAGGCCTACGAAGGCCCTGACTGCCGCTTCGGTTCGCGCCATCAAGGTGCCGGGAAAATACTTTGACGGACATGGGCTGTTTCTGAGGGTAACACCGTCCGGGGCTCGACAATGGGTGCAGCGGATCGTGATCCGGGGCAAGCGCTGCGAGATCGGTCTTGGCAGCGTCGAACTAGTCGGTCTGGCCGAGGCTCGCGCCGCTGCTCTCAGGAACCGAACCATTGCACGAGCAGGCGGGGATCCCCTCGAAGCACGCCGTGCCGAACGCACTATTCCGAATTTCGAGAGCGCCACCCGAACGGTCCACCAATCAATAAGGCCAACTTGGCGCAGCGAGAAGCATGCGGCTGACTTCCTGCGGTCGCTTGAGACCTATGCTTTCCCCTTGATCGGTAACCGAAGGGTCAGTGACATCACCCCTGCCGACGTCCATGCGGTCCTCGAACCGATCTGGACTTCGAAGCCCGAAACGGCCCGACGGGTGAAACAGCGTATTGGCACCGTCCTGAAATGGGCAATAGCGAAGGGCTTCCGAACCGACAACCCCGCGGAAAATGTCGCCAAAGGCTTGGCCCGGCACGGTCCGAAAACGGCAGCACATCGAAAGGCTCTGCCCTATCTGCAAGTGCCGCACTGTATAGCTGCGGTGAGGCAGTCGCGGGCATTGGAGGCAACGAAACTGGCGATCGAATTCCTCATTTTGACTGCGGCTCGATCGGGCGAAGTGCGACTTGCCACCTGGGACGAGATCGACATAGCCGCTGCCGTCTGGACCGTGCCGGCGCTGCGCATGAAAATGAAGCGGGAGCACCGAGTTCCGCTTTCTGCTGGTGCGGTCAAGATTTTGGGTGAGGCGAATACCCTGCGCGATCAGTCGCGTCTTGTGTTTCCATCCGCAAGGGGGAAAGCCCTGTCCGACATGACCCTGTCGAAGCTCATAAAGGAGTTGGGCTTCGATGCCGACGTCCACGGAATGCGGACATCGTTCAGGACCTTCGCACAGGAGAGAACGGATTTTTCTTTTGATGTATGTGAGGCTGCGTTGGCGCACCATGTGGGAGACGCGGTAACGCGAGCCTACGCGCGGTCCGACTTCTTCGATAAGCGACGCCAACTGATGGAGGCGTGGTCTCAATTTCTGGCCGGGACGAACTGGATATGAGTGATCGACCTCAGCACGAAGAAGACCCTTCCTCCGGTTTCGAATATATGACGACCGTCTACGACGTTGTGGTCAGAATACTTGTCGATTTGGGAGTGTCGGAGAGTGACGCAAAGGACAGAATTATCATCCACTGCCTTGCTCGCGGCGACACAGATGCTTTCGTACATTATCAGAGGAAGGGTCATGTACCTGGACGGGGGGTGCTAAGCGCATTCTCAATTATGCTAACCGAGAATGCCCGAAACCCCGGAATAGGTCTCTCGAAGAAAGTTGCTGCAGAATTCCCGTACATGCTTGTTTGCAAGAGGCGCGATGGGCGTCCCGGTCGGCGGGACGATCCAGCTGTAGAGCTGCGCGACGAGGTCCTGGCGATGAACGTCAAGACGCTTATGGCAGAGCATCACCACACTTACGAAGCTGCGATCGAGGCGGTGGCCGAGCTTGTCAGTGAGGGGAAAAAGGGAGTAGACGGCAGATCGCTGAAGTACGAGACGGTCAGAAAGGCCTACGACCACTTTGCGAGGAGCAAAGGTAAAAATTCACCAGTTTGATTACCCTTTAATTTCCGAGACTTAGGTCAAATTTGTGCTGCATGGTTCCTGCATGTTCAACGCGATCGAAGGAACCACGCCATGCTGGTTCGGCATATGCGCAGGAAGGCTGTTGAGGAGGCCACTGGCCTTAGCCGCAGCACCATCTACCACCTGATGAGCAGGGGGGACTTCCCCCGACCGGTCCGGCTGACGAGCAAGGCGGTAGCCTGGTCTGAGCAGGACATCGCGGACTGGCTGCGCACTCGCCAGAGCGCCAGCGTCCGCACCTGAGGTCACCCCATACGCCGGGGAGCCCCGGTTCCAGACCGGCTCCGCACCTCAGTGTGCCGGCTGAACCCGCTCCAGATCTGTCTTTAGGGACCGTTCTGACGATGGGGCTCGCCGCAAAAGCGCGGATACCTAGCATGGCTATCACGTTTGCCTCTCGGGCCGTCATTTGGCGTGCCCAGAGAACGCCAGATGAACTTGTCCAGCACGTCCTTGCGGTCCCCGTACTCGCTCGGTTCATCGGCTGGCTGTTTCTTTTCGCCCCAGGCAGGGAAGCGGTGCTCCTCACCCAAACAGTCGCGGTCCTGATCACCGGACTGCCGCTGGAGGTGTGGCCATGACCGCCCAGGGCATCTTTAAAGCCCTCGGCCACACGCCAATTCGGGCAGCCGTTCGCCACGCCCGTGATTGGTATCCGACGCCGCCGTGGGTGGTGACGGCGTTTCTGGAGCTTGAGGCCTCGGCCATCCGGGCTCACGGTTTGCTGGTGTGGGAGCCGGCGGCGGGTGACGGGGCGATGCTCGGCCCACTTGTGTCGGCCGGCTTCACCACTGTCGCCACCGACATCGAGCCGATGGCCGCTGGGATCGACCGCCTCGATTTCCTGCAGGCGCATACCGCGCTCGCACCGATTATCGTCACCAATCCTCCGTACCGGCTGTGCAGCCCGCGAAGCGGTGGGGCGCCGTTCGCCGAACGTGCGCTTCGTTTGGGCGTCGCCTACATGGCCCTGCTCTTGCCGGCCAACTGGGCGTGGGCCGGGCGACGGAGCCGCCTGCTCGAAGAGTTTCCGCTGGCTCGCATCCGGCCGATCTCCCGACGGATCGACTGGGACGGCCGAGGATCGCCCTCTCAGGATCACGCCTGGCACGTGTGGGACAAGGACCACGTCGGCCCGACGCATTTTGTCCGAGGTCTGGCCGGCACTGGCGAACCCCGAGGGGAGGCTGCTTATGTCCGCTGAGGCCATTGCAGAGGCACTGGGCGGTCGGCGGACCGGGGCGGGGTGGATGGCATGCTGCCCGGCGCATCCTGATACTCACCCCAGTCTCTCAATCAACGAGCTTCCAAACGGAAAGATACTTGTCCGTTGCCACGCGGGCTGCAAGCAGGCGACGGTGATCGATGCGTTGCGGCGGCGCGGACTTTGGGGCCGTTTGATGCCGCTACCGAGTGAACCGTCCAGTGAGCCGTGTCGTCCTAAAGGGTCGAACACTCCGGCTGCAATGCGGATCTGGTCTCGATGCCGACCGGCGCAGTCCTCCCTGGTCGAAACCTATCTCGCCTCACGAGGCCTGACGCTTCCGGCAACTGACGACCTGCGGTTTCACCCGAAGCTTCGGCACCTTACCGGCAGTGTTCATCCAGCGATGGTCGCCCTTGTACGAAATGCCGTCACGGGACAGCCAGTTGCCATCCATCGCACGTTTCTGGAAGCAGGCGGGTCAGGCAAGGCGGCCGTCAAGGACGAGAAGCTGTCGCTCGGTCCGTGTCGGGGCGGTGCCGTCCGCCTCGCGCCCGCGACCGATGCGTTGATGATCGGCGAGGGGATCGAGACCTGCCTGGCTGCGATGGTCTACTGCGGCGCCCCCGCATGGGCCGCCCTTTCCGCGCCCGGTCTCCGGTCTTTGGAGCTGCCGCTTCATATCCGAGACGTAACCGTCCTCGCCGACGGTGACGAGGCCGGTGAGGCCGCCGCAGGAGCCTCTAGCACACGGTGGGCGAGCGAAGGACGTCTGGTTCGGATTGTCCGTGCGCCACGAGACATGGACTTCAACGATCTCCTGATCATGCGCCAGCAGCTCGCTAGCGCTGGAGGGCCCCAATGACACAGCCTGAAAACCTGAACGACCCGATGGCTGCCGCATTTGCCGCCGCCGAGACCGTTAGCGATCCGCTGTACCAACTGGTCGAGAGAACGAAGGAGGATCCTGGCGCCGCCTTCACACCAGAAGTCGTCGCCGCACTGGCTCGGCTGAGGTCAACGGATCTCTCATCATTTCAGCGAATTCGGCACGAGCTCAAAACGTCCAGGTGCAAGGTGACTGCCCTCGACGAGGCGATCCGGGCGCATGAGGGCCCGAGGCGCCGTGAACCCACGCAGCCTGACATTCTGCTCGAACTCGCCCAAGGAGCAAAGCTCTTTCACACCGCCGATCGCAACGCCTATGCGGAGCTGATGGTCGACGGACACCGTGAGACCTGGAAGGTCAATTCCGAAGGGTTCAAGCTATGGCTTCGGAAGAAATACTATGAGGCAACCAAAGGTGCACCGACCACCGAAGCCATGCAGTCTGTCGTGCAAACATTGGAAGCAGTGGCGCAGTTTGCGGGAGAGACGCTGGATGTCTTTCTTCGCGTCGCCTCTGCGAACGGAAAGTTCTACATTGACCTTACAGATGCTGCATGGCGTGCGATCGAGGTCGATGCCAATGGATGGCGCATTGTTGCCGAGCCGCCTGTCCGGTTCCGACGGACTAGTGGCATGCTCCAGCTGCCCGAACCGGAGAGAAGCGGCGACATCGCTCTCCTCAGACCGTTTCTGAATGTCCGCTCCGAGCAGGATTTCGTTCTGGTGGTGAGCTGGCTCCTTGCTGCGCTCAGGAGTACCGGCCCCTATCCGGTTCTGGTCGTTGCGGGTGAGCAGGGATCAGCCAAGTCGACCTTCACGAAAATCCTCCGTAGCCTTATCGACCCCAACGCATCACCCTTGCGGGTGCTGTCGCGAGACGACCGGGACATGTTCATCACCGCAACGAATGGGCATGTGCTGGCTTTTGACAATGTGTCCGGGATTTCTCATCCGACCTCGGACACGCTCTGCCGGATTTCGACAGGCGCCGGCTTCTCTACTCGCAGGCTGTACACGGATGGCGAAGAAATGCTCTTCAACGTAACGCGGCCCATTGTCCTCAACGGGATCGAGGACTGCGTCTCGCGTCCAGATCTCGCCGACAGGTCGATCTTCCTCAACCTCCGCTCGATCGACGAGACCAGCAGGAAAACCGAGGAAGACTTCTGGGCCGACTTCGAGCAAGTCCACGCTGCGGTATTGGGTGCGCTCCTCAGCGGTATCTCCACCGGCATCGCCCGCGAAAACGAGATCGTGTTGCAGAAGCAGCCCCGTATGGCCGATTTTGCGAAGTTCGCGACAGCGTGCGAAACGGCCTTCTGGCCAGAGGGTACTTTCGAGGCTGCATATGCGACGAACCGCAGGGACGCCCGAGTGTCTGTTCTGGACCAGGACGCCGTTGCGATCGCCACGCTGGAACTGATGCGGTGGAACAAGACATGGGAAGGCACGGCAACGGAGCTTCTCCAAACGTTGTGGGAAAAGGCTTCTATCGACAACAAGGCGTCACGGGACTGGCCAGGCGACGCGAGATCGCTGTCCGGACGCCTGCGTCGGCTGGCGCCCTTCTTCCGCGAGATGGGCGTTGAGATCGAGTTCAACATCCGGGAAGGCCATGCGAGGCACCGGAAGCTCCGGATCACATCGATCTCGAGCACGACTGGTGAATTTAGGTGGAACGCGTCCGCAGCGTCCGCAGCGTCCGCCAGGTGAGGGGGCGAGGGCCATCGACGGCCCGACCACCGGCCAACCAGCGGATGACCACGGTCAGTTCGGGGACGCTCCGCTTGCGCATTTGAGATCCAGGACGCGGCTACGGGCCCGCTGGAGCCGTTCGGCGAGCCCATCGCCCTCAAGCCGCACATCGGCCTTCAATTCCGAAGGCAGTAGTCGCGCATAGAGCTTGTAGAACTCCGTCGGCTCGGCCCGCGCCCACTCCACCAGGGCCGGCACGCCGCCGAGTTCCTCAAAGGCGGCCGTGAATGCCGCCTTCACATTCGCGGTAGTCTTGTTGAGAGAGCCTGGTCGGCGCCCACCCGTCTTGTACCCCTTCGCCATCTATTCGCCTCCGTATTAGATCTGCCGGAGCACCTGAAGTATATTTCAGATACGTTCGCCTGTGAATAGCCTTGATGCCCTCTCAATGCGGTATTTTCCTACAAATTACATTTCTATGTGGACTACACTCAGGAGTTTGAAAAGATCGTCTTCCGACGCGGAGTACTCCTCCTGGCTCGCCGCCAACCCCAACGGCTATGTCTTGAATGTACGTCGCCGGCCGGATCCGGACAACGTGGTACTCGCCCGCTGCCGAACCTTCGCAGTGGTCCAGAAGGCGCATTGTGACTGTCCGGGCGAGGTGGGTGTCTCGGGCCGGATCGAGCCAGAGGAGTGCGTTCTGGACCTCACCGGGAGCGACGGACCGACGCATTCGCTGGCCGTATTCCTGCACGAGTCGCGCCCACTCGGTGACGAGGACCGGCTCCACCCACGAACCGAGCCGCTGAGCGTGCGCCAGACGTGACCTGGGATCGACAGGCGCCCGAGAGAGCCAAGCAGCTCTCCGTCAAGGATCAGATCGGTCACAAATCGCGGCGGCGTAGCGGGCGAGGCGGTTAAAACGCGCTCATCAGAGTTTGGAAACCGGATGTAGTTCGCCGGCATTCGTGGCAGGCGGCCGTCTATGACAGCGAATGCTTCTGGGCCGGGGGGACGCCTGAGCGCCTGACGATCCCCGCGGGCTCCGGCATCACCAAGGTCAGGCTCTTTGGCTCGATTGCCATGAAGGCGAGCGCCACTACGGGCGGCGTCTATCTGACCTTCGACAAGAACGGCGCCGGAGAGCCGATCGGGGCCGCGCCCTACACCGTGCGCCAGGGTTCGTCCGGCTACACCAACAATGACTTCTCGACTTTCACCGCGGTGCTGCCGGTGGTCGAGGGGGATTACTTCCAGCTTCGGGTGAACTTCACCAACAACAACTGGAACTCCATCCTCGCCGGGCCGCGCACCTGGTTCGCGATCGAGGTGGTCGAGACGGAGGATGCTGCCGATCCGCCAGCCGATCTGACCGGGTTCAAGGCAGGCCAGCCGAGTACGGAGGAGGTTCTCGTGCGCGCACCCGTCGCACGTCGCACGCGGATGAAGGTCGATCTTGTCGGCAGTCACGGTGTCGCGGGCACCGCAGCCACTGCGCAGGCCGATTTCGACATCCGCCGAAACGGGACGAGCTTCGCCACCATGCGCTTCGCGGCGGCTGGGACCACCGCCAGCTTCATCGCCGCCACCGAGACCGTCCTGGAGCCCGGCGACGTCCTGAGCGTCGTCGCGCCGACGACGCCGGATGTGACCTTGGCCGATATCGGCTTCACGCTTGCCGGCACGCTGGTCGTCTGAGCATCGCCCCGAGAACCGAGCTGATGGACAGGAAGCGCGAGAGCGGCAGGCTGGTCAGTCTGCCGAGCGATGAGTTCGAGGCGCTGCTCGAACGCGCCGCCGAGACCGGCGCACGCCGTGCGCTGCATGAGGTCGGGCTCGACGGGACGGATGCTGCCGAGGACATCCGCGACCTGCGATCGCTGCTGGCCGGGTTTCGGCTTGCCAGGCAGACGGCCGTGCAGACCGCCGTCCGAATCATCACCACCGGCGTCCTGCTCGCCCTCATCGCCGGAATCGCCATCAAGCTGAAGCTGTTTGGCAACGGTCCCTGACCGGCGCTTCCGATCCTCATCAACCCATCAACCCGCCGTTCGGCGGGTTTTTTCGTTTTGGAGGACCCCCATGACGACGACCTTCCACCGCCATTGGCGCGACGTGCCTGAGGGCGCCTGGCGCTGGCCAAATTTCAGTCCGGCCGAGACCGCCTGCCGGGGCACCGGCAAGCTGCTCACGGTTCAATCGGCGGCATTTGCAGCTGAAAACGCCGCCCGCACGCGAAGTGCTGGCCGACAGCCGCACCATGAAGGAGCGCCGAGATTATCGCCGCCCCCGGCGCCAGTCATCGAGCCGGGCGTAGATGGTGACCGCGATCCCGCCGAGCGCCACGGCGATGAACACCCAGCGCAGTGTGTCGAGGTACGGCACGAGCGGCAGGATGGCGGTCTGCGTCTCGGCGAGGACGCTCTGGGCGACCTCCACGCCCGCAGCACCCAGCGTTGCCACACCGGCCGCGCCGCCGTCAACGAACCCGCGCTCGACAGGCTGCAGGTGCTGCGCGACCGGCTGGGCAAGCCGCTGATCGTCCGCTCCGCCTATCGCAGCCCCGAGCACAACCGCGCCGTCGGCGGTGCAACCCGATCGAAGCACCTCGACGGCGCGGCCTTCGACATCGCCATGACGAACCACGACCCTGTGGCCTTCGAGGCGGCTGCGAGGCAGGTCGGCTTCCTCGGCTTCGGCTTCTACCCGCGCTCGGGGTTCATGCACATCGATCTCGGACCTGCTCGGCAGTGGGGCGAGCGGTTTCCTGACGTTCAACGCCACATGCTGGAAGCGGCAGCTCGCCGCCCTCGCGATCGCAGCGAGCTTGCTGAGCGGCTGCGCGACGGTCGGTTCTGAACAGCGCACAGCGACCGCCTGTCCGCCCGTGGTCGAATACAGCCGGGAGTTCCAGGTGGTGGCGGCCGAGGAACTGGCGCTGCTGCCGGAGGGCTCGGCGGTGGCCGAGATGCTGGCCGATTACGCCGTGATGCGGGGACAGGCGCGGATGTGCGCTGGCCCCTGATCAAAGACCGTTCCTGCAGGGTCGAAAGGGGGATTGAGATCGCCTACCAAGGTACCGGCAAGCTGTTCTTTCTCGGTCAGGCAAGGAGACAGTCTCTTGTGTCCGAATCATACCCCAAAGATATCATCGACGACAGCGCTTCATGATTTCTGGCTATGCAGCATTTCTTGAAGCGCTTTCCGATCAAAATTCAGAGATGTGTTGTTCTCACTCGCGATGAGCACCTGTTCACTCAGCGTCAGGATGGCTTCACGCGCTGCGGGCGGGAATGATCGGCTCAACTTGCCCATTGTGTCGACCAGCCGCGTGACCACATCGACGTCGGAGTTCCCGTAGCGTGCGATCGCCGAAAAGGCGTTACATGCCAGTTCCTCGATGACGACGACTTCAGTCAGGATGCGCAACTGCCCGGTCTCGTCGTAGCGGATCGGCGATGGGAGATCCCGACCGGCCAGTCGACCGAACACCTCTCCGAGCCGGTCGATGCAGTAAAGCGCGGTTGTGGGGTCGTTTAGGCCGGGCGACAACGATCGCTGGGCCAGTTCGACAATACGCCGGATCGCGAACTCGAGATCCTGATTGACTGACCGATCTCTGCCGATGACGAGCACGCCACGCACGCTGTCGGCGATCTCATCCGACACCCGATCACGCGGATATGCCGTGATCATGCATTCATCTTCGGGCACAAAACGACCGGGCGGGGTTTCGATGCGCAAGACAAGATCATGCTCTGTGGCAATCCGCATGAGAGCGTCCATACCGACATCCTGCACGTATCCGCTCGCATGGGCGCTGATCCCTTCGGATCCGGCATCAAAGTCGTTTGGGAGCCGATGCGCAGCCGGCTCGTCCTCGAAATGCAGGGGACCATGGCCGAGCCGTTCCGGAAAAAGCCGATCGACGGCGGCGCACCCGTCGGCGGCCAGTTGCGCGAGCAGCGTTTCGATGCGGATCGAAGTGGCGATATGATGGATGAAATAGATAAGAACCGCGACACCGACAGCAGCGAGAACCACCGCAAATGCAACCGTCAGATGCGGAACGAAGATGGAATCCGCCGTACCTCGCACCGCACGCAGAACGACCAGACAATACAGGAACGTCGCCACGAAAGTTCCGAGCACGATCTGGTTGCTGCGGTCGCGCATGAAGTTTTCCAGGACCCGCGGCCCGAATTGCGAGGAGGCGAGTTGCAGCGACAGCATGGTGATGGAGAAGATCAGGCTGGCCACCGTGATCATCGAACTCGCGATGACCGACAGGATTGCCCGTGCGCCTTCCGGTCCGAACGTATAGAGCAAGCCGAAATCGCTCACAGTCCCGACGCCAAGCCAGGTATCGACCTCGATCAGCAGGAATGACAGCCCGACCGCAACCGCGCACATCAGGGCGGGAACGAACCAGAAGCTCGAGTTCAGTCGTCCCCAGATCGCGGAGACGCGTGTGATGGAAAATGACTTCGCCAAGTGTTGCTCCTTCCGGTCACGGGCAGTCCGGTGCAGCGTCCGGGGCCCGCAAGATTAGTCCATTCGGCGACAACACGATTTGCGATCGTCAAACCGGCAGCCCGCGTCGCAAGGATCGTGGCCATTGCCGTGCGCAGCCGTGTCGTCCGCGTCGGAGAGCGTCCGCGCCGCGCCCGCAGCCGACCTCGCAGATCGGTGTCGCGCGTGCCGATCCGGACTTGATCACTTGAGCACCCCGCGGATCACGGCGCGCAGGCTCAAACCCTGAACGATCAGGGTGAAGATGACCACCGCATAGGTTGCCGCAAGTATGGCGGATTTCTCCGCCACCTCCGGTATCGACAGTGCCAGCGCCACCGAAATGCCGCCCCGCAAACCGCCCCAGGTCAGGACGGGAATCGTGCCGCGAAGGAAACTGCGGAACCGGCCCATCAGCAGCACCGGTCCGCTGACGGCCGCGAGGCGGGCGACAAGCGCCAGCGGCACGGCCACGGCCATCAGCCAGCCAAAGGCAGGCTCGAAGCGCAGGACCAGGACCTCCAGTCCGATCAGCAGGAACAGGACCGAGTTCAGCAGTTCGTCGAGCAGCGTCCAGAAGCCGAACAGGTAGCGCTGGGTCTCATCGCTGAACGAATCACGGGGCCCCGGGCTTCCGATCAGCAATCCGGCGACAACCACGGCCAACGGGCCGCTCATGTGCAGCCGGGCGGCTACCGCATAGGTTCCGACGACCAGCGCCAGCGAGATCAATACCTCGATGGTATAATCGTCGATCGCACGCATTGCGCGGTAGGCGACATACCCGGTAACCCCACCAAGGGCGGCGCCGCCGAGAGCTTCGAGAAGGAACATCTCACTGATATGCAGCGGCTCGATGCTGCCTCCAGCCGCCGCTTGCACCAGCACGGCGAACAGCACCACGCCGACGCCGTCGTTGAACAAGGTCTCGCCCGTCATCAAGGTCTGAAGATCTGACGGAACCTTGACCTCCTTCAGGGTAGCCAGGACGGCAACAGGGTCGGTCGGGCTGATCAGCGCCCCGAAGACAAGGGCCCACGGAAGCGGCATCGCGATGCCCAGACCCTTGGCCACCGCCCAGAGGCCTGTTCCGACGATCGCGGTGGACAGAAGGACACCGACGGTCGCCATCGTGCCGATGGTCCATGCGCGGCTGCGCAGACTGGGGGCATCGACATGCAAAGCACCCGCGAACAGAAGAAAAGCGAGCATGCCGTCCAGCACTGTTTCCTGAAAATGGACCTGACGAACGAGTCCGGCCAGATCCTCGTAGTGCAGCAGGCCCGGCAGAGCCGCCTTCGCCCCGATGATCACCAAAGAGGCTCCGAGCCCCATGACAAGCAGGCCGACGGTGTGCGGCAGCCAGGCCAGTCGATGATTGATCCAGCCGAAGGTGGCCGTCAGCACCAGCAGGATCGCGCCCAGTTCAAACAATGACATCGCGTTCTCCGCTGCCGCCCATCGGACGCGTCACAACACGATCCGAGCGCGGCAGGACAAAGGCTCTCGAACGACCCCTGGCGAGAAGACGTGCTGGACTCGCGTGACCTCTAGCGTGGCAGGGCATAGGCGATCACGGCATCTCCCGCCGCGGTTCCGAACGATCCGTGACCGCCCGCCACGACCAGCAGGTACTGGCGCCCGTCGTCGCCGGTATAGGTCATCGGCGTTGCCTGGCCGCCGGCCGGCAGGCGGCTTCGCCATAGTTCGTCGCCAGTGGTCACGTCGTAGGCCCGCACGTAATAATCCAAGGTGCCCGACAGGAAGGCTACGCCGCCGCCTGTCAGGATTGGCCCGCCGAGATTGGGCACGCCCAGCCGGAAGGGCAACGGCAGCGGCGCGCTGTCGCGCACCGTGCCGTTCCTGTGCTGCCAGATGACTCTTCCACTGGTGAGGTCTGCCGCAGCCACATACCCCCAGGGTGGCGCCTGACAGGCCACGCCGAGGGCCGAGACGAACGGCGCGATATCAACGGCAAAGGGAGCACCGAAATTCTCGTTCAGTGCCGGAAGCGCTCCTTCGGGCGGCGTGCCGCCCTGGACATAGAGCGTCGTGTCGTCGGCGCGCGGCACCAGTTTGACTGTGAAGGCGAGATAGGTCGGCGTGGCAAACACGATCTGGCGCACCGGATCGACCGCGACGCCGCCCCAGTTGAAGACGCCAAGGTTGCCTGGATATACTAGCGTCCCTTGCGTCGAGGGTGGGGTATAGCGCCCCTCGTAGCGCAGTTGCGCGAACGCGATGCGGCAAGCGAGCTGGTCAAACAACGTCACGCCCCACATGTCGGCCCCGGTCAGCGGCGGCGGATTGAACGAAAGCGCCGAAACCGGCTGCGTGGGGGCGGTGAAATCGCCGTCGACAGCCCCTTGAGGGGCTGCTATCTCGGTCACGGGCAGGATGGGTTCACCCGTACGCCGGTCCAGCACGAAGATCTCGCCCTGCTTCGTCGCCTGCACCAGCGCAGGCACGGTCTCGCCCCCGATGGTCAGATCGACAAGACTTGGCTGGGCCGGAACGTCATAGTCCCACAGATCGTGATGCACGGTCTGGAACGACCAGCGCAAGGTACCCGTCTCAAGGTCGAGGGCAACCACCGCCGAGGCGTAGCGCTCACTGCCTTCGCCGCGATTGCCGCCCCACTGATCCGGCGGCTGGTTGCCCATTGGCACATAGACGAGGCCGAGTTCCGCATCGACGCTTGAGATTGACCAGCTGTTCGGCGAATTGGGCGTGTAGGTTTCGCCGGGCGCGATCGGGGCGGTTTCAGTGGGATCGCCCGCGTCCCAGTTCCAGACAAGCTGTCCCGTGGTGGCGTCATAGCCGCGGATCACGCCGGACGCTTCGCTGGTGGACACATTGTCCAGAACGTAGCCGCCGACGACGATCCGGTTGTTGGCGACAACCACCGGCGAGGTCGAATAGAACGCACCCGGATTGAAGTTGGGCATATTGGCCCAGAGATTGATCTGCCCGCTGCCACCTCCAAAATTGTTGCAAACGGCACCATCTGCGGGATTCAGCGCGATCAGCCGCCCATTAGACGTCGGCATCAGCAGTTTGGCGGTGCAGAACGCGATATTTTCTACACCAGCACCTGCAACCTTCAGAACCGGTTCCAGGCCAGGCGTGGCGGCAGGGCCGGCAATTGGCGCAGGTTCGGTCGTGGTGGTTGTCGCCGCAGCGCCCGGATCATAGGACAGTCCCCGACACGTCAGATGCTGAAGCGCCAGTTCGCCTTCGATTTGCGGATCGTAGCGCCATATCTCTTCGCCGGTCGTGGCATTGAGCGCGATGACATTCTGATGCGGCGTGCACAGGAACAGGCTGTTGTCGATTTTCAGCGGCGTCACTTCGAATGTGGTCTCGACCGGATCGCCGGGGCGCCCTCTCAGGTCACCGGTGTGATAGGTCCATGCTTCGGTCAGCAAGGCGACATTGGCGGGCGTGATCTGGTCCAGCGGCGAATAGCGCTGACCCAAGCCTGTACGGCCATAGGCGGGCCATTCACCCGGCGCGGCATCATCGGCAGCCACCGGTACGGCGTCCGCGCCCGCTTCGGCCACGGCGCCTGCGATCCTGTGAGGGTCGACGAACCAGGACGCCACTGCAACGGCGAGCGCGGCAGCGAGCGAGAGTGTCAGCGGCAGACCCGGGCCGCGAACCGGTGAGATCGCTCTGTCCAGCGTCTGCGTGACCCAGGGTGTTAGCAGGAGCGGGCCCAAGACAACCAGCACACTGCCCCGGGCCGCCAGAGGCCACCAGTCGAACCCGACTTCCCACAACGACCAGACGAGTGTTCCCACGATTAGCGCCGCATAGAGCCACAATGCAGCTGACCTGCCGGCGAGCAGAAGAAATGCGGTCCCGATCAGCAGTACCCCGGCAAGCAAGTAGTACCAGGAACCGCCCAGTGCGGTCAGCCAGATGCCACCGATGCAGAGGGCCACACCCATCAGACCGAGGACGACTGCAATGATCCACAAGAGGAGGCTGCGGCGCGGGGCATCCGGGCCTGATCCTTCCGGACGCATGGGTGAAATGGTCATGTTGTGTCCTTTTCCGAGCGTCCGGGACACCCGCAACCATTTGCGGAAATCGGTCGTACCAAGCGCCTGTCTTGGCGCGCAATAAGCGAGGCCAGTTTATCCCTGACGGGCGTAGGCATGCTGACCGATAGTGGTCGATCTAAAAGCAAGGATTCCCTCCTGTGCGCCGAAAGTTGCCGCAGACCAACTTTGACCATGGTACGCCGCGGGAAATACGGACATCATCAGCAGGGACCCCGACGACGCAGCCAGAGGATCCTGCGGAGAACGGCGGGGCCGGCGTTTACCGGCCCGTTCCAACCCGAGCGCTGCCGCTCAGTATCAAAACCAACGTCCGCGGCCATACCAACCGCCTCCGCCAAGCAAGGCAACGACAAGAACGATGATGAGGACTGTGGTCAAGTCCATGAAAGTCTCCAATGGGCGCTTTCGCGGCAACCGCAGCTCAGGATGAGCAATGCATCTCGCACGATCGGCGCTTGGCTCACATTACGCCCAAGCACACAGGCCCGCGCTAACCTGGAGCAGCGCAGAAGCCCTCGATTTTCTTCGGGCCGCGAAAATGCCGGAGAGGCTGTCTTTGGCGTTCCTGCGCCTGAGGATGAGCCAGCGGGAGGCGGGGCATCATTGCAAGATCCCGCCCGACAGCGTCAGGAAGATGCTGTTTTTTGCGGCCCCGCCCCGTTCGCTGCGCCGGACCGCGTCAAACCCCAGAAGTCCGCTATGTGGCGGGTCGAGGAAATGCCGACTTCCAGCATATACTTGCCAGCTTCCCCCAGGCCCTCGTCGCCCTCGGCACTGATCGGTGTGCCGTGGCCCATTTTCCCGATGATGTATTCCTCGATCACCTCGCGCCCGTCCGCGTCGCACCAGACTTTCCGGGGAATACTGTCGACCGTCTCCACACGTGTCGGCGGTCCTTCAACGTTGTGGATCTTCTGCCACTGTCCGACGATATCACCGGCGTTGGAACTGTCGACGGTCGTATCGCTGCCGCCATGCCAGACAGAAATCGTCGGCCAGGGGCCTGTAAATTCCGAGGCTTCACGGACAGACGCGTCAAGCGCGCTGTCCGATGGGCTGCCAAATCCCTTCATGCGAGTGATCGCTTCCATCATGTTTTTCGCGCTGTGGTACGGCAACCCTGCGATGATCGCCCCTCCTGCGAACACTTCCGGATAGGTCGCAAGCATCACGGATGTCATGGCGCCACCCGACGACATCCCCGTAATGAAGACACGCGACGGGTCTATGGCATAATCATCAACGACCTGTTTGATCATGTGCCGGATAGAGAGCGGTTCGCCCCCGCCGCGTTGGCTGTCGCCGGTCTTGAACCAGTTGAAGCTGCCAAGGAGGTTGTTGGTCGGTCTTTGCCCCGGGAACAGGAGCGCAATCCCGCATTCGTCGGCGAGAGTAGACCAGCCTGATCCGAGATCGTAGCTCTCGGCTGACTGGGTGCTACCATGCAGCACGACGACAAGCGGGCCGTTCTTCGGGAAGTTCTCCGGAATATAAATGTCCGCGCTCAGCGAGCCGGGGTTCGTTCCGAAATTTTTCAGGGCGGAAAGACGATCGCTGGCATTTGAAAATGTTGGCATGAGAACCCCTGTGAGTGAGCCGGTTTTGGCCGAAGGAAAGAGTGAGACTGTACGCTTAATTCGCCGCAGTAGCCGCGGTAACGGTCTAGCCTGCCTTCTTGGCTGCAGTTGTCACATCGTCGGTGGCCTTCTTCACGGCCTTGGTGGCGTCTTCGCTGAAGTCCTTGCCGGCGGCCGTCATCAGTTCGACGTTATCGGTCTGAACCTTCTTCGCGATTTCAGCGAAGGCAGCCAGTGCGTTTGAGGTGATCTCGGCCTGAGCGGATGCGAAGTCTTTCATGGCCTTGCCGTAGTCCGCGGGATCGTCCTTGACGGAGGTCAGGGCGCCCATCTTGGCGAGCGTGTCTTTGGTCCACTTGGCGGTGATGTCGTTGGATTGCCCAGCGGCTTCGAGAACCACGTTCATAAATGCTGCAGTGCAACATTTTCAAGGGGCGACGCCGCGGCGCAGCAATTTTCTTGGGAGCCAAAAATCGGTCGGCTGGCGTGGTCACAAGTTGTGTGCGGGAGGTGAGGATTGCCTGGGTTGTCGGGTTTGAGCGTGCCGAGAATGGCGGCTATCATGAGAGCCAAGAGCGCCTTGAGATGGGCGAGTATCTGCGGATGTTGACCGTTCTCCACGAGAATGAGGTCGACATCACGGACGATCTGGCGACGATGGAGCGGCTATCACCGCCGCTGCCGCGTCGAGACAAATATGCACTGCGTCAAACTGCTGGGCCAACGCCTGGCCGCGCGGGACTTCGACCGTCAGGTTGCCGAGTTCCAAATCCGTGTGGCCGTCCTGAACGGCTTCACAGCGCTCGGCATACCCGTCACTGAAGCCGTGGGATGAGTTTGCCCGGGGAAAGGGGAACCCTGACCGTCGTGCAACAGAGCCGCTAATCCTTCAAGGGACGAACAGCGCGATGAGCCAGGCAAGCCCGAAGCATGAGGCCATTGGTAGCATGGGCGCTGTCCAGTAAGTAGTCATGCGGGGCGAACGGGAAGTTGCGCCGGCAAGCGGGCTTGTCGGTCAGTCGATGAGGCCGAGCGCGCGGGTCCGGGCGACTGCCTCGGCGCGGCTGTGGACCCCGAGCTTCTTGTAGGCGCGCTCTGCCCGTTGCTTCGCGGCTGCCCGAGAGATGCCGAGTTTCTCGGCGATGACCGCGAAGGTCAACTGAGTGGGCAAGTAGCGCAGGACCAGTGCCTGAGCCATGGTAATCGATGCTGCTTTGATGGTGGCGGCACCTTCAGTCACAGCTTCGGCGGCTGCTTCGTGGGCAGCGGCGGCGATGAGGCCGGCCGCGATCAAGGCGTCGACGGCCTCGTGGGCGGCTGCTTCCTCCACAAGCCCAGCAGTGATCAGCGCCTGTATGGCGCGAGCGGCCGCGGCACCGCCGATCGCTTCGGAGGCTGCGATCGACTCAGCTGCATGGGTCTGTGCCGCCAAGGCCGAGAGCAATGCGTGGGCTTCGGCGGCCTGCGCTGCCGCAATCTCCGTCGCTGCCTGCTCCATCGCTGCGACTTCAGCGCCGACGAACAGCCCGGTTTCGGGCGTGAGGAATCCTTCGCCCAACAGTGTGCCACCGGTCTCGGCGATCACGTCGAACAGTGGCTGCGCCCAACTGTGCTCAATCAGCAGGAATGCGAGTGCCGTCCCCGGCGGCAGGGATTCGGTCAGTGCCCTTGCGTCCGCCGCTTCGAAGCCCGAAGAACCATCGCCCACTGCGGTTTTCACGTGATGGGCACCGTCGAGTGGGATGATGCTCGCCAGGAGAACGCCGAAGTCCTCGTCCTCACCGATGACCAGGCGCTGGATCGTGCCGTCCTCGTCCTTAGCAACGAAGAGCATGTCGATGAGGCGCAACACTCCTCGACCTTGCAGTCGATCGACTTCGGCCAGGACCCGGAATTCGCCGTCGGCGCCGGGACCGAAGCCCACCGCGATCAGCTGCAACGGCCCAAGCATCTATCAGCCTCCAAATCATGATTTCCACATATTGCCGGCTTCCCTCTTCGCTCGCATTGATGCAAATCAGTCTGGGCGCGATGAAACGGAAGGAATGTTCCTGTAGACCGCTGGTCTCGGCAGTTCCCGAACGCTTGTTGCGGAACGCGTGATCCCTTGCGGTTCTGGTGAAAAAGACTCGATCAGACGCTCGTGGTCTAGACACCCCGGAAACGCACTTCTGAGATCATTATTGTTTATAATCAATGACGTAGGACCCAGAGAAGGTTCGACCCCAGTTCCTTTCCGTCCGCCATTCATCCTACTTAACTGATTGATTTTGCTTATCTTCCTTACACGAACCGTCTGTTCAACCACAAACAGGCCCACAAATTAAACACCATCTTCTCGGAGATGGCTATTTGGGGGCTTGAAGGCGCAGACTTTGGGAAAGCGTTTGTTGCCGGCCAACACGTCAACGCGACACCACGCTCAGAGACAGGATGGGTCGACGGCGCGCCAGAGATAATAAGTCTTGCCGTTGGTCCGCACGAACACCTCGTCGAGGTGCCACTGCCACTGGGGCGACAAGGCCATCTGGCGAACCCGATTGCGGCGGATCTCGGCTGCGAACAGCGGGCCGAACCGGTTCCACCAAAACCGCACCGTGTCATGGCTGATTTCGATCCCACGTTCGTGCAGCAGGTCCTCGACGTTGCGCAGCGAGAGCAGTGCGGCACGTGGAGGGCGGGGCCGCAGCGGCGATTCCTCAGGCAGTTCTTCGCACGCGGATAGCCGGTCGGCCGGCAGATGGTGGAGTTCGTCGGCTCGACGGGGAAGGAGGGCTTGGTCATGGCAGGGTCTCCGAAGGGAGAGGCTAGCATCCGGGCGGGCGCGGCAGCGTTCACAAGCTATCGAAACTTAGCGTCTGGAACGGGCTCGTCGGCGGGTGATCCTGCTCGAGCATGAAGCGGCAGAGTTTGTTCATTCCAGAGCTTAGCCCGCGGCCGGCCTGCAGTACGTGATCCCCGGCACGGAGCGCCCGGCGCGGGCGCGGCCGCCGAAGCGCCCGGCCTACGCAGCCGAGGGCGACCAGCTGGTCATCCCCGGCGCCGAGCCGATCGGCACCCGCGCCCTCCTCGAGCGCCTCGCCGCCCGCCCGATCCGCCCCTCTCGGGGGCAGAAGAGCCTCGCCGGGACCGCCCTGTTCGGGCGGTGAGGCGACTCATCCGCCAGGCTTCAGCTCCCAATCGCCTCGAGGTCGGCGACCGAGAGGTCGCCCTCCTCGTTGATCCAGTCGTAGGGTCGGCCCTCGCCGCCCGTCTCGAAGCGCCAGTACTCGAGCCGCAGGTGCGTCGCCGCCTGCCGCTCGTCGACGCCGCGCCGCGGGCACCAGCCGACCGGCAGCCAGTCCCACCGCCAGGGCCAGGCGTTGTCGTCGAGGGTGCGCGTCCAGAGCAGCCAGACGCGGCGGCGCCGCTGCAGGTAGAAGGCGGTGAGACCGTTGCTTGCCGGCGACTGCGCCCACTCGACCTGCACCAGCATCGACGGCAGCCGCGGCACCCCGCGCTTCGGAACGATGCCCTCGGGGAAGTCGCCGTAGCCGACCCCGAACTTGAAGGGATCCGGCCGGGGCGGCAGTCCCACGACGGCGTGGATCCGCTGCTGCGGCAGTTCGGCCGGGCTCATCGGGATGCGGGGCGTTGCGGTCATGGGCGGCTCCACTCTTGTTGGGCGGTCAGCTTCGCGGTGGTTCACGCGTCGACGAGGATCGGCATCGTTCGCAGCGCCTCGACGAGCGCGGACCAGCCGGGTCCGCCCGGCCCGTCGCCGACGAGGTCGCGCCGGAACTCGATCATCACGGCGACGCGGGCTCCGGCATCGATCACCCCGGCGTAGGGCGTGTTCTCGCCGACCTCCCAGCCCGCGGCCTCGAAGTGGCGCCGCAGCGCGGCCGTCCATTCCGGCGGCGTCAGCGCAGGGTCGGTGCCGAGGTCGATCGCCGGTCGCGAAGCGGCCGGGTCCGGCTCCACCGGCCAGGGATCGACCGGGTAGCTGTGGAGGTCGACCAGCACCTGCCCGGCAGCCGCCTCGCGCAGGCGCCTCCAGTGCGGCTCGTACCAGGTCCGCTGCAGCGCCTCCCGCTCCTCCTCGGTAACCCCGCGCCGGAGTGGCGCACCGTCGTGCCGGCAGGCGTAGACCATGCCGCGACCAACCGCCGCCATCGGCTCGAGGGCATCGTCCGCGTAGCGCTCCACGTCGACGACGAGGCGCGACACCGGGGCGACCACCTGGACCGCGTCCGGCCACGCCGCCCGGGCGAGATCGTCCGTCCAGAGGTCCGCCGACACGCGGGCCTCCTCCGCGAGCGCGGCGGCGTCGAGGACGAACTGGCCGCGCACCTCGGGCGGGAGCACGAGGCTCGCGTGCGGGACGTGGACGACGAGGCCGTTCAATGCACTGTTCCTCCGGCAATCGCCATGCCCGCCCGCCGCTGGCGGGTCATCGCCTCGAAGAGGTCGACCACGGCGCGGATCTCGGGCGTCAGGTGCGCCCGGGTGCGCTCCGCAATCTCCTGCGGCACCCCGAACATCATCTCCGCGATGCCTCCGGCGATGGCCGCGATGGTGTCGCTGTCGCCGCCGATCGAGATGGCGTTGCGGATGGCGTCCTCGAAGGAAGTGGCCTCGAGGGCGCAGGTGATCGCCTGCGGGACCGAGCCCTGGCAGGTGACGTCGAAGCGGTAGGCCGGGCGGATCTCGTCGACGGAGGCCGAGAGGTCGTAGCCGAAGGCGCGCGACACCTCCGCCCGGATCACCGCCGGCGCGTGGCCGGCCATGGCGAGCCGCATCGCCAGCGTCACCGCCTGCGCGCCGGCGATGCCGTGCGGGTGGTCGTGGGTGCAGGCGGCCGAGGCGGCGGCGAGCTCCAGCGCGTGAGCGTCGTCGCGGGCGAGATGCGCCACCGGTGAGACCCGCATCGCCGAGCCGTTGCCGAAGCTGCCGTAGGGCAGCCGGGCGTCGTCCCACATCCAGCGCCGGAAGGTGCCGCCGTAGCCGCGGGACGGATAGCGCCGCGCCCAGGACTTGATCGCCTCGCCGAAGTCTCCGTCATTGAGGATGCAGTCCGCCACCGCCACGGTCAGCACCGTGTCGTCGGTGAACCGGCAGTCCGGCGAGAACAGCGGGAAGTCCTTGGACTTCAGGTTGCGGTGCTCGTAGATCGACCCGATCACGTCACCGGCGATGGCCCCGATCATGGGAAGGCTCCTTTCCAACTCATTGCACGCGTCATGTCTGCTATCAGGCGCACCGCGGTTGTGTCCGGCGGCTGGATGGGATCTCGCCGCTCAGCCTCTCCCACCCGGGGCAGTCCAGCTTCGAACGCTGCGTCGACGGAGGGGTGGTCACCCCCCTCTCCAACTCCCCCCTGTACCTCTCATCGCGATCCGATCGGCTTCGTTCTAGGCTGGTCGGATCGGGCCAGCCTGCCGGGAGCAACCCATTGCCCCCTGTGCCGTGAGCACC
>JAWLCO010000062.1:0-21516 GCA_041687075.1 Hyphomicrobiaceae bacterium | reverse complement strand
CGCGACCGCAAGGGCGAGTTCCGCAAGGAGCTGGCCGAGCTGCAGAAGAAGGGCTTCCAGCGGGTCAAGATCAACGGCACCTTCACCGAGATCCCCGACGCGCCGAAGCTCGACAAGAAGTACAAGCACGACATTGACGTGGTCGTGGACCGCATCGTGGTCCGCCCGGACATCGCGACGCGGCTGGCGGACAGCTTCGAGACGGCACTTGGGTTGGCGGATGGCATTGCCATCATAGAATTCGCCGACCGGCCACTCAGCGCCTCGGGCGACAAGTCGCCCTCGCCCCCTCACCCTGACCCTCTCCCCACCGGGGAGAGGGGGAAGAAGCGCAAGACCCGCGCCACTGCCCTTTCCAAGAGTGCCGGAGACGACGTGAAGCGAGCTGCACCCCCTCCCTCCTCCCCCCTCGCGGGGGAGGTGGCCCGGAGGGCCGGAGGGGGGGAGGCCAAGAGCACGAGCGTCAGTGATTCCACCCCCACCCCTGACCCCTCCCCGCAAGGGGGAGGGGAACGTCGTGGGAAGCGTGCCTCCAATGACAGGGCAGACGGCCAAAGTAATCTAGACGAGCGCGACTTGGGTTCCCTCTCCCATGGGGAGAGGGACAGAGCCCGCCCCGGACTTGATCTGGGGGTGAGGGGTGGTGCGGCCAGCGATGTCCTCCGCAACAAGAACGAGACGCACGAGCGCATCACGTTCTCTGCGCGTTTCGCCTGCCCGGTCTCCGGCTTCACCATCGACGAGATCGAGCCGCGGCTGTTCTCGTTCAACGCGCCTGCAGGCGCCTGCCCCAAGTGCGACGGCCTCGGCACGGAGTTGAAGTTCGAGCCCGACCTCGTCGTGCCGGACCGCTCGCTCTCATTGCGCGACGGCGCCATCTATCCGTGGGCGCGAACCGGCGCCAGCAGCCCCTATTACGAGCAGACGCTCGAGGCCCTTGCCCGCCACTACAAGGTCCGGATGTCGACTCCTTGGGAGGAGCTGCCGCGGCGAGTGCAGGATGTCATCCTCTTCGGCTCGGGCGGCGAGGAGATTACCTTCACCTACGAGGACGGCGTGCGCCGCTACAGCACGGCGAAGCCGTTCGAGGGCGTGATTAACAATATCGAGCGGCGCTGGCGCGAAACTGACAGTGAGTGGGTGCGCGAGGAACTGTCCCGCTACCAGGGCAGCCACCCATGCGAGGCCTGCCACGGCTATCGTCTCAAGCCGCAGGCGCTTTGCGTCAAGATCGGCGGCAAGCACATCGGCGAGGTGGGCGACATGTCGATCCGCGTCGCCCACCAATGGTTTGCGGAGATCCCCGCCACCTTCACGCCGCAGCAGAAGGAAATCGCGACCCGCATCCTCAAGGAGATCCGCGAGCGCCTGCAGTTCCTCGTCGATGTCGGCCTCGATTACCTGACTCTCTCCCGCGCCTCGGGCACGCTGTCCGGCGGCGAGAGCCAGCGCATCCGCCTCGCCTCGCAGATCGGCTCCGGCCTCACCGGCGTGCTCTATGTGCTGGACGAGCCCTCCATCGGGTTGCATCAGCGCGACAACGCGCGGCTGCTCGAAACGCTCAAGCACCTGCGCGACCTCGGCAACACCGTCATCGTGGTCGAGCACGACGAGGACGCGATCCTGGCCGCCGACCACGTGGTCGACATCGGCCCCGGCGCCGGCATTCACGGCGGCCGCGTCGTCGCCCAGGGCACGCCACTCGACATCATGGCGAACCCGGAGTCGCTCACGGGCCAGTACCTGGTCGGTACGCGCTCCGTACCCCTGCCGAAGCAGCGCCGCGCACCGACGAAGGGCAAAGCGCTGAAGGTCGTCGGCGCACGCGCCAACAACCTGCAGAACATTTCGGCCGAGATCCCGCTCGGACTGCTGACCTGCGTGACGGGGGTGTCCGGCGGCGGCAAGTCGACGTTCCTGATCGACACCGTCTACAAGGCCGTCGCGCGCAAGCTCAACGGCGCCCGCGAGCACCCCGGCGAGCACGACCGCATCGAGGGGCTGGAGCACCTCGACAAGGTGATCGACATCGACCAGTCCCCGATCGGCCGCACGCCGCGCTCCAACCCGGCCACCTACACGGGCGCGTTCACGCCCATCCGCGAGTGGTTCGCGAACCTGCCCGAGGCCAAGGCCCGCGGCTATCAGCCGGGCCGCTTCTCGTTCAACGTCAAGGGCGGCCGCTGCGAGGCCTGCCAGGGCGACGGCGTCATCAAGATCGAGATGCACTTCCTGCCCGACGTCTACGTCACCTGCGACGTTTGCAAGGGCAAGCGCTACAATCGCGAGACGCTGGAGGTCACCTACCGCGACAAGTCCATTGCCGACGTGCTCGACATGACGGTGGAGGAAGGCGCGGCGTTCTTCCAGGCCGTGCCGTCGATCCGCGACAAGCTCGAGACGCTGGCCCGCGTCGGCCTCGGCTACATCAAGATCGGCCAGCAGGCGACGACGCTGTCAGGCGGCGAGGCGCAACGCGTCAAGCTCGCCAAGGAGCTGTCGCGCCGCGCGACGGGCCGCACGCTCTACATCCTCGACGAGCCGACGACGGGCCTGCACTTCCACGACGTCGCCAAGCTGCTCGAGGTGCTGCACGAGCTGGTCGACGCCGGCAACACGGTGGTGGTGATCGAGCACAACCTGGAGGTCATCAAGACCGCCGACTGGATCATCGACTTGGGGCCGGAAGGCGGCGACGGCGGCGGCCGTGTTGTGGCCGTCGGCACGCCCGAGGACGTGGCCGCGACGCCGGAGAGCTACACGGGGCAGTATCTGAAGGAGCTCCTGGGCCGCCGCGCCAGGGCGCGGGGCCGGAACGGGAGGAAGAGGGAGGCGGCGGAGTAGGTGCACACTTTCGCCTGCACCTCGCAATGCTATATTCAGCCCATGGATGACCTGAACCTCACCATCGAGACCGAGCAGGAAGTTGACGGCCGCTGGATTGCGGAAATCCCGGAGCTTCCTGGTGTGCTTGTCTATGGCAGCACGCGTGATGATGCGGTAACCAAAGCCGAAGTCCTGGCCCTTCGCGTCCTTGCTGAAAAGCTCGAACATGGCGAGGCCAAACCGGTCGGCGTCTCGATTTCCGTTGCCGCAGGATGAGTCGATTCCCAGCGACGAAAGCGCGCCGTGTTCTTGCGGCCCTGCTACGCATCGGCTGGACCCTCAAACGACAATCCGGCTCCCACCGCACCCTTTCTCGTGAGGGCTGGCCGGATCTGGTTTTTGCCTTCCATGATGACGAGGAAGTCGGCCCGGTCATGCTGGCCCGCATTGCGAAGCGGACCGGCTTGAAGCCAAGCGATCTATCGTGACACGCTATCGCCTCGCCATCTTCGACCTCGACGGAACGCTCGTCGACAGCTTCCCCTGGTTTCTACGCCACGTGAACGATATCGCTGACAGGTTCGGCTTTCGCCGGATCGCGCCCGACGACATCGAGTGCCTGCGCCGCGCGGGCGCGCGCGAAATCCTCGCGCACCTCAATGTTCCCCTCTGGAAGCTGCCGATGATTGCCCGCCACATGCGGCGGCTCAAATCCCGGCATGTTTACGACCTTGCATTGTTCCCCGGTGTCAGCGAGATGCTGCGCGCCCTCAAGGACGGCGGCATGGCACTCGCGCTCGTCAGCTCGGATTCCGAGGCCAACGCCCGGCGGCAGCTTGGCGACGAGAATGCTGCTCTGTTCTCGGCGTTCGCCTGCGGAGCCTCGTTGTTCGGCAAGGCCGCGAAATTTCGGCGCGTCCTCAAGCGCCTGGGCGTCGATCCTGCCCATGCAATTGCAATCGGCGATGAAGTCCGCGACATCGAAGCCGCCCGCGCCGCCGGCATCGCGTGCGGTGCAGTGACGTGGGGTTATGCTGCGCCGGAAAAGCTGCGCGCGCTTGGGTCGGATTTGGTGTTCGAGAGGGTGGAATGTGTTGCGATACAGCTAACCTCGTACTGCCCCGCACGCCGAAGCACTATGCTGCCATAACTTTGACCAAACCCAATCCGATCAACTCTCCAAATATCTCCATTGCTTTGTTCGCTATATCACCGTCTCTGAACGTAATATATCCCAAGTCACTGAAGTCAGATGGGAAATTCACTCCATCCTCTCGAACGATTATGATCTTACGATCCCAGCGGATGCTTGCGGCGCCGAGCTCATAAACAACATTTTCGCTTGGCCTCCACACCTCCTCGTATTCTCCTTGCTTATTCTTTCGATAGAATAATTCATCTTTTGTGAAAATGAATATACCAGCACTGCACTCACTCATTAGCTCCGCAACCTTAGCAGATATTGGGCGCCCCTTGTTCGGCTCATCTATGGCAACCTTGTAAGGTATCTTGAAGCGATCGAGAATTTTCTTAATGTCCTCCAGTGGCTTTCTGTTTTTCCCGTGAGCAACAAACAATTGTCTCGGCATCGCGCTGACTGACCGATCTACAGGTGCGGGATGATTCGTCAGACCTTGCGGAGTGTCGTCGCCTTCCTCCACTGTTAGCGAGGAACTCTCGGCCGTCCTAGGTGGCTGAGGATTGTCAATTGCAATGAACGGACCGGTCTTCGTGTCACGAATGATACCTGTCGTCCGACCATTTTCCTTCAGAATTTCGAATGACCGCCCCGCCCGCTCCTTCGGCAGCCCCATCGAAACCAGTACGTTCTGCCCAATGTTGTCCGGGGGTAGCTTCGCCCTATTGTATTTTTCGAAGAATTCCCGCTGTACACGTGGTCGAAGGACAGCCTCAACCCGAGCGCGCGCATCATCACCTGTCTCAGTCGGAGCGACGATCCGACGCCCGAGTGGCGTAAGAGTAATCTGATCCGCTGCATAGCCACCACCTGTGAGACCGTAGGCGATCGCAGAGCCGCACAGATTCCGCCATGTCCCGCTTGTTGGGCTCATATCCAACGAAATGGCGAGGTCGTGGGGGGCGGCGCCTTGCCCAGCAAAATTGTCCCAGATCGCCAGCGCTATCCGCTCTGCTTGAGATAGCGGATTATTCGGAAACTCTGTTTGGCTCAACTTGGTTCGCTTCGATGCTTCTTGTTCGGATTTTTGTTGCTTGCTCATTCGTCAGCCATCATCCTAGTCTCAATCAAACGCGCTTAAGATGGGGCGCCTCACTTCAGGTTCAAGTCTCAGTTAACAAGCAAGCTCAGTCGAAAACACGCGACACGAAGGCGAGCCAAGAGTAAGCAGCGCGCCCTCAACACCGTCATCCCGGCGAAGGCCGGGACCCACGCCAGTCTCTACATATGCTCTGCCTCAGAAAATAGCAGTCCTCGTCACTTGGGCCTGTGCCCAGCTTGCATTCTGAGCACTGTCCTAGGTCTGTAAATTCAGCGCGCTCTCAAGCATCATATGTCACCCTTGTTGAAGCTTGCGTAGGTGCCGGCCTGCGCCGGCATGACGGTATTTGTGTGGGCAGTGTCGCGGGAAGACGCCGCGCAAACTGCATGTTGAGAATTTGCCCAGGTGCAAATCGGGGGCGAGACCCACGCCAGTTGCCACCGTCGCTCCGATGCAAGACAATTACGGCCCTAACCACCTGAACCATTCTGACTTTGCACCCCTGCGTCTACATCCTCGCCAGCAAACCCAACGGCGTGCTCTACATCGGCGTGACGAGCGCGCTCGCTGACCGCATGGCGCAGCATACGCAAGGTCTGATCGATGGCTTCACTCGGAAATACAGCGTGAAGCTACTCGTCTATTACGAGTTTCACGAGACGATGACCGCCGCCATCCGGCGCGAAAAGCAGCTCAAGGAATGGCGGCGGGCATGGAAAGTTCGGCTGATTGAAACGATGAACCCGGAGTGGCGGAACCTGTTCGATCCGGCGACCGGAGCAATTGAGCCGGGTCCTGCGGATGTGGCGCGCCAGAGAGGCGAGCGTCGGACTAGCTGAAGCTTGCGTGGGTCCCGGCCTGCGCCGGGATGACGGAGTTTGTTGACGGGCCGGCCTACCCGCATAGATGCTCGAGTTTGTGGCAATCTCTACACCCGGATGACGGAACATCTATTACGTAGCAGTAATGCAGTCGGCTTCCTCGATCAGCGGGCTAGTGTGACAAGTCCCACCCTTTGCATCCTCGCCAACACCACCCGCAGATCCCGCCGCAACACCTCCCGCTCCACATCCGGAAACGCCGCTGCGAACAGATCGACAAGCTCCCGCAGCGTCCGCGGCTGCTCCAGCGCGCGCCACACCGCAGCGGCCATGGGGTCGAGGTGGTGGATGGTGTTGGTGGCGGGGACGGCGGCGAAAAGGGAGTCGGCGACCTGGCGGGGCGTGATGTCCGGGGCGCGGGCGTAGAGGAGCGGCATTATGGGCTCGCGCGGGAAAGGGATGCGTTTGTATCGGACGAGCGGGCCGGTCCGAACGCGCGGCGGAGAACGTCAGCCGCGGATGACATCGTGGCGTAGGTCAGGCGGAAACAGCGGGCGGCCTCGATCACCGCGATCAGCCGGTCGAGCTTTTCCGGCGCCGGCACGGCACCGGCGAAATCCTGCAGGATCAGCTCGCGGAGAACCTCCGCCCGCGAGATCGGCTCGAGGCGCGCGCGACGGTGGCGCGAATCGCGCGCGAGCAGCACGAGCCCGGCAATGGGCACCTCGGTGCCGAGGGGCGCGATCTCTCCGGGACGCAGGCAGGCATACATCAGGCGGTGGCTCTGGGGCCCTTGGCGCTCCGCCAGAAAATGGCGGAAGGCGGCGCTGGCTTCAGCGGGCAGAGGCAGCCGCAGGCGCGGAGCGATGCCGAGCCCCAGCGCGCGGTTCCGCTGCGGCTCGAGCGGCAACACGTCGTCGCACAGCACCTGGTGCCCGCGGCGCGCCAGCTCGATCATCAGCGTGCTCTTGCCGGCCCTGGCGACCGAGGGAAAGCAGACACACGCCTCGCCGAAGCGGGCAGCAGCGGCGTGCAGGCTGAGGTGCTGCGGCCGCGCGGCGAGGAACCAGTCGAACAGCACATCGTGCACATCGCCGATGACCTGCATGGCGGTGCGCGGCGTGCGCTCGCCCCATCTGAGCGGCTGGCTCACGTGCGCCGAATGCCACGAAAATCCGCGGCCGGAGCGCGTGATCAGCACGTCCGCCACGCCGCCGTCGCCCTCCTCCGGCGAGACGTTCCAGCCGGTGAGAATGCGCGCGAATCCCGCGGCCGCCTTCTCCGCTCCGCGGAATGCGATCCGCCAGTTGAAGGCGCCGAGCGTGACGATGTTGTCGCCGGGGCCGTTCATCTTCCAGCGGGCGTACTCAGCACCCAGACGCACGCATCATCCCCAAACAGATTGTCATTCGAGATATGTGCGTTGCAGGCGGTCCGAAGCCGCCTGCTCGCGCAATATGGACCTACGCTGCTACCGGGACCGCGAACGGGAACGGCCTGAGCGGTTGCGAACCGGCGGCTTGACGTCATTCGTCGACCGGCTGCGCGAACGCGAGCGGGACCGGTCATCGGCTTCCGCCTTGTCGAGACTGAGTACCGTTGGCGCCGCATAGCCGACGGTTGCCGCGAGGCCAAGGATCGTGAGCGCCTTCCGGCGAGAGACTTCGTTCTTCAGTCCGCTATCGGTCTTCGACATCGGCCGTCCTTTCCTTTTGAACATAGTGACCCGCCGCGAACGTGCCGCGGGCGAACACTGCGACGCTATAGATAGTGTTTCAGGCTTGTCAGCGGCCAGAGGTCGAAATGTTGCAGGTCGAAACCAGTGTGTCGGCGGACGATCACGCCTGCAGTCCCAGGCTCGTGAGCCTGACGGCGGGCGAGCGCGTTTCGTGGATGCGCGGGACCTTCCCTTTTCGGGGTAGTGTCCCACATGCGGAACGGACGAAGAGACACCGGAGCAAGCCAATGACCGACAGCTCGACCCCCGAATTGCAGAGACCCAACCTCGTCGGCATCAACCACGTCGCCCTCGAGGTGGGCAGCATCGACGAAGCGCTGGATTTCTACGGGAAAATCTTCTCCTTCAAGCTCCGCGGCCGTGGCCAGGGCAGTGCCTTCATCGACATGGGCGATCAGTTCATTGCGCTGATGGAGACCGCGACACCCGCGGGCGACAAGGAACGCCACTTCGGGCTCGTGGTCGACGACCGGTCTGCTGTGCGCCAGCTTGCCGAGGCGGCCGGCGCCAAGGTTTTGCCGGGGCGCTTCCTCGATTTCCTCGACCCCTGGGGCAACCGGGTGCAGGTCGTCGAGTATGCCGACATTCAGTTCACCAAAGCGCCCGAGGTGCTCAAGGGCATGGGCCTCGATCTGCGCAAGAGCGACAAGGCGTTGAAGGAGCTGGGCGACAAGGGCATGGTGGCCTGACCCGATGCCGAAGCGCAGTGCGGGCCTCCTGCTCTACCGAAGGACCGGCGACGAGATAGAAGTGTTCCTCGTGCATCCCGGCGGTCCGTTCTGGGCGAAGAAGGACGAAGGCGCCTGGTCGATCGCAAAGGGAGAAATCGACGAGGGCGAGGATCCGCTCACCGCCGCCCGGCGCGAGTTCCAGGAGGAGACGGGGTTCTGCCCCACGGGCGATGCCGTGCCTCTCGGCACTTTCCGCCAGCCCAGCGGCAAGCAGATCACGGCCTTTGCCGTCGAAGGCGACCTCGAGCCCAGCACCATCCGCAGCACCACGTTCGCCCTGGAGTGGCCGCCGCGGTCGGGGCAGATGCGGAGCTTCCCGGAGGTGGATCGCGCCGGGTGGTTCGGAAAGGAGGAGGCGGAACGGAAGATCCTGATAGGGCAGGTGCCGATTCTGGAAGCGCTCTGGAATAGGCTGACCTGAGACAGTGGACGGCCTGGACATCGGATCAGGGATGCTTCGGCGCTTCATTTCCTCGTTGCGCGGCAAGTGGAGTTGCAGGAGGATAAATGCTCTTTGTGCTGAGGAGAGTGCCACATGCACCACGTCACTACGATTGCCTTCGCACTTTCGTTGATGGTCGCCGGTATCGGTCCCACCGTCGCTCGAGCAGATTCCGAACAGGACGCAGTCCGCGCTGCAAACCAGGCGTACTACTCGGCCCTTTCGGCACGCGACATCAAGGCGATGGAGCAGGTTTGGTCGCGGTCGGCCGATGATGTTCTGGTGGCACCACCGATCCGGCCCGCCGCGCATGTCAGCTGGGACAAGATCAAGAAGCAGTACGAAACATTCTGGGCCACGCTGGAGGAGCTGACCGTATCGATGGACGAGTCCACAGTCCACATGGAGGGAACCGTGGCGTGGGTTTACGGCACGGAGCAGGCAAAGCGCCGAACCAAGGACGGTAAGGTCAGCGGCGGCCCGAACTTCGGGACCAACATCTTCGTGAAGAGGGACGGCCGGTGGCTCATGGTCTTCCACCAGGCGGCGCTCATGCCTCAACAGGCTGCAGCGAATCCGAAATGATCATATATTCGTGATGACCGGGACGCTGTTCGGGTCATCTTGAATCGAACGCTTCGGCTTACGGCCTGTCACATCCCCCAATGCTCGACCTCTCCGCACTCCATCCCGGCCTCACCGGCACCTCGACCCTGACTGTCCAGCCGGAGCATACGGCGCCTCACGTCGGCTCCGGCCGTGTTGCGGTGCTGGCGACGCCGGTCATGATCAACGTCATCGAGGCGGCGGCGCTGAGGGCCATCGAGCATCTGCTGCCGGAAGGTCATCAGAGCCTCGGCACTTATCTCGACGTGCGCCATTTCGCTGCGACGCCGGTTGGGTTGACCGTGACGGCGACGGCGGAGGTCATCGCCGTTGACGGACGAACGGTCACCTTCCGTGTCGGGGCGCGTGACGAGCGCGAGCCGATCGGCGACGGCACGCATCAGCGTGTCGTCGTCAACGTGGCGCGCTTCGACGAGCGCGTTCAGCGCAAGGCAAAGGCCGGCTGACAGTTGCCGACTTGCGCGCATCGCGATGGCGGCAAGGGATCGGCGCCGGCCTTCAGGCGCCTTCCTGCTGCTTCTGATACACGGCGTCCTTCTCGCGCGCCCGCTGGGCCGCCGGGCGGGCGTTGAGGCGGTCGACGTAGGCCACGAATTCCGGCCGCTCCGGAATGAGCTTGAACATCATCGCCCAGCGGAGTTGTGAGCCGATGATCACGTCGGCAGCGGTGAACTGCTCGCCCAGGAGGTAGGGATTGGCCGCCGCGGCCGCCTGCGCCAGCACGTTCATCACCGTATCGAAATCGCCGTAGCCGAGAACCGAGCGTGCGACAGCCTCCTTGCGCGGAAAGGCATGATCCGTAATCGCCGTCTCGACGACGCTCGGGCCGAAGAACAGCCACTTGAGATAAGGGCCGCGACGCGGGTCACCGATCGGAACGTTCAACTTTGCTTCCGGGAACTCGTCTGCAAGATAGGCGCAGATCGCGGCGACCTCGGAAATCACGACGTCGCGGTGCCGGAGGGCGGGCACCTTGCCCATCGGATTGACCGCCAGATACTCCGGGGTGAGGTTCTCGCCCTTTTTGAAGCTGACGAGATGCACATCATAGGGTTGCCCAATCTCCTCGAGCATCCAGAGCACGATCGAGGAGCGGGACGGGCTGGCGTGATAGAGGGTGAGATCGGGCATAGCCACCTCCTGCGTTCAGATGCGGCGATGCCCTAACGGGCGAGTGCGGCGATTCCATGTGTCATGTCCGGACGTCTTTCGCGGCCCAGGTCGGCAAGCAGGGCTCAGATCAACGGTAGACGAGCACCGGAATCGAGCTGTGGGTCAGCACCTTCTGTGTCTCGCTGCCGAGCAGGAATGCTGACAAACCACGCCGTCCGTGAGAGGCCATGACGATCAGATCGCAGCCCTTATTCTCCGCCGTTTGGATGATCCCCTCGTAGGGCTGCGGGCTTTCCATCTGCACCCGCTCACAGGGCACGCCGCTGGCCTCGGCTGCCTTGGCGACGACATTCAGGGCCGCTTTGGCCTGGGCGTCCGCCATCTGCTGGAACTTCTCCGGATCCTCGGGATACACGACACCTTCGACCGTCAGGAACTGGATGGGCGGCATCACCGTGACGGCGATGATTCGCGCGCCGACCTGCTTCGCGAGCTCGATGGCGTGACCAAAGGCTTTCTCTGAAAACTCCGACCCGTCGGTGGTGACAAGAATGTTCTTGTACATCGCGCTACTCCCTTCGCGCTCCCATTGGCCGCCAGGATCGCCGCAGTCGAGGTGCGGGGCCTTGATGCACATCAATCTCGCACAAGGCTGAATATCGGGACAGGTTATCTGTTCCCACAGGCTTGGCGAAGGATGCAGTGAACGAAATGGTTGATGGTTCAAGCAGCCAGCGCGGGCCGCTCACCGGCCGCGCTCATACAGGCGCTGAATGCAAGATGACGGCAGGCGGCTCCGTTAGCGTGTGTTCTTGCGGGCGGACGGGCAATAGAGATCATTGAGGGTCGCCAGCAGGCGCTCGACGCGCGGGTCGGCGATGCGATACCAGAGCGTCTGCCGTTCCCGGCGGTAGGTCACGAGGTTCTCCTCACGCATGACGGCGAGATGCTGGGAGAGCGCGGACTGCGACAGCCCGACGGCCTCGCCAAGGCTCGTCACGTTCGCCTCGCCCCACTCGACGAGCTTGCAAAGAATCATGAGCCGCCGTTCGTTCGAAAGCGCACGCAGGATGCGCGCGACCTCGGCCGCGCCGGCCTCGAGTTCCGTAATGTCGAAAAGGGTTTCGCTCGTCATCGCACCTTTCCATTAGCTGACGCTAAATTAGGTGCGGCTTATGCTTTGTCAAGGCGCGCAGGTCCCGGCGGGATCATTGAATCGCCGTTCGATCAGGATCGCGCCGCCATCGGCAGAAGCGGCTCCAGATCTGAATAGACACGGTCGGCCGGCATGTCGGGGTATTCGTCCGGCGCGCCCTGCCGGTTGATCCATACGCAGTGGAAGCCGAACGCCTTGGCGCCGGCAATGTCCCAGCGGTTCGAGGATTGAAAAGAGATTGCCTCCGGCGGCGCCCCGAAGCGGTCGCAGGCGAGCTGGTAGACGGCCGGGTGCGGCTTGTAGATGCCGGCTTCGTGCACCGTAATGATCTCGTCGAGCATGCCGCCGAGGCCGGCCGATACGATGGCATCGTCGATCATGTCGCGATCGCCATTGGTGAGGATTGCCAGCTTCGCCCCTGCCCGCCGCAGATTGCGCAGCACGTCCGCAACCTCTGGGTACGCCATAAGGCTGCGATAGGCGGAGAGCAGCTTGTCACGCACGCCGTCAGGGACGCCTCCGGTGGCGGCAATGGCATAGTCGAGGCTCCGCTCGGCGAGCGTCCAGAACGGAATGTGCCGTCCCGTCTGGGCATGGATCCAGCTGTATTCCAGATGCTTCGTTCGCCAGACCTGGGAAAGCCGGTCCCAATCGGCGCCGATGGCTTCCCGGTAGCGTGAGGCGGCGGAATGTACGTCGAACAGGGTGCCGTAAGCGTCGAACACGAAATAGCGCATCATCGCCCTCCCCGGCGGCTGGCGGGTTCAGTTTACCCGCCCGCCGGAGTTCGAACGATCACATTTCGCGCCGGCCAGTTCGCCTAGATCCTCTCGGGCCAATCTGAGCCACGCGGCTCGTCGCGGCCATGCACCTGGGATGGCGGTGCGGTCGCTTCGACCGCGGTGAACGGCTCGAGGATTTTGTAGGTGTGCTTGGCGCCAGCCGGAATCAGCCAGGAATCTCCCGGCTCCAGCCGTAGCGTCTGCCCTTCGAGATCCAGCTCCGCGCGGCCATTGATGACATACCCTACCGTCTCGTATTCGCGCACGCTCTCCGGCTTGTGGCCGTCGGCCGGCTCCTGCTCCCAAAGCCGCATGGAGACGCGTTTGCCGGAGACGAGATATGTCTGTCCCATCTCGCCCTTGGGCGAGTCCGGTGCGTGGACCTTCTTCACGGTCGTGTCCGTCATTGCTTTGAGTTCCGGGGTTCAGGCCTGCGCGGAGTTGCGCCTGCGCAAGCGTCCTTCCCGGACAACCCGCAGGAAACGGCCCCGTTCCATGGGCAGCGGTTGCCGGACGATCCCGTGCAGAGTGGCCCTGAGGACTGCGGCGGCTCAGGATGCTGCCGCCTTCCCGCGCATGAACTCGATGATGCCTGAGAAATCCACGCCGGCGTTCCCGGCTGCGACGAAGAGCTGATAGAGCTGCGCAGCCTCGGCGCCCATGGGTGTCGGCACGCCAGCCGCTCGGGCGGCCTCCTGCGCCAGGCCCAAGTCCTTCAGCATCAGCGCTGCCGCAAAGCCGGGCTTATAGTCATTGTTCGCCGGCGAGGTCGGCACCGGACCGGGGACCGGGCAATAGGTCGTCAGCGACCAGCATTGCCCCGATGACGTCGAGGCGACATCGAACAGCGCCTGGCGTGAGAGCCCCAGCTTGTCGGCGAGGTTGAAGGCCTCGCAGACGCCGATCATGCTGATGCCGAGGATCATGTTGTTGCAGATCTTGGCCGCCTGACCGGCGCCGGGATCGCCGCAGTGGACGAGCTTGCCGCTCATCTTCTCGAGCACCGGCCGGGCCTTCTCGAACGCTTCCTTGCTGCCGCCGGCCATCAGCGTAAGGGTGGCCGCCTCGGCCCCTCCGACACCGCCCGACACGGGGCAGTCGAGCGACAGCTTGCCGGCGATGCCCGCCAGCTCGTGGGCGCGCCGCGCCGAGGCGACATCAATGGTCGAACAGTCGACGAACACGGCGCCGCTGGCGGCAACCGATAGCACCTTCGTCTTCTCGTAGACGGCGATCGTATCCTTGCCGGCGGGCAGCATGGTGACGACGACGTCGGCCCCCTCAGCCGCAGCATCGGCGCTCTGAGCCGTCGTGACCCCGCGCGCGGCAGCCTTCTCGAGGTTGGCCGCAACGAGATCGAATCCGCTGACAGAGTACCCGGCCTTCACGAGGTTGCCGGCCATGGGGGTTCCCATGTTACCGAGCCCGATGAATGCAATCTTCGTCATGTCCTCCTCCAACGATATCTCGCACCTGCAGCCGGCATGGTCAGCGTCCCGTCCAGTGCGGCGGCCGCTTGGACAGGAATGCGTCCAACCCCTCGCGGAAATCCTCGCTCGTATAGACCTTCGCCACCAGGTCGGTATCGTCGACTTTGGGCCCATGCTGACGCAAGCGGCGCAGTAGCTCCTTGGTCACCCTCAGCGTCAGCGGAGCATGGCCGGCGATCTGACGTGCAAGCTCCCCTGCCCGCTTTATCAGGGCCGGCTGGTCCTCCACCACCTCGGAAACGAGGCCGGCAGTCAGCGCCTCCTCGGCACCCATCAGGCGGGCTGTGAAGATGAGATCCTTGACGCGCGCCTCACCTACGAGCCGCACGAGACGGTCCAGAGTTGCAGCAGAAAGGCAGTTGCCCAGCGTGCGGGCGATCGGGAACCCGAACTTCAGGTCCCGTGTGGCGATGCGCATGTCGCAGCAGGCGGCAATACCGGCTCCGCCGCCCGTGCAGGCACCAGCGATGGCGGCGATGGTCGGCACCGGACAGGACTCGATGGCCGTCATGATCTCGTCGGCGTGCTTCTCGTACGCCATGCCCTGCTCGGGCGTACGGAAGTCGCGGAACAGCGAGATGTCCGTCCCCGATGCGAACGCCCGGTCACCGGCGCCGGTGATGACGAAGGCCATCAGCGAGCCGTCGGTGGGCGCATTGGCGCAGAGCTCCGCCACACGGTCGTACATGCCGAACGTCAGAGCATTGCGCGCGTGTGGCCTGTTGAGGGTGATGAAGCCGATCCGGTCCCGAACCTCGTAGATGATCTCCTGCCCGCTGGCGGCCGATTGCGCACGATCCATCTCAACCTCTTCTGGCTTTGGACACCGATCCAGCCGGTGTGTGGCTCGCGCACAGAAAACCGCCTACGCATCGGGAAGGCAATGACTTTCGTCTGCATGGCCCGATGCCCGGAGGGCGATGTTTTCTCAACACTCCGCAGGGTTGCCCAGAGGGCGATTCGGCATTGAAGATGGACGTCAGCACCCGCGGTCTGTAGTTTTGCCGATCACCGGTACAACATGGACCGGAAGAACAGAACAGCGCCACGTCGCGCATGGGAGGAACTGGGAAGGATGCGGTCAACTCCGCAGCATTCGCCGTCCCGCACATCGAAACGGCTGCCGATCCGTTCGCCGCAGGATCTCGCAGGTGGTGTGCTGCTTCTCGCGATCGCGGCGCTCGGCCTCATCGGGTCGTGGCATCTCGACTTCGGTCAGTTCGGCGGTGTCGGGTCCGGCATGGTGCCGAAGGCGGTCTCGGTCATGATCGCCGGCTTCGGCATCGGCCTGATCGTGCAGGGCTTCCTCTCTTCTGGAGGGGAGCAGATGGCGCCGTGGTCGTTCCGCGGCCTCTTCTTCGTGCTGGGCGCCGCCCTGCTCTTCGCCTGGACCATCCGCCCGCTCGGCCTGATCTTCGCCGGACCCATCGCCATCGTGTTCGCGTCCCTCGCAGACCGGACGACACGCCCCCTCGAGATCGGCATCTTCACCATCGCGCTCACCGCGTTCTGCATCGGCTTGTTCAGCTTCGTGCTGCGGCTGCCGATCCCGGTGCTGCCGTCGTCGCTTCCCTATCCGCTCGATGCAATCTTCTAGGCCCACACCTTGACGGAACTGACGGACAACCTCGCCCTCGGCTTCGCCACCGCGCTGACACTGAAGAACTTGGGGCTCTGCTTCCTGGGTTGTATGATCGGCTCGCTGATCGGTGTGCTGCCCGGTGTCGGCCCCATCGCCACCATCGCCATGCTGCTGCCGCTCACGTTCGGAGTCGATCCGGTCGGCGCGCTCATCATGCTGGCGGGGATCTACTACGGCGCCCAGTACGGCGGCTCGACGACGGCCATTCTCGTCAACATCCCTGGTGAGGCGACGTCGGTCGTGACTGTGCTGGACGGCCACCAGATGGCCAAGCAGGGCCACGCCGGGATCGCGCTCGGCATCTGTGCCATCGGCTCGTTCATCGCCGGCACCGTTGCAACGCTGATCATTGCCGCCCTTGGTGCGCCACTCACGAAGATGGCACTCCTGTTCGGACCGGCAGACTACTTCTCATTGATGGTGCTCGGCCTCGTTTTCGCGGTTGTGCTGGCGCGCGGTTCCGTCCCGAAGGCGATTGCAATCATTCTGGTCGGACTGCTGCTGTCCACCGTCGGCATTGATATCGAAACCGGTGAGGAGCGGCTGACGTACGGCTTCAACGAGCTCGCGGACGGCCTCTCGTTCGCCGTGGCGGCGATGGGCATCTTCGGATTTGCCGAGATCATCCGGAATCTGGAGGTGAAGGAGACGCGCGAAGTGGTGCAGGCTCCCATCGGCCGGCTGCTGCCGGGCGCAAAGGAGCTTCGCCAATCCGCGGCCCCTATCGCGCGGGGGACGTTACTGGGCTCACTGCTCGGATTGCTGCCCGGCAATGGCGCCGTGCTCGGACCATTCGCGTCCTATACACTGGAGAAGAAACTGGCGGCCGAACCCGAGCGGTTCGGGCAAGGCGCCATCGAGGGCGTCGCCGGGCCCGAGTCGGCCAACAATGCCGGCGCGCAGACTTCGTTCATCCCCCTTCTGACGCTCGGCATTCCACCGAATGCGGTCATGGCTCTGATGGTCGGCGCGATGACCATCCATGGCATCGTCCCCGGACCGCAGGTCATCTCCCATCAGCCGGCCCTGTTCTGGGGGATGATCGCGTCGATGTGGATCGGCAATCTGATGCTGCTGATCATCAATTTGCCGCTGATCGGTCTGTGGGTGCGTCTGCTGAAGGTACCCTACCGGCTGATGTTCCCGGCGATCGTCGTCTTCTGCTGCATCGGGATCTACTCGATCAACAACTCCGGGCTCGAAGTGTTCATGGTCGCCGTCTTCGGCCTGTTCGGTTACATGCTGGTGAAATTCGGGTTCGAGCCCGCACCGCTGCTGCTCGGCTTCGTGCTGGGCAAGCTGATGGAGGAGAAGCTGCGCCAGGCCCTGGTGATCTCGCGCGGAAGCTTCATGACCTTCTTCGACCGGCCGATCAGCGCGATCCTCCTCGCGCTGGCCCTCGCCCTGGCGGTCATCGCCGTCCTGCCTACCATCCGCAAGAGCCGTGACACCGTCTTTCAGGAATAGCCCGGACTTGGCGCGTCATCAGATCGACGCGCCGGCCATAGCGCAACCTTTGGTTGTTGCGCCACCAAGTGCGGCTTGGGAACCACAGCGCGCGTGTGCCCTAGAGGCACAGTCGCTGGCGAAGCTTCCGCTTCCGTCCGAAATGCGCATATCGTGTGTTCTTCTGTCGCGCGGCACAACTGGCGCTGGCGCCATCCAGCAATATCCGTTTCCATTCCTCGAACCAAGGATCTGACAAATCGGTTCGCAATGGCAATAAACCGGCTGAGACACCGTTCACGCGAAATCGCTATCGCGCTCGCCATCACCTTGGCTGCGATCGCAGCAGTGATTGCGACTCTGTCGAGCCACGAGGAGGAGGACGCTCACACGGCACAACCGATGGCACTCGTCACGCCGCGCAAGTAGCCGCAGCCTGCGCGCCCGTCGCGCGCTGTCACTGCGCCGTCCATCCTCCGTCGATCGAATAATTGGCGCCGGTGATCGAGGCTGCGGCGTCGCTGGCCAGGAAGGCCGCAAGCGCGCCGACCTGGTCGACGGTGACGAACTCCCGCGTGGGCTGTCGCGCCAGGATCTGAGCGCGGGCCTGCTCCTCGGTTATCCCCTGCGTGCGGGCCAGATCCGGAATTTGCTTTTCCACCAATGGCGTCCATACGAACCCGGGCGAGATCGCATTCGCCGTCACGCCGTGCTCCGCCAACTCCAGCGCCACCACCTTCGTCAGTCCCGCAAGTCCGTGCTTGGCCGCGACGTAGGCGCTCTTGTTCACCGAAGCACGAAGGGAATGGGCCGAGCAGATGTTGATGATGCGGCCCCACCGACGCGCCTTCATGCCCGGCACGGCAGCGCGAATGGCATGGAATGATGCGGACAGGTTGATGGCGATGACGGCATCCCACTTTTCGATCGGAAACTCCTCGATGGGTGAGACGTGCTGGATGCCAGCATTGTTGACCAGGATATCGACCTGCCCGAACGTCCGCTCCGCCTCGCCGACCATGTCGACGATCTGATTGTGGCGCAGCATGTTGGCGCCGTGGAAGGCGACGCGCGTGCCGTGCGCTGCCACCGCCCGGATCTGCTCGGCGTTCTCGTTCTCATCGCCGAGGCCGTTCATCATGACATTCGCCCCGGCTTGCGCGAAGGCATGGGCGATGGCGAGCCCGATACCGGACGTCGAGCCGGTGACGATGGCTGATTTGCCTTTGAGTTGCATGGCACCTCCTTCACTCATCTGCATGCGCGGCTCGCGCGTTGCCTGGGCAGCGTACAACTCTCGACATTCTACCCCGAACGCCGCCTGCGGCATTGCCGTATCGCAATACGCTCGATCATTCGCCGCGCAAACCATTGAGCCGGTGGAATGTGATCCTGCGCGCCGGTCCCGCACCGGCAGGCACTTCACGCTCGGCAACCAGCTCCACCTCGCCAAACCGGTCTGACAGCTTCCCCGCGTCCCGACGCAAGGTCACCAGCAACACCGGCTGGGGCGCGTTCTTTCCGTAGGCCCGCGTCAGCTCGTAATGGTCGCGCGGGCGCGTGCCCGGCTCACGCCATGCGAACACCGGCGTGGGATCCTGTCGCATGTAGTAGAGCAACTCCGCCGTCACGGCGCGATCATTGGTCAGCACCGCCCCGAACGGCCGGCCGGCCTGCCTGCCTTCGGCAAGCACGGCAGCCGTTTCCTCCGCAAGCGCCCGCCAACCGAGTGTCCGTGCGAAGGGGTCGCCACCGCCCGGCAGGCGGAATGATCCGGCGGTTGCCGTCGCTACGCCGATGCCGGCGAGGATGGCCGCGTGCAGAGCGAGCGAGCTCTTGAACCACCGCCAGGCGCCATCCCGAAACATCGTTGCTGTCACAAGCACCGTTGCCGAGACATAGCTCACGGCGGCCCAGTTGGCATGCGCTCGCGACAGGAAAGCCTGCACCGTCACGAGCACGATGACCGGCAGCGCAAACGCCAGCAGCAGACGGTCAGGCGCCGGCAAGCCCTCCCCCCACGCCCGCCACGTAATGACCAGAAGCGAACCGAACAGAATCGGACCGAACACGCCGAACTGCGCGCCGAAGAACTCCAGCGCCTTGTCCGGGTGGAACAGCGAGCCCGTCCACCTCGCATTGTCAGCCGTGTGCGCGAACGTCGCAAAGCCGTTCTCGATATTCCAGGCGAGGTTCGGCGCGACAAGCAGAAGCCCGATGAGCAAGGCTGCATAGAGGCGCCCATCACGCAGCAGGCAGCGCCCCTGCGGCACCGTCGCGACGTAAACGGCCACCGAGAGGACGAAGTACACCATCGCGTACTTCGCATTGAGCCCGAGCCCGAAGGCCACACCGAGCACCAGCGCCGGCCACCAGCGATCCGTATCCAGCAGGCGTACGAACGCGTATAGCGCCAACGCCCAGAAGAACAGCAGCGGCACGTCCGTGGAGATGATGCCGGCCGAGAGCGAAACGCCGGGCAAGGTCGCGAACACCACGGCGGACCAGAACCCGATCCGCCGGTCATAGAGCCGCGCGGCGAGCGCATAGATCACCAGCGCCGTCGCCGTGTGGATGATCGGCGAGGGCAGCCGCACGCAGAACTCCGACACTCCGCAGGTCTCCGTCGCAGCGCCAATGATCCAGGCGATCAGCGGCGGCTTGGAGTAGTAGCCGAAGGCCGGCTCCAGACTCCAGGACCAGTACTGCGCCTCGTCGAAAAACAGATCGGTGGCATTGCAGGCCAGCGCCACGAATCGCGCCGCCAGCAGCACAGCGAGAACAGCAATCAGCTTCGGCAACCAGCCGGACTGAACGCCCGCATCGCTTTCACTCGCGGCCTGCGCCGTCATGTCAGCCCCCTGCTCTGCCGAACGGGCCCGCAGCCCGCCGCCCATTTACATGGTTGAGCAGCCCTCGCAAACCCTGATACCTTTGGTCGAGCGCGGTGCGGGAACACAACTCTCCTTGCGCCGGCGCAGCACAGGGACGGCACATCTCACATGCGCATCTCGGTGGTCATTCCCGCCCTCAACGAGGCCGGCAACATCGGCCGACTCGTCGAGGAGACCTATGCCACCGTTCCCGCCGACACTCTGGCGGAGGTCATCGTCGTCGACGACGCCAGCCAGGATGCGACGGGTGCGGAGGTGAAGTCGCTGATCCAGTCCGACCGCTTCCCTGGCTTGCGCTATCTGCGGCACGGGCAGATCGCCGGACAGAGCGCGGCCATACGGACGGGCATTCTGGCCGCCACCAGCCCCATCATAGCCACTATGGACGGTGACGGGCAGAACGACCCACGCGACATCCCGTGTCTCCTGCGGCGCCTCGCCCCGCCCGGCGGAAACGGCCCGGCCCTGGTCGGCGGCGTGCGCACCGAGCGGAAGGCCGAAGGCGCCAAGCGCTTCGCCTCCAGGGCTGCGAACGGGATTCGCGACGTGGTGCTCAAGGATAACTGCCCGGATACGGGCTGCGGCATCAAGGTGTACTGGCGCGAGGCCTTCCTGCGGCTGCCATTCTTCACCAGCATGCACCGCTACCTGCCGGCGCTGTTCCTGACCTATGGCCACGAGGTCGCCTACGTGCCGGTCAACGATCGCCCGCGCCAGGCTGGCCAGTCGAAGTACAACAACCTCGGCCGCGCCCTGATCGGGCTATACGATCTCGTCGGCGTAAGCTGGCTGCGCCGGCGCACCAGGGTTCCCGAGATCGTGGAGGACATGCCGGAGGGGCGGCATATCTCCAACCTCGGCCGGCGACTGAAAGCGCGCGGCGACGGGCTTGTGCGCAACACCGGCGACAAGAGCTGAGGGGGAGCTCGTCCGGGGCGGCGCGACATTCGGGGGTTCGATGGATTTCTTAGCAACAGCCGCAGCCGAGATCGCGGCCTGGTGGGCCGGCACGCCCGGCGTCGAGAAGGCTTGGCTCGCGATCGGCTTCACGGCACAGCTCATGTTCTCCATGCGGTTCATCGTGCAGTGGATCGCCAGCGAGCGCGCCCGCCGCTCCATCGTGCCGGAAACCTTCTGGTACTTCAGCCTGGCCGGCGGCGCCCTGCTCTTTGCCTACGCCGTCTACCGCCTCGATCCCGTCTTCATGCTGGGCCAGGGCATGGGCCTCTTCATCTACGCCCGCAACCTCCACTTCATCCTGCGCAGCAAGCGTCTGGGCATCGCCCCCGACGGCGAAATGGCCGCGCGAAAGCCCTGACGGGCACAATCTACCCGCGTGCCCAAAATCTTTTCCCCATCAGCACCCTACAGGTCTTCACATCTACGATTCCCGTGCTATATAATCTCCATCGAAGCCGCCCCCGGGCGGCTTTTGACGTCAGATTCGGGCCGGTTTCCAAGCGGCTACGGTTCTGACGATGCTTCCAGTGACGCGGGGTGGAGCAGCCCGGTAGCTCGTCAGGCTCATAACCTGAAGGTCGCAGGTTCAAATCCTGCCCCCGCAACCA
>JAWLCO010000061.1:0-21712 GCA_041687075.1 Hyphomicrobiaceae bacterium | reverse complement strand
AAGGGGAGGGCCGAAAGATGGCTCCCCTCCCCCTTGCGGGGAGGGGTTGGGGGTGGGGGTGTTAAGAACAGCGACGATGCTGTCCATAACGCCATCTACATTGTCGAAAATTTCTCGGTTCCAAACGCGCATGATTCGAAAACCTTGCCTCCGCAAGTGCGCTTCGCGGGTCGCATCCTTCTCGCGCTCTTCAGCCGTGCTGTGCGTGGCGCCATCAACTTCGATGATGAGACGTTTCGAAAAGCACGCGAAATCCACAATGTAGTTATCGATTGGAACTTGCTGTCGGAATTTGAAACCCAATGTCTTCAATGCGCGTAGCTTCCCCCAAAGCCGCCGTTCGGCGCTGGTCTTGTTTCGTCTGAGGTACCGTGCGGTTTCGTTTGCCATCGATCTGGTACTTGTGGACCCCCACTCCCCTATCCCTTCCCCGCAAAGGGGGAGGGAAACAGGGTGAGATTGTCTCTGCGTCATTACTCCGCCGCCACACTGCTACCGGAAAGCGCTGCCGACCTCATGGGCCGGAAGCCCGGGCCGCCGGTAATTCGAAGGCGCGGGTCGTAAAGCTGGTCAGCTTTGCCCTGCTCGACCTCTTTCAGATAGGCCTCGAACGCAGCCTTCTTCGCCCGCCAGTCGATGCCGAGCTTCTCCATCAGCGTCTCGGTCGGGCTCGCGTGCCAGTGGGTCTGGACGATCTTGTAGGGATCGGCGCCGCAGACCAGCGCAGCGAACTGGCAGTCGGCCAGAATGGGCAACTCGAAGTGCTTGCCCTCGGCCTTGCCGATCCACTGGTTCTTGTCGAGGGTGGTGATGCAGCCCGTGTCGTGGCCGATCATGATGTCGGCCTGGGCTTCCTCCACAGCGACGCGGATCTTGCGGTCGATGGCGAAGGAGCGCGTGAACTCCCGCTCGGAAATGATGTGGCGGAAACCGAAGCCGCAGCAGTCGTACCACGTCTTGTAGTCGATCACCTGCGCGCCGAGCGCCTCCATGAGGCCGGTCGAGACGGCGACGCGGTTCCCGTCGAGCACGCTGTCGTCGTAGATCGCGTCCTCGGGCACCATCTTGTAAACGTGGCACGCCGGATGGATCGTGGCGCGGATGTGGCTCGCGTCGATCTTCTGGTGATTGGCGATGCGGTGGCGCATGACGTGCAGCCACTCGGAGTAGTGCACAATCTCCTCTGGGATCAGCAGCTTGCCGTCGACCAGCCGGCCCAGCTTGCCGAGGATTTTCTTCACGCTCTCGCGCAGCTTTGCCGAATGGATGAGGTACGAACGCACCTCCTTGTAATTGCCGAAGCTCGTTCCGCAGTGGACCAGCGGATAATAATGCCCCGGATCGAAGCCCTGCGCTTTGCCGGAAACATAAGCCTGATGGAAATTGCGCAGGAATACGGCGGCGAGGCTTTCGATATTGCCGATGCCTGAGCCGTGATAGTTCCAGGCCGTGCAGGAGGTCTGATCCGTTTCGTCGAGATAGGAGATGCCGAGCTCGTTCTGGAGCCAGAGCAGGGAAACGGGGTAGCCGGGAATGTTTCCGCACTGGCCGCAGCTCTTGTGGTGCCACAGCCGGTTCGTCGGGATCCGCTTGTCCCAGCCGTAGAGCGTCTTGACCGTGATCGGCTCGTGCGCGTCGGTGATGCGGTGAACGATAATCTCACCGTCCTTCTCGAGCTGCCACATGGCATCGCGCACGTCCTCGACGCGATCCTTGTTGGTCAGCATCGAGCGCTTGTCGATCTTCTGCTCGACCCAGGCGGTTGCGATGGCCGCCTCGCGCGGGCTCAGGTCGGAGTCCCGCCACTCCGGCCCGTGACCGGTGAAACGCTCGCCCGGCTGCGTCGGCCGGCCAGTCCCATCCATAGGCATATCGGACCTCCATGTGTGTGCTCCGCCTCGAAGGCGGATACGGTTCCGATCAGTCGTCCTCGGCCTCCTCCTCCTGCTCGTCCAGGAAGTCGGCCCAGTCCTCGCGCTTCTCGTCCATGATATCGGTGATGACGTCGAACAGGTTCTCGTCCAGCCCTTCGAGCTGATCGAGAACCCCCGTCATTTCCCAGATCGTGTACAGCTCGACAGAGGTCTTCAGGTTGACCTCCCAAGCCGTCTCCGTCGTGTTGAGCGTCGCCATCGGAATGGCCTTGCGCAGCACTTTCAGCGGCGCATCGACTTTCGAGATATTGGGCCCCCAATCCGCGAAGTGCTGCGGATTGATCATGTCCGGCGCGAGCTGATTGCCGGTGGAAATGAGCTTCAGCATCACGCGGCTGAACGGACGCAGGACGTCCTTCGCCGACTGCATCTGATGCTTGATCGCCACCTCGCGCATCAGCATCACGAGCCCGCCCGGCGAGTTCCTGAACGGGCAACGCGCGGCGCAGGTATAGCACTGGGCACAGGACCAGATCTTCTCCTGCATGGCATCGTAGATGCCTTCGAGATTTTCCGTCCAAAGCAGCTGGACGATCTCGCGCGGGGAGAAATCGTAGTAATGCGCTGCCGGGCATGTCGCCGTGCAGATGCCGCAGTTCAGGCAGCCATTCAGCTCATGATCGAACCTGAGGTCCGACTGAAGATCATTGAAGATCTCTTCCAGCTTCTCGCGCGGAACCGGCGGCTTTTCCGATACTGGATCGCCGATGTAGTCCTGAAAGCGCGTTGCTGTAGCCGCTTCGGACATTGTCACTAGCGAATGGCGAATAGCCATTGGCGAATAGATTTCGGGCTCCCTATTCGCTACCCGCTATGCGCCATTGGCCCCTCTCAATAAGACAACACCTTCGTATCGCCCTCCATCACCTCCTCGACGAGATAGGCGCCACCCACGATGCCGGAGCATTCGGGGATCAGGTCGTCCTTCGTCATGTCGAAGAGATCCAGGTTGGGCGAGCAGCAGTAGAACTTCACCCCGGCCTCGTGGGCCTCCCTGATGAAGTCATAAACGGATTTGGGGCTGCCGGGCTTGACGACGAGCTTTTCGGCGACGCCCTTCTTCATCAGCCGGCCAGCCGTCGCGGTGCAGATCACCTCGACCTCGTAATCCATGGCTGCCGCGACAGAGGCCTGGAAAATGGGTGCGCCAAGCTCCTCCCCGTTGCGCGGGTCGGTGTTGGCCATGACGATCACCAGCTTCTTGGCCATGCGTTTCCTCGGTCGCCCTTTGGTTTTATCCGTGTCTTGGGCTTCAAGCGCCGCTATGTTTACGCCAACGGGCGTGAAGCGCGACTTGGGTCGAAGCCTAATCGGTCCGCAGACGACCGGCAAGTGAATATTCGTAATTGCGAATGTAATGATGCACAACGGGGACTGCTGTAGCGGGCCCTTCCCCGGCGAGGGAAGGTTTGCGCCATGACGGACGCAGCGATGATCAGAACACAGCCGCAAGTCATGCGGGCGCTGGCGTGGATGGGCGTGGCGCTGGGCTCGTTCACGAGCGTGGCGATCGCCGGCCGCGAGGCCGCCCGCGGCGCGACGACGCTCGAGATGATGTTCTACCGCTGCCTGATCTCGCTGGTGATCGTACTGGCGATCGTGATGGTGGGGCCCGGGCTGAAGGCCATGCGCACGACACGACTCACGCTGCATTCCGTGCGCGGCGTCATCCACTTCATCGCGCAGTACAGCTGGCTAAGCGCACTCACAATGATACCTCTGGCCCAGCTTTTCGCGCTCGAGTTCACGGCACCGATCTGGGTGGCTCTGCTGGCACCGCTGCTGCTCGGCGAGCGACTGACCCAGACGCGGCTTGCGGCAGCCGTGGTCGGGTTCCTCGGCATGGTCATCGTCGCACAGCCCGGGGTGGTGGCGTTCAACGCAGGGATCGGCCTGGGTCTGGTGGCTGCCATCGGATTCGCCCTGTCCATGCTCGCAACCAAGACGCTGACCCAGGGCGAGAGCCCGCTCCGGATCCTGTTCTACATGTTCGTCATTCAGACGGCGCTTTCGCTGCTCCTGCTGATCGGCGGAATCCGCGTGCCGGATCTGGTGACGATGGGCTGGATCAGCATTATCGCGCTGGCCGGGCTTTCGGCCCACTACTCGCTGGTGCGCGCCTTCGCTCTGGCCGATGCGATCATCGTGGCGCCCATGGATTTCTTCCGATTGCCGCTGATCGCGGTCGTGGGCGCAATGGTCTATGCCGAGCCGTTCGATCCCATCATTCTGTTGGGCGGCGTCGTGGTTATTGCGGGTAACGTGCTCAATCTGTGGGGCGAACGACGGGCGGCGCGTGGGTGAGCCTGGAGATCAGCGCATCCAACCGGTCGCCTGGATGAGCCCGGTCATGATCGGCACCAGAGCATCCTCGATCGCGCTCGCAAGGCCGGTCAGGCGGTCGAGGGCCGGCCCGGTGTCGTCCGGCGCCTCGTCGAATTCCATGATGAGGTCTTCGATCATCGCCCGCCGGACGCCGGGATGGCCCGTGAAGCCGAAGGCCGTGCTGCCGATCTGGAACAGCGCCGGCCGGCCCTCCGCATCCACGGCCAGAACCTCGGCGTAGTCGGGCGGGATTGGCCGGTCGCGCATGTAGACGACGTTGGGGAACGACGCCGGCAGAAAGCCCCCGAGCGCTCCCTCCTTCGTGCGACGGGCTTCGCCGACCTGCAGCGCGAGCGCGGCCTGCTCTGCCGTACCCTCGGCAGCGATGGCCAGGATCTGCGCACCGAGGCCAAGGCCGATGACGGGCTTCTCCAGCATCAGGCAGGCGCGGGCGAGCCGGACCTCGGCATCGAGCGTCGGCAGCAGACGATCCCGCGTTGCGGCGCCCCACGGGCCACCTCCGACCAGAATCAGGCCGTCTCCCAGCACATTGACATCGGGCAGCTTCCCCCCGGCGGTGAACGGACGGAAGTAGCTGAAGCGGATGCCTCGGCCTTCGAGATGGTCCTCGATGTGGCCCAGCCATTCGGATTGCGTGTGCTGGACGACCGAGACGTGCTTCATGGCTCGCCCTTGCGCGGAATGCCGATGCGCCGGCCCGCTCGCTCCGGCGGCTTCAAGTGCTTATCCGCCCGGTGGATCACCTCTAACCACTCGAAGATGGGCGGTGGCCATGTCGCCGTGCGGCGCTCGTTCGTATCGACGTGCAGGAACATCCATTCGGAGGTCGCGGCCAGCCAATCCTCCGACGCGTGCCGCATCTCGCAGTAGAGGTGCATGCGCTTCGGATCGAGGTCGAGCACGCGCACGCTGACGCGAACGGTATCCGTGCGGAAGACCTCGCGCAGGTAGCAGATGTGCGCCTCGACGGCCATGTAGGTGCAGCCCGTCTCTCGCACGTAATCCGGCCCGAGCCCCGCCGGCAGCAGCACCTCGTCCAGCGCGCGGTCGAAGATGACGTTGTAATAGGCCATGTTGAGATGGCCGTTGTGGTCGATCCACGCCGGATCGATCGCGATGGGCGACGAGACCAGCGGCGCTGTCACGGACTCGCTCATGCGGCTCTTAGGCAGTGCTCGATGACCTTTCGGAAATCAGCGGGCGCGATGGTGAGCAGGTCCGGCTTCCGGTTTGCGAAGAAGTGCTCCACTGCGTCGCCTGCCTCGCCGACGAATACGCCGCGCAGGGCCGCTTCCAGGTCGTAGATCAGCCGCGGCGGCGTAACGAAGAAGTCGCCCGTGATCAGCGCTTCCCGGATGCGCCGTGCCCCGCTCTCGCCTTCGAGGCGGACGTAAGCCGATACGGTGCCGCCGGGACCCGTATGAGAGGCTTCCAGCACATCGGCGCCGCGCGGATCGTCGATCTCGAACACGAACTCGTCGGTGCCGATCTCCTCGTCATGCAGTTTGGCCGCCAGCGCTTCTTCCTCTGCGGTGGGCTCGCCGGGTTGCAGGTCTATGCCGAGGTTGGCCGACAGCCCGTCGAGCACGGCGCGATGGACCGACTCGACCGACGGAGCTTCGCCCAGCAGAGCCTTCAGCGTCACCACCCGTTGCTCGGCCGAGTCCAGCTCCCGCTTCTTCAGTTTCGCCTCGGGCACGTTGAGGCAGCCGATGACGCGGGCGGGATCGGCATCGACCAGCACAGTACCCTGATAGATCAGCGTGTCGCCGTCGAAGAAGCCGCCCGTGCCGCAGAGCTTGCGGCCGCCGACCTCGATGTCGTTGCGCGGCCGGTAGCGGGCCTCGATTCCGAATGCCGACGATAACCCGGCGGCCACCGCCTCGCAGATCGCCCGCGTGTAGTCGGCGAGCGACGACATCGGCAGCCGGCGGCGTGATAACACCAGCTCCCAGCCCACCTGCCCCTCATCAAGGTAGATGGCACCGCCGCCTGTGATCCGGCGCACCAACCCGATCCCATTCTCGCGGCAGTAGTCGCGCTTGACCTCATGGCTCATCGCCTGATGGCGGCCGATGAGCGCCGACGGTTTGAAGCGCAGGAAGCGCACCGTGTCGGGTGACTTGCCCTCCCTGTGCAGCTCGATCAGCGCCGCATCGAACGCGATCTGCAGGCGGCCTTCGCGTACGCCCGAATCGATGACGCGGAACGGGACACTCATGGCACATCCCCCTGCTCGAGCTCCTCGCCTTCGACGTACGGATCATCCGGCCGCTCCATGCCAAGCTGATGGCGGATGCGGCGCAGGTCGGCCGCTGCGGGCTGGAAGGGATAGCTGGCGATATTCGACGGCGGGCTGTCGCCGTAAGGACGATCGCAGGCGGAGATATCCTCGCGGACCTTGCCCGGGCAGCCGCTGGTGCGGAAGGCGATGCCCTCATCGATGATGGCTTCCAGCTCCGGTTGCGGGATGCCGTAGTCGACGACGCGCCCCGCCTCGTCGAAGCGCATCTTCTCGACGCGCACGCCGCGATAGTCGATAAGATAGCGCGCGAGCTGCACCCGCCGCCACTGGTCGCGCGGGGTCGCCGGCAGGTGGTCCATCAGCGAGCCCTTCTCGGGGAAGAAGCAGAACATGTGGCTGTGCCCGCCCATGTCGACGAGCCGCTGCACGAGGGTGAGCACGTCATGCTCCGTCTCGCCCATGCCGACGATGATGTGGGCACCGAATTTCTCCGGACCGAAGATGTCCCGGGCGTCCTCCAGGATTTCCCAGTACTTTTTCCAGGTGTGGGGTGAGGAGACGCCCTTGCCGCGGGTACGGTCGAAAATCTCCGGCGTCGCCGCATCGAGCGCCACGGTGAAAATCTCCGCGCCGAGGTCCTTGAGGAGGGCGACGTCCTCCCGCGTCATCGTCATCGGATTGGAGAGGATCGAGACCGGCACCGTCGCGGGATCGATGCGGTCGGTCCACGCCTTGAGCACCGTGACCGTGTCCTCGTCCGACCGCGGATGCGTGATCATCGAGATGCACATGCGGTGGAACGGTGTATTCGCTCCGTCGCGAGCGACGATATCGATCACCTCAGCCATCGGCACCGCGGGCCAATCCACGCGGATGAAGTTGCGGTCGGCATAATCGCGCTCCGCCTCGCGATGGCGGGCAAGACCGCAGTAGGCACAGTTGGCGCGGCAGCCTTCAGGGTAGGTCAGCAGCAGGTTGAGGCAGCGGGTGCAGGAGCATCGATGCATTTTTCCCGGCATGATGCCGAGCGTGATCGCGGCTGCCGTCGAGAGCTGCACGTACTCCGGCGAGCGCATATGCGGCGCGAGCCGGTTGTTGTTCGGCAGGTAGACGCCCTCCGGCGGCACGTTCGCCGACTTGACCCGCCCGCCGTTCTTGAGCGGCGCCGGGATGGCGGCCGGCGCTCGCGGCTGCATCATGTCGAAGGGGTTGTAGTCGAGATTCCCTGGTCCCTTCGCGGATGGCAGGGCGACTTCTCGTTTCAGGCAGGTCATCGGCTGGCACCTCGTGTCAGGCTGCCCAGTAGGCGGGAAAGGCGATCCAGGATCGTTCGAGATCGGCCGGGCTTGGGGCCCCCGTCGCGTACGACTGCATCAGCTCGCGCCGGCGTGCGAGTGCACGGGCGAGCGATGATCCGAACAGGTCGGCGAGCTCCTCGGCGTAGTCGGTTGCTGCATCGGCGACGCTTTCACAAACTCGCACCGCGGCCTCGCCCGCCAGTGTGCCTGAAATGACGGCGGCATTGATGCCGGCTCCGGTCACCGGATTGGTGAGCCCCGCCGCATCACCGGCGAGCAGTATGGCGGCCTCGCCGCATTGGCCTGCAGGCTCCAGAATGCCGCCGACAGGAATGGCACCTCCGGTGTGACCGAACACTTCCGTGCCGACGCGTCCCTCGGAAACAAGGTGCTGGTGCAGAGACTCCAGCAGCGGCTTGAGCCGATCCCGCGCGGCCGGATCGACGCCCAACCCGAGATTTGCCACGTCTCCTTTAGGGAAGAGCCAGGCGTAGCCGCCGCGGATGCCTGCTGAGAGAAATATGTCGGTCGCTTCGAAGGGCTGCAGCAGGGGCACCGTGATCTGCCGCGTCTCGGCCAATTCCCGGTTCACCTGCCCAATGGCCTGCCCCACCGCCGACCGCGGCCCATCCGCACCAATGATGACCCGGGCACGGACGGTCCAGTACACCTCTGACCTCTCTGGCCATGGAAGTGCGGCTGAAGCGGCGGAGTACCCCCTATCTCCCCTCCCCCTTGCGGGGAGGGGTTGGGGGTGGAGGTGCCCGGGCTCAGGCGTCTCGTCCGCGGCTCCACCCCATCCGCACGGCTCCGCCGCGCCGCCCTCCCCGTCAAGGGGAGGGCTGAAAGGGCCTGCGGACGCCGACAGTGCTCCATCTCCCCTCCCCCTTGCGGGGAGGGGTTGGGGGTGGGGGTGCCCGGGCTCGGACGTCTCGTTCGTGGCCCCACCCCACCCGCACGGCTCCGCCGCGCCGCCCTCCCCGTCAAGGGGAGGGCTGAAAGGGCGTCGGCTCGAAAGTTGGGCGGTGCCATTCCCATCGAGTTTGCGGAGCACTGTGCCGAACCGGCAATCCGCCCCAGCCGCGATCGCCTCGGCTACGAGGGCCGCGTCGAAGGCGGCGCGGTCGATCATGTGGCCGGGGAATTGCTCTTTGATATGTGGGCCTGCCGACTCGACGTAGGTCACCATGGAGCGGATGGACTGTCGCCGTGCCGCGCCCAACGCGCCGATCTCCTGCCCGATCATGGCGGGCACGAACTCGGCGCACTGAACCGGGACGCCGGCCTCGGCCTTGCGATCGATGGCGAGCACGTGGAGGCCGGCCCGGGCAGCGGCAGCAGCAGCGCACGCTCCGGCGGGCCCGAGGCCTATGACCAGCACGTCGACTGTCAGCTCGCGCCTCATGCCGCGCACGCGCTCTTCGCGCCGGACAAACCGCCGACCTTGATCGAGCAGCACGCGTGAGCCTGCTCGAACGGCCGCCCGATCGCCTCGGCGACGGCCACCGCTCCATCGGCGGGAAACGCGATGCCATCGAGACCGGCCATAACCGCGTATGCGTCGGTGACACGCTTGTGCATGCCGGCAGGCCGGGCGCATCCGAGATTGACTGGCCTGTCCCGAAGCCTTCGCCGCGCTTCGAGGAAGATGCGGCCGACATCTCCTGTCTCAGGCGTCGCGAAAGTGCCGGGACGCGCGTAGAACGGCATGATGACCACCAGCACCAGACTGTGAATGCCGTGACGCGCGCAAATGTCGAGCGCACGAGCCTCGCCGAGAATGCGGCCGTAGTGCAGACCGATGACGATGTGCGGCACGACCTCCATGCTTGTCGAACAAAGTGCCGCCAGCGTTGCCTCGAAGTCCTCCACCGGCCGGTCGAGGTGATACACCTGCCGGATCGTTTCTTCCGCGCCGATGACATCCATCATCGCCGTGTCGACACCGGCCGATTCCATCAGCTTGGCGCGGGGTTCATCCAGCAGCGCCGAGTGAATGGCGATCTTCAGATAAGGGAAATCGCGCTTCAGCTTCTCGATGACCGGATAATACCGCTCGTACTTGATCTCGTTGCGCCGGTTCGAGCCGCCCGACAGCAGAAAGCCCTGCAGATCCTGCAGCAGGATGAGATCACGCACCTTGCGATCGAGCATTTCCGGCGTGGTTGCCGGGATCATCGGTTCCAGGATTTTCGCCTGGCAGTGATCGCAATCGAGTGCGCAGGCGCCGGCGGTCACCGAGAAGGCGGGAAAAGAGTTCTTGCCGCAGCCCTTGAGCTCGCTCGTCGCGTACTCCTTGAACGTCGGGGTGGAGAAGCGGATCGACCGGGCGGCCGACAGCTCAGGCGCGCCCAGTTCCAGCTCGGCAACGAGGTCCGCGTCGAATGCGGCATCCTCCAGCGCCTCGATCGATGTCAGCTTCTCGAGCCATCCCATGACGGGATCATATTCGAAAGTCTGAATATCAGGGAAGCCCCGATCTTCACGCCTTTCTCGGGAAGTGGCGGCGATAAAGCGCGATGGTCGCCGGCAGGATCAACAGCTGCCCGATGAGAGATGCGAACAGACAGACCGCAGCCAGCCGCCCGAAGAGGCGCAGGGACGGCAGGTGCGAAAGCACGGTTACGCCGAGACCCAGCGCCAGGACGATGGTCGTCAGCACGATCACCGGCCCGATGTGATGCATCGTGGCGACGAGCGCAGCCGTCGCATTCCCGGGTCCGGGCCCGAGCCGTGTCTCCTCGATCCGGAAACGATTGAGGAAGTGGATCGTCGAGTCGATTGCGAGCGCGAAGGCAACCGTGATGGCAATGATGGAGGCGAACTGCAGACCCTCTCCCGTCAGCCAGAGCAGCGCACCCGTCGCGAATATCGGGAACAGTGACGGCAGAATGCTCGTGACGCTGGACAGGACCGAGCGCAGCGCGATCCCCAGGAAGATGAAGATGACGAACATGTCGCCGACGAGCCCGATGTTCAGCTCCCAGATGAGCGTCGCGGAATTGCGCGCGGCGATGGCGGGCAGGCCCGTTACGGAAACCTCATAATCCCGGAACTCCTGACGGACCGGCTCGAGCGCCTGGTCGATCTTTTCGACAACGGGCAGAATTTCGCTCGCGTCCACGTCCGGCAGCCGGCCCGTGACGAGCACCGCCTTTTCGTCCTTGTCGATGAACCTGCGGACCAGGTGCTCGGGCAGGACTGCGATGTAGGACTTCACGGTCTCGATGCGGTCATCACCGGCCTCGGCGAGCCAGCGGCGCAGGCTGTCGACGGACCAGACGTTGCCGAGCCCCGCCTCCTTCTCCAGCACGGAATGTGCGCGCGCGATGACCTCGAAGGTGGCCGGGTCGTAGAGCGACTGTCCGTCGCCCAACTCGATCATCACGTGGACAGGGTTTGCGCCCGTCAGCTTCTCGTCGAGACGGTCTGTCGCCGCCAGCGCATGCTCCTTGTCCGGCACCTGATCGGCCAGCCGGTAATGCGGCTCGAGCTGCGTGTAGGCAAGCCCGCTCACGACAACCGCAGTCAAGCCCAGGAGGAAGTAGGGCAGCGGCCGATAGGCGACGCGATGAACGATCCAATCCGAAAGCCGGGTGAGGAACCCGACGCCATCACCTTGCTGATCGGAAGGTACGGCCACCGGGGCCTTCTCGCGCCGGATCAGCAATGCGGCCAGCGTCGGCACGACGACCGCCACGGCGATGTAGGACGTGCTCACTGCCAGCAGCGCCGCCTTGCCGAACGTACGGATCAGTGCGGAGTCCGCCCAGGCGAACGAGATCAGCGCGAGGCACGCGTTCATCGCCGTCAGCAGGCAGGCCGGAGCCACGTCGAGCACGGCGTTCCGCGCCGCCGTCACCCGGTCGACCCCCGCCATGATGTCCCGGCGGATCGAGAACACCAGGTGCATGGAGTCGGAGAAGCCCGAGACCAGGATCAGCGGCGTCAGCACGTTGATGAACAGGTTCAGGCGGAAGTCGAGCCCGCCGACGACACCCAGCGTCCACAGGATCGCGATCGTCGGTCCGAGCACCGCAATCAAGGTCAGCGACAGCCGGCGGAAGAACAGGTAGGCGATGATGGCGCCGACCAGGAAGCCCAATCCGTTGTAGATCAGCCGATCGCGCTCGACCGCATTGCGGATCTCGAGCTGCATCACCGGCGCACCGGTGAGCTTCACCGTCAGGCCCGATCCTTCGAGCGCCTGCTCTGCCGTTTCGAGAATGCCGCCGATGACAGCCTTCGCCCCGCGCTCCTCCACGACCTGCCGGTCGAGAGACATGACGATCAGCGCCAGCTCGCCGTCATCGGAGAGGAACTTGCCCGAGACGACGTCATTCGTGCGCAGGGCCTCGATGACGGCATCATACTCGGCGCCGTCGGGCAGCTCGTCGGGCACGATTGGCGGCGCGTAGCCGTTGGCATCCGGTTTGCCGCGCGCCGACAGCATGGACACGAGGCCGTCGATGCCATCGGCGAGCTGCAGATCGATGACTGCGTTGGCAAAGGCGTGGAGCTGCGCCTTGTCGAGCAGGTTCGGCCCTTCGACGACGGCGAGCACGTCGTACTCGCTCGACGGGAAGCGGCGGTCGATCTCCTCGTACTGGTGGAACTCGGGCGTATCGGTGCGGAACAGCTCGGAGAGCGAGTCGTCCACCTTGAGCCGCATCACGCCCATGACGGCCAGCGCGCTCAGGAGCACGATGATCAGCGCCGAGACGCGTGGCGCTTTCAGCGCAATCAGCCCCAGCCGGTCGATACCGAAGCTGAGCGCGAACGAGCGTTGTGGCGTGCCATGTTCCGGCATTCGTGATCCGGCCCCTCCCCCGGGGCGTGGCTCGGAGACGTGTTCGTTCATGACGCGGCCAACCAGCCCCGACTCAGAAAGAGGCTCCCGCCCGGATGCTTGCCACCCGTGCGGTCCAAGGGCAAGCACCGAGGGGAAACTCGATTTGAAGTCTCGCCGGAGTCGAGGCTCAGGGGGTTAATCCGAGGCGAGGTTCGCCACGATATCCCGCACCTGTTGCCGAACTGTGACATCACCGTGCTGGAGTGGCGGATCGGCGATGGTCGAGAGCCAGGCCGGATCGCGGTCCTCATCGTCGACGAGATCGCAGGAAAGCGCAGCAAGTACGGCTTGGGCCGGCTCCGGCAGCGAGGACGGTATCGGCTGGCCGGAAAGCCGCGCCCACATCCCGGCCCAGAGGCGGGCCGTCGTCCAGGGGTTGTAGCCACCGCCGCCGAGCACCACCGCAGCTTCTGCGTGACCGACGCACAGCTCTGTCGCCGCCCATAGAGTGTGATTGCTGAGTTGCATGGCGGAAAGCGGATCGCCGGCAAGCGCATCGGCTCCCAGCGTCACGACCACGGCCTCGGGGCGAAGGCGCTCCAGCGCCAGCGCCAGGAGCTGCTCGGTGACCCAGGTGTACTCCGCATCGGAGATGCCTCGCGGAACCGGCACATTGCACGCCCGCCCGCCAAGACGATCCTCGAGTCCCCCGGTTCCGGGCCAGCGCCCCTCCTCGTGGATCGAGAAGAAGGAGACGCGCGCGTCGGCTGCGAACGCGTTTTGGACGCCGTCACCATGGTGCGCGTCGAGGTCCACATAGAGCAGCCGCTCCACCCCGCCATCGAGCAGCGCCATGACGGCGAACACCGGATCGTTGAAGAAGCAGAATCCGGAAGCCCGATCCGGCCGGCCGTGATGCGTTCCGCCGCCCGGATGAAAGGCAACGGCACCTGCGAGTGCCACCTGCGCAGCCAGCACCGATCCGCCGACGCTGGCACACGCCCTCTCCCAAAGGCCTTCGAACAGCGGACATTCCATCGTGCCGATGTTGTAGCGCTCGCGGTCGGCAGGCTCCGCCATCATGCGACTGCAAGCCCCCTCGAGCGCGTTGAGATAATGCGGCGCGTGAAACCGCTCCAGCAGTGGACGATCCGCCAGCGGGGCAATCCGTTGCAATTCGGCCGGCAGCCATCCCAGCGCCTCGCAAAGGTCCAGCAATGCCGACTGCCGGGACGTCGATAACGGATGATGCTTGCCGAAACCCGGGCGGCGGAACGCGGGATGTGTGATGAACAGCGCTTTGCGCTCGCGAATGGCGAACGGCGAATGGCGAACGGAGGTCTCGGGCGGAACGGTCATCGGTCAAACTATCCGCTATTCGCTACTCGCCTGCCAGCCACTCGACGCGCCGGTTCCCCTCGCGTATACGAATTTGCGAATATATGCGAGTTCGCCTGTCCTGCTGTTTCCGGAGAATTTGATGGCCGACAAGACTCTCGACACGAAGGGATTGAACTGCCCACTACCCATCCTCAAGGCGAAGAAGGCCATCGCCGAGGTTCCGAAGGGCGGCACGCTCGAGGTGCTCGCCACCGATCCCGGCGCCGTCGCCGACTTCCAGGCGTTCTGCAAATCCACCGGCAACGAGCTGGTCGAGCACTCCGAGGAGGGCGGCGTCTATCGCTTCCTGATCCGGCACATGTGATGCGGGATTGAGATTGCATCCTGGCCGCCCCGGGCCCTGTGCTGCACAAGACCCGCGATCCAAACATGCACAAACCGGCGCCAGCGTTAGGTAGATCCTGGCCACGAGAGCCGGGATGTCGTTATTCTGACAGCAGACAGGAGGAACGCCATGGCAGAGATGCGCTACCGGGTGCTCGGCCGGTCCGGCATCAGCGTCAGTGAGCTGTGCCTCGGCACCATGAACTTCGGCGGGCCGACCGACGAGCCGGAAGCGCAGCGCATCATCTGCGATGCTCTGGAGCATGGCGTCAACTTCATCGACACGGCGAACGTCTACACGGAGGGCCGCTCCGAGGAGATCCTCGGCCGCGCGCTGGAAGGGCGCCGGCAGCAGGTGATCCTCGCGACAAAGGTCGCGCAGCCGGTCGGCGGCAAGGGCCGCAACGAGCGCGGCCTGTCGCGCATCCACGTGATGCAGGCAGTGGAAGCGAGCCTCAGGCGGCTGAAGACCGACTACGTCGACCTCTACTACACCCACCGCGTCGACCCGAAGACACCGTGGGAGGAAGTGGTCCGCACGTTCGGCGACCTCATCCGCCAGGGCAAGATCCGGCACTGGGCGCTGTCCAACGTGCGCGGCTGGCATATTGCGCACGTGTGCCACCTCTGCCGCGCGCTGGGTGAGCCCGAGCCGGTGGCGCTGCAGCCTTACTATAATCTCATGAACCGTCAGCCCGAGGTGGAAGTGCTGCCGGCCGCCCGCGCGTTCCATCTCGGCGTGGTGCCCTACAGCCCCATTGCGCGCGGTGTGCTGACCGGCAAGTACCAGCTCAACGCCATGCCAGAGCCCGGCAGCCGCGCCGCCCGCCAGGACAAGCGCATGATGGAGACGGAATGGCGGCCCGAGTCGATCGCCATCGCGGAGGAGCTCAAGGCGCATGCCGAGGCGCGCGGCACGAATCTCATCGCCTTCGCAGTCGCCTGGGTGCTGAACAACCAGGCCGTTTCCTCCGTTATTGCCGGGCCGCGAACGATGGAGCAGTGGAAACCCTACCTCGGCGCACTCGATGTGCGCTGGACGGCAGAGGACGAAGCCATCGTCGACCGCCATGTCGTGACCGGCCACCCATCGACGCCCGGCTACAACGACCCCGGCTACCCGATCGAAGGACGCTTTCCGGCCATCAAGTGAGGCCCCTTTTCGTGAAGCTGATCCGCGAGCTGGAACAGACCCTTGCCGCAGAGGAGAGCCTGTTCCGCGCGCAGCTTCTGAAGGAAGACATCGCACGCCTGAAGATCCTGCAGGGGCTGGCGAAGTCCGCGGCCTCGCTCGAGGACTTCCGGAAGCGCGGCCTTTTCATCGGCTGGACGCCGGGAGACGCTCGCACAGTGGAGCTGAAGCCGGCGCTCGAGCCGCTGCTGACAGCATTTCATTCGGCCAGCCAAGGTGAAGATGGGGCCGATGCCCGCCTGGCCGCGGCGTGGCAGGCTTTCGTTGCCTTCAGAATGGCACGCCTCGTCGGCTGTCTGGCCCGGGTGCCCCGCCCCGGCGAGGGGAACCAGCCCAGCGGGAGCTGAATTGGCCCTGCGGAGCAGGACGTCGTCCACCGATTCCGTCCCTTAGAACGCCTGACGGAGAGGAGCGTCGAAAATGAGCCTTACTGCGCATGTGCCGGCCCGGCGGGTGGAGGTGATGGCAATGCTGCTGGCCTTGGTGCTCATCGCGCCCATTTCTGCCGGCGCGGCCCCGGCGCAGGCGCCCGGCAGCCGCATTGTCCTCGATCTGCCTGAAGGCTTTGCGGCTTCGCCAAACTTCTCGGGCTTCGCCCACGTCTCGAACGGCGCCACGATCCTGCTGCTCGAAGTACCCGCCTCCGCCTACCCTGAGATGGCCAGGGGGCTGAACGCCGAAGTGCTTTCCAGGAAGGGAGTGAACCAGGTTCAGACGGGCACGCTCAACCGTGAAGGTGAGTATATCTACGTCACGGGCGAGCAATCGACGGCGTCAGGCGCTTACGCCAAATACATCATGCTGTTCCAGAAGCCGCCGGTCGCGGCGCTCATCAGCATCAGCGTGCCGAAGAGCGCGATCGGGGACGGCAGCGCCGAGCCTGCCACGTTCGAGCAGATCCTCTCCACCGCGCGGATCGATCCCGACGCGGGCACGAAGCCGTTCGTGCTGAGCTACACGGGCCCGTTCAGGGACACCGGCGCGTTCATCGGCCAATCCCACTTCTACGCCATCGAGGACCGGCCGGCGAACAAGGGCGAGCCCCCCAGCCAGCCACCGACGCTCACGGTCGCCACCGCGCTCGACAGCCCGCGCATTGACGACCTTGAAGCCACCGGCCGCGCCGGCATCACGAGCGTCGCCGGCGGGCAGGAGCGGGAGAATATCGAGAGCCAGCCCCTGCAGGTCGCGGGCCTCGACGGCATCGAGCACGTTGCACCGCCGACCGGCACCGGCTCCGAGACCGGCATCTATCAGGTGATCCTGCGCGGCAGGCAGGGCGGCTATTACCGCATCGTCGGCCAGGCTCCATCCGGCGAATGGCAGGCCCTGCTGCCGGAGTTCCGCAAGATCGCCCAGAGCTTTGCGCCGCGCCCCTGAAGGCTTGACACTCTACCGGCTCTCTCCCATAAGACCGGTTCACTTCCATCTGTTTCCGGGCGGTTAGCTCAGCGGGAGAGCACACGCTTCACACGCGTGGGGTCACTGGTTCAATCCCAGTACCGCCCACCATTTCCCCTTTTCGCTCGTCACGAACGATCCCGTCTGCCTACTGGTTGACCGGCACGGGGAAGGCCCGGATGTCGTCGGCGACGCCAGGATATTTCGCAGCGAGCGCGTCGACGTTGCCAATCTCTACGTCGGCGGGAATGACGCCCGGCCATTCGGTGCTGGCGCCGAGGAAAAAGGGACGGGCGTCGATCACGCGGGCGGTGTGGAAGGTTCCGCCGGGGATGAAGAGCTGGAGTTGCTGGCCGGCGCGGAGGTCGGGACCGACGACCGCCTTTTCGCTCGTTCCGTCGACGTGCAGCATCAGAACCTCGATCGGGTCTCCCAGATAGTAGTGGTAGAGCTGGTCGTTTCGGATGCGGTGGAGCTTCACCGGTTCGGCCGGCGTCATCATGAAATAGAGTCCCGTCCCTACCGGACGCGCGGCGTTGAACGGCGCGGGAAGGGCGCCGGCCTCGAGCTGGAGCGCGCTCTTGTAGCTCTCGCGCACATATCCGCAGGTCTGGTTCGGCTGCAGGCCGAGACGGATGCGGATCTCGTCGGCGGTGAGGGTCCCGGTCATCGGTTGCGTCTCCTCGGCGGCAGGTGACCTTTGGGCCGATGCGGCGCCGGGCACGGTGAAGGCGGCAGCAGCAAGCGTCGCGGTCTCCAGGAAGTGACGGCGATCGCGGGAGTCCTGGGGCATAGGGCTCGCTCCGCTTTGTCTTCCCACGAGACTAGCAAAATTCAAAGATCGCGGGGATCGCACAATGGCCGGGTACGTCAGCCTTGTGCCATGCCCGCGCGTCCCATCAGAAACACCGGCACGCCGGCCGCCAGAATCACGATTCCCACCAGCGCGCCGATGCCCGTGTAGACCACGCTCGAATAAAGCAGGTAGGCGCACGTCAGGCAGAACAGCAGCGGTGTCACCGGATAGAGTGGCACGCGGAAACCGCGCGGCCGGGCCGGGTCGCGCCAGCGGAACAGGAAGAGTGAAACTCCGATCAGCAGCATGAAGCTCCAAAATACCGGCGCGGTGTATTCCACCATGGTCTGAAATCCGCTGCGGGCCTGCGCTCCGAAGACGACGAGGGCCAGCGCAACAGCGCCCTGCAGCAGGAGCGCATTGGCCGGAGCGCCGGTCTTGCCGCCCCGCTGTCCGACGGCCGCGAAGAGCCGGAAGTCGGCCCCGAGCGCGAGCGTGCTGCGGGCGCCGGTGAAGATCGTCGCGTTGAGCGTGCTCAGCGCCGCGATGCACACGATCAGGCCGAAGATCACCGCGCCGACAGTGCCGAACACCGCCGCGATCGGCTCGACCATGACGGCATCGGCCTGCCGCAACCCCTCCAGACCCAGCATCGTCAGCAGGGCGAGATTGGTGACGAGGTAGATCGCCATCACCGTTCCCGTCCCGAGCAGAAGCACGCGCGCCATGTTGCGGCGCGGATCGCGCACTTCGCCCGAGAGGTAGGCCGTCTCGTTCCAGCCGCCGTAAGTCAACAGAATGAAGACCAGCGCGAGCCCCGCTGCGCCCGACCCGGGATCCGGCAGGGCCGCGCTCGGCTTTGGCGTGGCGAGAAATCCACTGACGGCAACGAGCCCAATGGCAGCGATGGTCAGCCCCGTAAGAGTGAGCTGAGTTCGCCCGCTGAGTGTTGCGCCCCGGAGCTGCAGCAGGGTCAGCACGGCAATGGCGCTCCCGGCATGCATCGCAGCGCCGTGCGTGCCCAACGGCAGCAGCGTCGAGGCGTAGTCACCATAGACGAACGCGACGGCGGCGATGGCGCCGGTCTGCATGACCGTCATCCGGCCCCAGCCGAACAGGAAGCCTAGCCCGCGGCCGTAGGCGCGCGTGAGATAGTGGTACTCGCCCCCGGCATCCGGATACGTGGAGCCCAACTCCGCGTAGCAGAGTGCACCAATGAGCGTCAGCAGACCGCCGGCCGCCCAGAGCGCCATGAACGCGGCTTCGTTCGGCACATTGGCGGCCGCGATGGGCGGCGTCTTGAAAATGCCGATGCCGACCACGACACCGACCAGCATGGCGCTCGCCTGCAGCACCGAGAGGGTCTGCAGCGGCGGGCCAGCCGGCGCTCCTCCGCCGCCGCCCGTGCGGCCTCTGCGGCGCGCAGCGGGCCTTGACTGCGCCCGGCCGGTCCGGCCCGAAGGCTGCTCGGGTTTTGGGAGGGGGAGCGTCAACTCAGCGGCTTCGCCTGCCAGCTTTCGCCATCGAGCTGATTCTCAGCAACCCGGCCTTCGTAATGCCGGACATCGCCGTTTTCGCCCGGCAGCTCGAAGATGATGCGCTCGCCGTCAACGCGCGCATTGCGCACCGGCACCTCGCGGCCGTCGATCTCGGCCTCTCCCTCGATCGTCTGGTAGCGCTGCTCGAGCGTGAGCGCGAAACTCTGGCCCGTTTCCTGGTCGCTCATCTGCCAGCGGCCGTCGGCAGATGCGGGAACGACCCACATGTGGATCGTCTTGTTACCAAGATCGACGGTCCGGTCAGGTGTCCAGTCGCCCATATCCCAGTCGTGCGAGACGACCCGCGTGCCGGGCTTCAGCTCCTCCAGGATCTTCGGGCGCAGCTTGAGGTTCACGGACGGCAGCAGATAGAGCGTCAGGATGGTCGCCTGGCTGAGATCCGCCTCGAACAGGTTCTCCCGGCGAAACTCGACCTTGTCCGTGACACCTGCGCGCTCGGCATTCTCGCGTGCTTCGGCGATCCGGCGCGGGTCGATGTCGATGCCGAGCCCGCGCGTGCCGAAGCGCTCTGCCGCCGTGATGGGAATGCGGCCATCGCCGGAGCCGAGGTCGATCAGGTAATCCTCAGCCGTCGGAGCCGCCAGCTCGAGCATCTTGTCGACGACCGGGCGTGGCGTCGGCACGTACGGCACATCGAGCCGCGGCCGTTCCGACTGGGCCACCGGAGGCGCCGCCATCAGAGGCGATCCGCCCATCATCAGAACTGCGAGAGCAAAAGCGGGAAGGAAACGGAAAAGCCAAGCGCTGGCTGCCATGACGCAAACTCCCGAGCGGTGGGTCCGGCGCAAAAGTCCCTGGACAAACTTGCCGGCTCAGGAATGCGTTCCCGAAAGATCCAGGACGAGCGCCCGGACGCTCAGCTGTCGAGCTTGCGGCCCACAGGTCCGAGCCGGCTCAGGAACAGGCCGAACCGCATCAGGCCCTCCGGCCAGGGGCCATGGCCGGAAGCGGTATTGATGTGACCGGCATCGCCCGCCGGCACCAGCGTGGCGCCCCAGGCTTCGGCGAATGCGCGCGCCCGCTCCATCGAGCAATGCGGATCGGAGGAAGATGCGACCAAGACGGCCGGAAACGGAAGCCGTTCGAGCGGCATCGGCGTAAAGTCGCCATGCACCGCCGGCCAGGCATCGGAGCCTTCCAGGTCTGCCGGCGCGACGAGATAGGCACCGGCGACGTTGAGCCCGGTCAGTGATGGCGCTGCATGCGCGACCGCAGCGACGCCGCAGCTGTGCGCGACGAGCACGACAGGCCGGCTCGCGTGCCGGACCGCTTCGACGATCCTGTCGACCCAGGCGTGCTTGTCAGGCTTGTCCCAGTCGTCCTGCGCGACGATGCGCGCGGTGCTGAGGCTGCGCTCCCACCGCGACTGCCAGTGATCCGGCCCGGACCCGGTCCAGCCGGGGACGAGCAGAATGTCGACTTCGGAGGTGCGCATGAGGACCGCCTTGTCAGCTCTCGCCAAACACCCGCTTGAAGATGGTGTCGACGTGGCGCGTGTGGTAGCCGAGATCGAACAGCGTCTCGAGCTCGTTCCGCGACAGCTTCGCGCTGACCTCCGGATCGGCGGCGAGCAGGCTCAGGAAATCTCCCTCCCCGCGCCAGACCGGCATGGCGTTGCGCTGCACCAGCCGGTAGGCGTCCTCGCGTGAGAGGCCGGCCTGCGTCAGCGCCAGCAGCACGCGCTGTGAATGGACAAGCCCGCCGAGCCGGTCCAGGTTCTTCTGCATGTTCTCCGGATAGACGACGAGGTTCTCGATGACGCCGGCCAGCCGGTTGAGCGCGAAGTCGAGCGTCACTGTCGCGTCAGGCCCGATCATGCGCTCGACCGAGGAATGGGAGATGTCCCGCTCGTGCCAGAGTGCCACGTTTTCCATGGCCGGAAGCGCATAAGCCCGCACCATGCGCGCAAGGCCGGTCAGGTTCTCCGTCAGGACGGGATTGCGCTTGTGCGGCATGGCGGAGGAGCCTTTCTGCCCCTCGGAGAAGTACTCTTCGGCCTCCAGCACTTCCGTCCGTTGCAGGTGGCGGACTTCGATGGCCAGGCGTTCGACCGACGAGGCGATCACCGCCAGCGTGGCGAAGTACATGGCGTGGCGGTCACGCGGGATGACCTGCGTCGAGACCGGCTCCGGTTCGAGACCGAGTTGCTTCGCCACGTATTCCTCGACCCGCGGATCGACGTTGGCGAACGTGCCGACCGCGCCGGATATGGCACAGGTTGCCACCTCGGCGCGCGCGCTCTCCATGCGCCGGCGGGCGCGTGAGAGCTCGGCGTAGGCATAGGCCAGCTTCACGCCGAAGGTCGTCGGCTCGGCGTGGATGCCATGGCTGCGGCCGATCGTCACCGTAGTCTTATGCTCGAAGGCCCGCTTCCTCAGCGCGGCCAGCACGCGGTCGAGATCGGCGAGCAGAATATCCGCGGCG
>JAWLCO010000060.1:0-22086 GCA_041687075.1 Hyphomicrobiaceae bacterium | reverse complement strand
CATGAGCCCAAGGCACATCGGGCACGGCTCGCCGGACGCATACAGGGTTGCCCCGTCCAGTCTCAGCGTGCCCAGTTTGCGGCAGGCTTGCCGGATGGCAGCAAGCTCCGCGTGATCGCTCGGGTCGCCCGTCACGTTCGTGACGTTTCGTCCTTCGCCAAGGACTTGCCCATCCCTGACGACCACGGCTCCGAACGGCAGGCCGTCGCCGCGGTCGAAAGATTCTCGGGCGAGCGCCACGGCACGCCGAAGATACGTCAGATCATCCGTCACGATGCGCCCTCCATAAGATCAGGCCGGGAACCGGTCCGTATGATTCTCAGGATCGCAGATTGCCGGGATGAAGCAATCCGGGGCGACGTTGACGAAAGCTCGCCCACATTAGGCTCAGCGTAAGGAGCGGCCGGCCGAACTCAACCCTCACCGCGCCGTCAGCCGCTGGAGTCGAGCGTCAGCTTCCGGCGCACCAAGCTGCCCGGCGCGTTCGTACCAGCGGCGGGCTTGTTCAATGTCGGGTCTGAGGCCCCTCACCGGCCAGCGGCTGAGCTCGTGCGGGTCGTAGGTTTCAGCGAGAGCGATGGCGGCTTTTGCAAGGCCGATGTCGACGGCCCGCTCATAGAAGAGGCGTGCTCCGGCGACATCGCCCTGCTCCATCAGCTCCTCCCCATTCGCCACGTACCGCAGCGCGCGCTCGTTGTCTTTCGGGGAGAGCGTCAAAGGGGTTGGCCGAGGCGGCACGGGTTGCACGTCCGATCCCGGCGAGCCCGCATCAGGCGGCGGTGCTCCGGCGGGCCCGACCGTGGCAACGGTCGTTTGTGATGCCTCCGCGCCTTTGCCATCGACCGGCAGTGCGGCAGCGGCGATCACCGCCAGCGTCGATCTCGCCTCCGCCCAGACCGTGCCGTCGATGCCAACGAGAGCGACCGTGAGGGCGGCCTTTCCGCTTTCGGAGATCGGCGCGGCAATCTTGAGGGTCGGCAGGGCCGATAGCGGCACCGCCCATGAGCCGGGCGCCACGACATGGCCTTCCGACAGGGTTGCGGATGCTGGCAGGCCGCGAATTCTGATGAAGCTGTTCTGGGGCAGGTTCTCGCCCGGCGCGATCTGGATGGGCAGCGGCGTTTCCACCCCGGGCTCGGCGAGGATCACGGCAGCGATGCTGATGCTGAACTTACCGTCCGCAGCCTGCGCGTTGGCGCGAGGCACAGCGGCACAGGCCATCAGTGCCAGGGCCATCAGGAACGCCCGGATACCGGTTTGCACCGAGCCTCGGCCTGCCTCGCGCAATCGCATCGCTCCCTCCCGCCGAATAGAGCCAACGGGATCGGCCCATCAGCCGTCACTGGTTCTGCTGCCGGTCGACCCACTCCATGAATTGCCGGAACAGGCGCTCCTGCTCGGCCACGTCACCCGGCGCGGCGCGCGCCGCCTGCTGGCGAGCAAGGCTCGGATTGATACGCACCGAAGCCTGGCTCGCGGCATTGTCCAGCCACTTCTGGGCTGCCGGAGACCGCTCCCAGCCCCGCAGACTTGCGGCGAGGTTCACTTCGCGCCACTTCGGGTGGCGGGGTGGTTTCTGGAACTCGGGAAAGTTGCTGAACAGCGCGTTCACGAAATTCTCCACGCGCCGGTAACGATCCGTGTTTTCTGGCCAGTTATAGACGGCGAGAACGGCGCCGACGGCGATCGTCTCCACCTTCTCACCCTCTGCGATGAGGTTCGGATAATCCTCGCTGGTGAGGGTGGCTGGCAGATAGCTCGCCTCTTCCAGCTCCTGCGTGTAGGGCATCGGCAGAATGCGCAGGTCGGGATCCTTGGGCAGCTTCGCGATCGCCGACGCAGGCCGGCCCGCAATGAACACGGTCGCCGCAATCTCGCCGGACTTGACTTTCACCAGCGCGTCCGCCTGCCCCATGTTGACCCTTTCCGGCTCAATGCCGAGAAGGTCGAAGACGATAGCGGTGGACAGCTCGGTGCCACTGCCAGGATCGCTGAAGTTGACCTTCTTGCCGTTCAGGTCCTCGAGCTTCTCGATGCCGGGACCGGCGATGATGTGCATTTCCTCGTTGTAGAGCTTGGTGACGTAGACGATGCGCTGGCCGATGTTGCTCCCCAGCTCACCCGTCCGCTTCAAGTGCGTCAGCGTATCGGACTGGACGATGCCCATGTCGACGCCGCGCAAATAAAGGATGTCGCGTACGTTCTGAACGCTGCCCTTTCCGGCGATGGCAAGGACGCGGAGATCGTAGCCGTCGTCGAGCACGGCCGCCATGTCATAGGCGACGGTCAGGTACGTTCCCGCTGGCGTGCCGGATACGATTGTGACCGTGTTCTGATTGGCCCGCTCGATCAACTCGGAATGCGACGCCGACCGCGCCCGGGAGCCAGACGCCCCTTGCTGGGCGCTGGCCGGCATGACCATGGCTACGGCGCACGCGAGTACAAGCGCCCAACGCACAATAAGGGCTGACACGATGACTTCCCCCTACACAAACGAACCGGCGATATAGTTGCGTCTACGATGCATGCTGCGGCGCGCCAAACTAGCACCGCGGGCGCTCCCATCAAGTGAAATGTGCAGGGCAGATCATGCACTTGCGGTGATATTGCCATGCACAAACCCGGAGCCTGTGGCTGCATCATCCTTCGACGCGAGCTGGCCGGATTTGTGCCTGAGGGCCGTCTCGCGCCTCCGGAATACCTAAAAATGCGAATATTTTGGGCGAGTCTAGGGCCATCTAAGAAAAAAGGCCTGCCGGGGTCTCTCCGGCAGGCCTTCCGACAGGCGTAGGATCAGCGCTCTTACTTGGCGCAGGCGCGGATCTTCTCCAGGTCCGGACCGTTTGGCGTGCGGCCGAGATTGTACGGGGCCGAAGCGTCGCGCCAGTTGGCGTAGTCATCCAGATACTCGAGCTGGCTCAGGTAGATCTGGGCCGACGTCTTGCTTCCGCAGGCCGTCTCCTCGATCACCTGGTTCGCCATCTCCTGCAGCTTGCCCAGCTCTTCGTCGCTGAGGCGGGTGATCTCGGTGCCGGCTTCCTTGAACTTGGCGAAGGCCTCGGCCGCCCGCTTTTCCGTGAAGGCAATCGACCACAGCATGGTCGTCTGGGCGGCGATCTTCAGCTTCTCCTGCACGTCCGGAGCGAGAGCATCCCAAGACGCCTTGTTGATCATCACACCGAATACGGACGAGGACTGGTGCCAGCCTGGCGTCGCCCAGTACTTCGTCACCTGATGGAAGCCACCTGAATAGTCGACGTTCGGCGTCGAGAACTCGGCACCATCGATCACACCGCGCTCGAGCGACTGGTAGATCTCGCCGCCGGCCATGGAGACCTGGCTGCCGCCAAGCTTCTCGAGCAGCTTGCCCTGCTCCAGGCCCGAGAGCCGCAGGCGCATGCCCTTGAGATCCTCGAGCGTGCGGACCGGCTTGTTCGTGCGGAAACCCGACTCGTTGTTGGTGATGCCGTAAGGCAGGTAGACCATGCCGAAGCGGCCGTAGACCTCATTGTAGAGCTCCGCGCCGCCCCATTGCTCGATCCAGTTCACGTAGTCGAGGGCGTTGAACAGGCTGATGTGCGTCGAAAGAGGCGAGAACGCTGGATCGCGACCCGCCCAGTAACCCGGCCAGTCACCACCGGCCTGGACAGTGCCGGACTCCACCGCACTGAACACCTCGCCGGCGGGCACCAGCGTGCCGCCGTCGTAGAACTCGATCTTCAGCTTGTCACCGACCAACTTATTCGCCACCTCGACGAATTTCTTGTCGATCTCGATCAGCTCGAGCGAGGACGGCCAGACGGTTGTCATGGTCCAGCTCTCCTGGGCCAGCGCGGGCCCGGAGAACGCAGCCAGCATGGCCGCGGCAGTCAGCAGCTTCACCTTGGTCCTCATGTGATTGGTACTCCCTTAGTTGGCGTACAGTTGCGAGGGCAGCCACGTCGCGAGCGACGGGAAGGCGGCGACGGCAAGGCTCATCAGAATGATCAACACGATGAAGGGCACCGCGCCGAGGATGATCTGGCTGGTCCTGACGTGGTCCGGCGCTATCGCGCGCATGTAGAACAGCGCGTAGCCGAACGGCGGTGTCAGGAAGGACGTTTGCAGAACGACCGACATCAGGATGACGAACCAGAGCTGGCTGATGCCCATCTCCTGCACGATGGGCAGGAAGATCGGGAACGACAGCAGCACGATGCCCGTCCAGTCCAGAAACATGCCCAGCAGGAAGATGATGAACATCATCAGCGTGATCAGCATCCAGGGGTCCGCATCGAGCCCACGCACCAGGTCCTGAGCGGCGCGCAGACCGCCGGTGATGTTGAACACGCCGGTGAAGGCGGTCGCGCCGACGACGATGAACAGGATCATCGCGGACGTGCGGCCAGTCTCCCTGAGCGCGCTGAAGAAGGTCGCCCACTCGAACCGGCCGCGTGCGATCACGATGGCGAGCGCCAGCACCACACCAATGGCCGACACCTCGGTCGCCGTGGCGATACCGGCCAGAAGCGAGCCCAACACGCCAAAAATCAGGAGCAGCGGCGGCAACGCTTCGACCGCCAGCATCTTCCAGAGCTCTCCGCGGCTGATCTGCTCATCGGGCTTCACTGCTGGCGCCATGTCCGGGCGCACGAGCGCGACGATGAACACGTAGATGGCGTAAAGCATGCCGAGCAGCACACCAGGGATCAGGGCACCAGCGAACAACTCACCCACGGAGAGAGACGAGTAGCTCGACATCAGAATCAGCATGATCGACGGCGGGATGAGAATCCCGAGGCAGCCCGAGGCAGCAATCACGCCCGTCGTCAGCGTCTTGCTGTAGCCGTACTGCAGCATCGGGCGCAGAGCCATGACGCCCATGACAGTGATCGAGGCACCGATGATGCCGGTCGTGGCGGCCAAAAGAACCGAGATGAACACAACGGCCAATGCCAGACCACCCCGCACCTGCGCCATCAGCAGGCGCAGCGATTCGAACATCTTGTCCGTAACGCCTGAGTCCGACAGGAAGCGAGCCATCAGGACGAACAGCGGAATCGCGATCAGCGTGTAGTTGTCCAGGACGTCGCCGAAGATCCGGTTGACGACGATGCCCAGCACCATCGGCTTGCCGGCGATGAGGGCGCCGAGCACGGCAGTGCCGCCCAGCACGAAGGCGAGCGGGTGCCCCATGAACAGCCCCGCAACGAGGAGGCCGGCCATGGTAAGCGCAACCATTTCACCCGACACGTGGCGTCTCCTGGCGCAAGATGAGCTTCAGAAACTCGGAGATTCCCTGCAGGAGCAGCAACGCTGCCGCTACCGTCATGGCGATCTTGAGCGGGTAGACCGGCAGCTGCACCGAGCCGTAGGTCGTCTCGCCCTGGTTCCAGGAGCGCAGCGCGAACGAGTAGCTGTAGCTCAGGAAGACCCACGCAAACGGGAAGTAAAAGAGGAGATAACCAACGATCTCTACCCAGCGGCGCGGCTCGGCAGAAATCCGTTCCATCACAAGATCGACCCGCACGTGCGCCTGATGCCGTAGCGCGTAACCACCCAGCATCACGAAGTAGAACCCGTAAAGCTGCTTGCTGACGTCGAAAGCCCAGCGCGTCGGCGCGTTGAACGCATAGCGCATCACGACATCGTAGAGGATGACCGCCGTAAAGACGATCGCGACAACCGAGATGATCCGGCCGACGACCTCGTTCAGGCCGTCTATGAGGCGAATTATCATGAAGTTTCCCCCAGTTGGCGCTTGATAACAAACGCGAAAGGAAAGTCAATCGTCCGGATGTATGATGCTTATTGTCGTGCACCTAGCCCGTCTTCCTGAACCGACGCCATGAGCCGAACGGCTCCAGATCAAGGATTCTTCGCTGCACAATGGAAGCATTCGGAATTGGCCGGGTCTCGATCAGGAACCTTACTTGCTCGCCACCGTTACCGATTGCGTACTGACCCGGGATGCAAGCCATGCCAGGCAAGAGAGCCAGTCGACCCGATGTTCGGATCAATCGCCGCGACCTGGTTACCGCGGCCCTGATTGCGCAGGTGCCCCTGCTCGGCCCAGTCGATACCGCAGAGGCGGGCGAAAACGCAGGTGAAACGGAGCCGCCGGCCGATCCCCGCGAGCTGCGCTATCGCGAGACGGCGCACGTGCGCAGTTATTACGAACGCAGCCGGTTCTGAGCTTCGCTGAGTGTGGCTTGCGCATCGGGGCGGTCTGGAAGGAGGTCGCCGATGCTGCGCAAACGCGTCAATTCAGCTGCGGGAAGAAAGCGGTTTCTCGCCGGGTCCAACGCAATCGACGGCGTGAACGACTTCGGCCTCTCGCGTCGCGGATTTCTGCGCGCCTCGGGTCTCACCGCGATCGGTGGTCTCGCCGGAGCCGCCGTTCTGGCGAACCGCCGGGTCACGGCGCAGACCACAACGCAACCGACATCACCTCCGCCCGAGGCCAGGCGCGTCAAGACCGTCTGCCCGTTCTGCGCGGTGGGATGCTCGATCTGGGCAGAGGTGGAGAACGGCGTCTGGACCGCACAGGAGCCCGTTTTCGAAAGCCCCGTCAACATGGGCACGCACTGCGCCAAGGGCGCGGCGACCCGCGAGCTCGCGATCGGCGAGCGGCGCCTCAAGTATCCGATGAAGCTCGTCGGCGGGAAATGGACGCGCATTTCCTGGGATCAGGCCATCAATGAGATCGGCGACAAGGTGCTCGCCATCCGCCAGGAATCGGGCCCCGACAGCGTCTTCTGGTGCGGCTCCTCGAAGTTCTCCAACGAGGCTGCCTATCTGCACCGCAAATTCATGGCCATGTGGGGCTCCAACAATGGAGACCACCAGGCCCGGATCTGCCATTCGACCACCGTCGCCGGCGTCGCCAGCACGTTCGGCTACGGGGCGATGACGAACAGCTTCAACGACATTCACAACTCGAAGGTCATCTTCCTGCTCGGCGGCAACCCGGCCGAGGCCCACCCCGTTTCCATGTTGCACCTCCTGCATGCAAAGGAGAACGGGGCGACGCTGATCGTCGTCGATCCGCGGTTCACCCGCACCGCCGCCCACGCGGACGAGTACGTGCGCATCCGTTCCGGCACGGACGTCGCGTTCCTGTGGGGGGTGCTGCGGGAAATCCTCGTCAACGGGTGGGAGGACAAGAACTACATCGCCCAGCGGGTCTGGCGGTTCGATGACGTGCGCAAGGAGGCCGAGAGCTGGACCCCGGAAGAGACGGAGCGCGTGACCGGCATTCCTGCCGAGCAGGTCCGGCGCGTCGCGCGCACCATCGCGGAGCGGCGCCCCGGCACGCTCATCTGGTGCATGGGGCTCACCCAGTCGAGCATCGGCATCAACAAGGTGCGCGCGGCCTGCATCGTGCAGCTTGCCCTCGGCAATATCGGCAAATCGGGCGGCGGTGCGAACATCTTCCGCGGCCACGACAATGTTCAAGGCGCCACGGACATCGGGTCCAACTCCGATACGCTGCCCGGCTATTACGGCCTTTCCGCAGGTGCATGGCAGCATTGGGCAGGTGTCTGGGGTGTGGACTACAACTGGCTTCAGTCTCGCTTCGGCAGCAAGGAGCTGATGGTACGCGAAGGGCTCACCATCTCGCGCTGGCACGACGGCGTGCTCGAGCCGAGCGAGAACGTCGCCCAGCCCAACCCCCTCCGCGCAATGATCTACTGGGGGCACGCACCCAACTCGCAATCGCGCGGCCGCGACCTGAAGAGAGCGATGGACAAGCTCGACCTGCTGGTCGTGATCGACCCGGTGCCGACGGGCACCGCCGTCATCCACGAGCGGACGGACAACACCTACCTGCTACCAGCCGGATCGACCATGGAAATGGCCGGGTCGGTAACCAATTCCCAGCGCGCCCTGCAATGGCGCGACAAGGTCATCGAGCCGATATTCGAGGCGAAGAGCGATTACGAGATCCTCTATCTGTTCGCCACGAAATTCGGCTTCGGCAACGAGCTCGTCAAGAACATCAACGTCGTCAACAACGAGCCGGTGGCCGAGGACATCCTGCGCGAGCTCAATCGGGGCTCATGGTCGATCGGCTATTCCGGGCAGAGCCCCGAGCGGCTGAAGCTGCACATGCAGCATCAGGACAAGTTCGACACGACGACCTGCATTGGCCTGAGCGAGCCGGTGAAAGGCGAGTACTACGGATTGCCCTGGCCCTGCTGGGGAACGCCGGAGCTCAAGCATCCGGGCACGCCCCTCCTCTACGATCAATCCAAGCCCGTGGCGCAAGGCGGACTGCCGTTTCGCGCGGCCTGGGGCGCCGAGTACGAAGGCGAGCGGCTGCTCGCCGAGAATACTGCCCCGCCCGGGTCCGAGGTCATGGACGGCTATCCCGAAGTCACCATGGCCATGCTGCAGAGGCTCGGGTGGGACAGCGAGCTGACGCCGGAGGAAATGGCGACCATCCAGCAGGTCGCCATGAATACGCTCGCAGCACACCAGAGTGCGCAGGGGCCGGCCACGCCGGCTGCCGGCAAGCAGCCTGGCGAATCGAACACGCTCGTTCCGCCGGAGCCTCAGCGCAGCCTGTCAGGAACGCGGGCCCAGGCCTACGATCAGGGCGCTGGCGGGGCCAAGCAGCCCGGAGAGGCAGGAACGCTCGCCCCGCCGCAGCCGCAGACGGGTCCAGCCGATCCAGGCGGCGCGCAAGCACAGGAGCAAGGCCCGGGCCTGCCGCCCAAGGAACAGATGAAGACGGAGCATGCTCAGGAGGCTGCGCCACCGATCCAGCCGCCTGCGGATCTCAACGCGCTCATCTCGCAGGTGAACTGGAAGACGGATCTTTCCGGCGGCATCATCCGCGTTGCCATTGCTCATGGCCTGGCGCCTTACGGCAACGGCAAGGCGCGCTGCTTCGTCTGGAACTACCCCGACCCTGTGCCGAAGCACCGCGAGCCGCTTTACACCGCGCGCCGCGATCTGCTCCCGCAGTATGCCACGTACGAGGATCGGAAGCTCTGGCGTCTGCCGCAGCTCTACGCCTCCATTCAGAACAAGGACTTCTCTGCCGAGTACCCGCTCGTGCTCACATCCGGCCGCCTCGTCGAGTTCGAAGGCGGCGGGGACGAGACGCGCGCCAACAAATGGCTGGCCGAGTTGCAGCAGCGGATGTTCGCAGAGATCAATCCCGAGGACGCCGCCCGCGCCGGCGTGGCGTTCGGGGACTGGGTCTGGGTGGCCACCCCCGAGGGCGCCCGCGTTCGGGTGATGGCTCTCGTGACGAAGCGCGTCGGCCCCGGCACGGTGTTCATGCCGTTCCACTTCGCCGGCTGGTGGATGGGCCAGGATATCTCGGGCCGCTACCCGGAAGGCGCCGTCCCTTACGTCACCGGCGAGTCAGCGAATACGGCGACGACCTACGGCTACGACGCGGTCACTGCGATGCAGGAGACTAAGACCACGATCTGCCGCATCGAGGCGGCATGAGGAGGACGGCGGCATGGCACGCATGAAATTCCTCTGTGACGCGGAGCGCTGCATCGAATGCAACGCCTGTACCACCGCCTGCAAGAACGAGCACAACGTGCCGTGGGGCATAAACCGCCGCCGGCTCGTCGTGCTCGGCGACGGCGAGCCTGGCGAGAAATCGATCTCGGTCGCATGCATGCACTGCACGGATGCGCCGTGCATCGCCGTCTGCCCGGTGAGATGCATCTATCAGACCGAGATCGGCGTCGTCCTGCACGACAAGGACATCTGCATCGGCTGCGGCTACTGCTTCTACGCCTGCCCGTTCGGGGCCCCTCAGTATCCGCAGGCGACAAACTTCGGGTCGCGCGGGAAGATGGACAAGTGCACCTATTGCGCCGGCGGTCCGGAGCCCGACAATTCGCCGATCGAGTACCAGAAGTACGGCCGCAACCGGATCGCGGAGGGCAAGCTGCCGCTGTGTGCAGAGATGTGCTCGACACGCGCCCTGCTGGCCGGGGACGGCGACGTGATCTCGGAAATCTACCGGGCACGAACCCTGCGCCGCCGCTACGGGACAGGCGCCTGGGGCTGGACCACAGCTTATTACTCCGAGACTTCGGGCTAGGAGACCGACCCATGACATCAGCCCGGATTGCCGGATTGATTGCCGCCGCCCTGCTCGCGGTGTTGCTTGTCGCCGTCATAGTCGGAGCGGCACGGAACGGCGGCGTGGTCGTGCCGACCAACGGTGTCACGGCAGGTGGCCCGGTCGACAATCCAGCCGGCCTCGCCGGCCTCGGCGAGCTGGAGGACCGAACGAGAGTTCAATCTTGGCCCGGTACGGTGTTGCGCGACTCGCAGGCGCCGAGCCTTGCACCGACCGACTATCCGCCGCCGGGACGCCAGCTCATGGAAAGCTGGCAGGCAGACCGAGACGCCAACAGCGGCATTCTCCAGGAGCCTCGCTTTCGCAGTGGTCTTGCGACCCTTCCCGGGGAGGTGTCCGGTGTCCTGGTTCAGCCGCAAGGGCGCACGTGGCGGGAGTTCCGCGACAGCTGGATGTTCTATGGCGGCGCGATCTACGTCTTTGCGCTCTCGCTGCTCATTGCCATCTTTCTCGCCTGGCGTGGCCGCATCCGTACCGCAGAGGGCGAGAGCGGCGAGACCGTACGCCGGTTCAACGCCGTCGAGCGCGCGAATCACTGGCTGACCGCCACGAGCTTCCTGCTGCTGGCCCTTACCGGGCTCGTTATCCTCTACGGAATAAGCCTGATCCGTCCCTGGCTCGGTGCCGGCTCCTTCGGTGACCTCACCCAGTTCAGCGCGTGGGCGCACTTGACACTGGCGGTTCCGTTCGTGCTGGGCGTGATCGTCATGGCGGTCCTGTGGACGCGGGAGAACCTGCCGGAACGACTGGACTGGAACTGGCTCAGGCAGTTCGGCGGCTTTCTGCGCCAGGATGGCGAGCATCCACCCGCGCGCAGGTTCAATGCCGGCCAGAAGCTGGTGTTCTGGAGCGTGCTGCTGGGCGGCCTCGCCCTTCTGGTCACCGGGCTGTTCCTGATGTTCCCGTTCTACTGGGCCGGCTACACGGGAATGCAGGTCGCCCAGGCGCTGCATGCCGCGCTCGGGCTGCTGATGGTGGGCGTCATCATCGGGCACATCTACATCGGCACCGTCGGCATGCGGGGGGCCTTCGATGCCATGTGGAGCGGTCGCGTCGACCGCAACTGGGCCAAGGAGCATCACCAGCTCTGGTATGATGAGATCGAATCCGGTGAAGAACCGGCCCCGGCCCGCACCGCCGGGCGTGCGCGCCTCGGTCCAGCGGCAGGTCTGGCGACGGGCGCTGCGGTTGCCATCGTCCTGGCTGTGGTCATGGCCGCCCTCTACCGCGAGGCGAGCGTCGGATCTGCCATCGCCACGGCTCGCGACAATCCTTCCGTTCACCTCGAGCAAGCCGACCTGATGTCGTCGGAGCGCGCCTTCGCACAGCGGCCCAACCGTTAGCCCCGAACTCGCAGGCAGAATCGTCGGCTCGATGAATGAACCTCTGCAAGTTTGGGGCGGGCTCGAGTGCACCATCGCGCGCATCGGCGAGACCTATCGTAACCAGATTAAAGAGACAGGCCACTTGGCCCGCCTGGACGACCTCGACCGCATCACCGAGCTCGGCATCCGAACCCTGCGCTATCCGGTGCTCTGGGAGGCCACATGCCCCGACGGGATCGAGAGTGCCCGTTGGGACTGGCACGATGCGCGCCTTGAACGGTTGCGCGACCTCGGCATCAGGGTCATCGCCGGGCTCGTACACCATGGTTCCGGGCCACGCACCTGCTCGCTTGCGGATGATGCGTTTCCGGATCGCCTTGCGGAGTATGCGGGGGAGGTGGCGCGGCGCTATCCCTGGCTCGATGCTTTCACGCCCGTCAATGAGCCGCTGACCACGGCCCGGTTCTGCGGGCTCTACGGCCACTGGTATCCACACGGCCGGAGTACGAACGACTTCCTGCGGCTGCTTGCCAACGAATGCTTCGGCGTAGCCCGGGCGATGCGCGCGATCCGCCAGGTCATCCCCCGGGCACAACTCGTTCAGACCGAGGACCTGGGCCGTATTTTCAGCACGGAGAGACTGGCTTATCAGGCCGAGTACGAGAACGACCGCCGATGGCTGAGCTTCGATCTGTTGTGTGGGCGGGTCGATAGGCACCACCCTTTCCATGCCGGCTTTCTCGAAGCGGGCGTTCCGGAGAGAAGTCTTCGCGACCTCAGCGAGGAGCCGTGCCCGCCGGACATTGTCGGCATCAATCACTACCTCACGAGCGACCGCTATCTCGACGAGGACGTCACGGGCTATCCGGCCGAGAGCATCGGCGGGAACGGCAGGGATCGCTATGCCGACGTAGCGGCAGTGCGCGTTTCGCTTCCACCAGAAGAACGGGGCATCGCCGCGCGGCTGCGGGAAGCCTGGCAACGTTATCGTCTGCCGGTCGCCATCACCGAGGTGCACGCCGGCTGCACGCGCGAGGAGCAGCTGCGCTGGCTGGCCGAAGCATGGCTTGCCGCTAACGAAGTCCGCGCCCAAGGCGCCGATGTGCGCGCCATCACCGTTTGGGCCCTGCTGGGCGCCGTCGACTGGAGTTCTCTCCTCGTCGAGCGCCGCGGCCAGTATGAAAGCGGGGTGTTCGACACACGAGCACGCCCGATCCGGCGGACCGCATTGGCAAACGCCGTCGAGAGGCTCGCGACATCGGGGAATTTCGACCACCCCGTGCTCGATGTCCCGGGCTGGTGGCACCGGCCCGACAGATTGCATCGCCCCGCATCGGCAGAGCGGCTCAACACGTTTGGTGCACGACGCGTGCTCATCGTTGGCCGCAACGGCCGGCTGGGGCAGGCGATTGCGCGGATCGCCGAGCGCCGGGGCATTGCCTACACCCAGCTCTCGCGCGCCGAGATTGATGTTGCGAGCCGGGATTCGGTCAGGAACGCGCTCGACAGCATCCGGCCGTGGGCGGTGATCAACGCAGCCGGGTACCCGCGTCTGCCTGATGAAATCCACGACCCTGTGCGCTGCCGGCGTGTGAACACTTTAGGGGCCACCCTGCTGGCCGAGGCGACGCGCCGGCGTGGCATTCCGCTAGCGACCTTCTCGAGCGACCTGGTGTTCGATGGCCGTACCGAAAGGCCTTACGTGGAATCCGATAAGGTTTCACCCGAATGCGTTTACGGTGCCAGCAAGGCCGATGCCGAACGGCTCGTGCTCGCCTGTCACCCGTCCGGCCTCGTGATACGCACGGCAGCCCTGTTCGGGCCCTGGGACGATCGCAGTTTCCCGGCTCACGTGCTGCGCCGTCTGCGGCGCGGCGAAGCCGTGGAGGCTGACAGCAATCCGGTCCTTTCGCCGACCTACCTGCCAGACCTGGTCGACACGATGCTCGATCTTCTTATCGACGGCGCCAGCGGCGTCTGGCACGTGGTGAACGATGGTGCAGCGAGCTGGCACGATGTCAGCGTAGGGGTTGCGAGGGCTGCACGACTGAAACGGCGCATCATCGTGAACGGCGCGGCGGCTGGCCCGATTTCCCGCGCCATGCGGAGCGAGCACGGCATCGTGCTGCCGCATCTCACCGAGGCTCTGGAACGGTTCGTCCGGGATCGCTCGCAAAGTACCTGAACCGGTGGTGCCTATTACGCTTCGAGCGATCGGGCCGTCAGCGTGCGATAGGCGTTTTGAAGTGGGTGAGTGCCGGATGAACCTCGTTGTTCATGTCCTCGGGCAGGATGTGGGCGATGGCCATCGTGTATTCTGCCGCAAGCACAGGCTGTGCGCCGATGCTGCCGGCGAACGTCAATTCAACCGCGATTGCCGCTGCACCTGCCGAACAGCGGAGCATCCCGCCGAGGTCAGCTCAAATCCGCTTGGTCATTCACTCCCCTGTTTTTGTTTTCGAGGACGTCTGACCGAGGCCCTGTCGTACCCATTCCCAAATGGCTGTTTCATCAGCGCAAGACGAAACTCCTCAGTTTCACGGCCGAATGAGCGTCAACTCCCGGTTCAGCGCCGCGGGACGTGTGGTCAATCGACGTAGTGCACGCGATCCGACTTCAGCAGCTCGGCAATGCGCTCCATATGGGTCAGCCTGCTGCCGGTGACTTTCGCGATCACCTTCTCCTCGGCCTCGCGGATCGCCTCGACGCGAGCGATGACCTCATCCAGCCTGTGCTGCGGAACGACCACCACACCGTCGCGATCACCAACGATCACGTCCCCGGGCTGGACGGCAACGCCGCCGGCAACGATCGGATGCCCTACCCGGCCTGGTCCGCTCTTGACGCAGGAGTTCGGTGTGATGCCGCGCGAGAACACCGGCAGGCCGACCTCGACGATGCCCTGCGAATCCCGCGCCATGCCGTCGATGACGACCGCCTGGATGCCGGCGTTCTTCGCCATCTGCGTGACGATGTCGCCGACGACCGCCGTAGACGTGAACCCGTCCGACGCCGACACGATGACGTCACCCTCCTGTGCCAGCGCAATGGCCGCCATGATCGCCAGGTTATCCGAGGGACCCGTTTCACAGGTCATCGCCGTGCCGATGAACTGTGCCCGCGCGGGGTCGACCGGCTTGATCGCCGGGTCGAGTGCGCCGCGGCCGTTCATCGCATCGACCACGTGGCCGGTCTGGGCCCCTTTGAGCCGGGCGAGCTTGGCGGCGGGCGGCCGCTCGAACGACTTGCGGATGACGAGAAGGGGCGGATCTTCGAGCATGCGTTTTCTCCGGTGCAAGGTTCGCTCTGGACAGTTGCGCCGAAACGCGCCAGTTGCAAGCGGCTGTGGCCGAGCACGCCGGGAATGCCCTTGCCTGCTTCCTGGACGGAGCGCCGAGCCCTCAGGTTGTAACTCGTACACCTACGCCGTGCCGATCTGATGCCCTTGCCCATTTACCTCCCTGTCGCCGGGATGGCGATCGACAGCCTCATGCTGCTGGCCATGGGCCTTTCGGTCGGCGTGCTGTCCGGCATGTTCGGGATCGGCGGCGGGTTCGTCATCACGCCGCTGCTCATCTTTTTGGGCGTGCCTCCACTCGTTGCCGTCGGCACCGGGGTGAGCCAGGTTGTTGCGGTGTCTGTGTCAGCCGCGATCACCCAATGGCGCGCCAGGACCGTCGACGTGCAGATGGGCATGCTTCTGCTCGCGGGCGGCATTCTTGGAGCAACGGCGGGCGTCGCCCTGCAGCGGCTGCTGAAGGCGCTCGGTCAGCTCGACGTCTTCATCTCCCTGAGCTACGTGCTGGTGCTCGGTGTCATCGGCACGCTGATGTTTATCGAAAGCCTGGCCACCCTTCGCAAGCAACAGAAGCAGCCGCACCTTTCGGCACGCCGCGGCGGGCAGCACACCTGGATTCAGGGGCTGCCCTTCAAGATGCGCTTCCGGACCTCCAAGCTCTACGTCAGTGCCATTCCGCCGGTGGGAATCGGCATCTTCGTCGGCCTGCTGACGGCGCTCATCGGCGTCGGCGGAGGGTTCGTCATCATCCCGGCGCTGATCTATCTGATGCGCGTGCCGACCCGCGTGGCGATCGGAACCTCCATTTTCCAGGTCATCTTCGTCGCCGCCTATTCAACGGTGCTCCACACCACGCAGAACTACAGCGTCGATCTGCTGCTGGCCCTGCCACTCATGATCGGCGGCGTGGTAGGCGCCCAGTATGGGGCGCGTATCGGCCGGCTGCTCAACGCCGAGCAGCTCCGCATTCTGCTTGCGCTGCTGGTGCTCGCCGTCTGCGTCCGCATGGCCGTCGACCTGACCGTCCGGCCGGAGGAGCTGTTCGTACTGGATACGCGGCCATAACGGCCGGCGGCCAACGCATTCAGGCCGCTGGCACCGAGAAAGAGTGGCGCCTCAGGGCACATTGAGCTCCGAGATTTGCTCGATTCACGTTGACGGGCCTTACGTCAGCCTTCCCCGGGCCGCGACCGGGATGACGTCGACGATGTCGTCGCCACGGACAGCGATCATCTGGTCGACCATGTTGACCACCACGCAGACGTGGTTCGGGATGATGCGGACGACGTCACCGACTTTCGGGCGCTCATTGCAGCCCTTGAGGTCGAGGAAACCGTGCTCCTCGGCGAACGCATGGATGCGTGCCTGAGGGTGCTCGAGGATCAGCCCGAAGCCATCGAGGCCGCCGCCGGGGTCAGCAGTCAGCGTCTTGGAGCCGGAATCGAGAATGCCGCGCTCGGGCGCCGCGCGGCTGACGACGGTTGCGTAGACCGTCAGCGCACAGTCGTCGAGCGTGGCTGCGCCGCACTCCAGCATCATGCGGTCGTTGAAAATGCAGGTGCCGGCCCGGTGCTCGGTCGCGCCGGCGAGCTTGCCGACGTTGACGAGGTTTGGTGTGCCACCCGTCGAGATGATGCGTGGCTCGAGCCCAGCGTCCTGAAGACCGGCGCGCGCCGTGTCGAAGAAGCGCTGCGTCTCGGGCCAGGACGTCTCGGTAGGATAAAACATGAAGCCTGCGAACTGGAGACCGGCAAGCCGGCCAATAAGCCTGGCAAGCTCCACCGCCTCCCCGGCGGTCTCGACGCCCGCGCGCTTGCGGCCGGTATCGCACTCGACCACGACGGGGAGCGGCCGCTCGGCGATGCGCGCGGCTTCGGTCAGACCTTCGATGACTGTCGGATTGTCGGCGGCGACGGTGACGTTCGCCCGGCGCAGCAGCGCGCCCAAGCGGCCCATCTTGTGGGAGCCGAACAGGTTGTAGCTGATCAGAATGTCATCGAGGCCTCCGTCCACCATGACCTCGGCCTCACCGAGCTTCTGGCAGGTGATGCCGCGGGCCCCCGCGTCCCGCTGCATGCGCGCGAGGATCGGGCTCTTATGGGTCTTGATATGCGGGCGGTTGGCGACACCGGCAGCATCGCAGATCGCCTGCACGCGGGCGATGTTGCGCTCCACGCGGTCGAGGTCGATGACGACGGCAGGCGTCCCGAACTCACGCGCGATCTGGGCCTTCAGGCTCTCGATGCTCATCAGCAGCTCCGGTTTGAGATCGTGGGCACCATAGACACGCCGTGTCCGGCTGGTAAAGCAACACTCCGAGGGCGTCTCAGCTTGCGAGTATTTCGCTGGCCCGCACCCAGCGCACCGTTGCGTGGGCTCTCGTCTCTGCGAACAGCTCCTCGAGGAACTGCCAGGCGACTTCGTCATGATCCAGATGATGCGTCAGGACGCCGATCGCAGGCTGCCCGTTCTGGCGCGACCAGGCCAAATGACCCGCAAGTTCCGCGATCAGCAGGTCCGGATCGCGGCCGCCGCGTGAGCCGCGCCAATCGATGATGTCCAGATGCACGTTGATCCTGCGGGGCCCTGCGCCCGCGTCGCCAGTTCGCCCGATCGCGGAGACGGCGCTAAAGCCGGCGCTCGGCAAGAGGCGTGCGACCTCAGGCGCGATACGGTTCCAGGGCGGAACGTAGATCGGCACGGCGCTGGCACCGAACAGCGCACTGATACGCGCGCGGGCGGATCGGAGGTCATGCAGAATTTCCTGCCCGGGGCGGTCGAGGGGAAACTCCGCCTTCGGACCAGATCCAGCATGATTCCGATGGGTCCAGCCATGCGCGGCAACTTCTGCCAGTGGCTGCCTGGTGAGAAAGGTGGCCAGGTCCTCGCCCGTTCGGCCCGGAACGGCGGCGATCAGGCAGGGGACGGCGTGGGCGGTGCATACTCCCGTGAGGCGCGCGAGCGCCGGCGTGACGCAGACTGCATCGTCATCGCGCAGCCATAAGCGGGCGATGGCATTGGCGTCGTGCCAGCGAGCCAGCTCCTCGCGGAGGGGAGTCCATCGCGTGGGGCGGGCCGGCGCCATCATCCGCCTCCTCGACCGGCAATCGGCACGACGGCGGCAAGGGTCTGGTCGAGACTCGCAGCTGCCATCCTGATACTGCGATGCTCGCGCACGAAGCGGCTCGCGGCCAGCCCCATCTGGTCACGCAGCCCGCCGTCGGAGAGCAGATCGCGGATCGCGGCGGCGTGTGCGGCGAGATCTCCGGCAGGCGTCAGCCAGCCCGTCTCGCCATGAGCGACGACCGCAGCGACGCCTGCCGTGTCCTGCGCCACGACCGGAAGTCCCATCGCCTGTGCCTCCAGATAGGCCATTCCGTACGCCTCGCCGATCCCCGGCCAGACGTAGAGGTCACAAGCGCTGAGCACGTCGGGAACGCTTTCGGGCTCCATCTCGCCCATCCAGTCGATCCGGTCCGGCGGAATGGGTGAGAAGGCGGCCAGCACCTCGGCCCGCACCGGCCCGTCGCCGATGACTGCCAGCCGCCACGGCATGTCGAGCAGCATCTGGAGAGTCCGGCTGAGCGCAAGATAGCTCGCCAGCTTGTCGCCCGGGCGCATCATGGCGACTACAGCCAGGCGGGGCGCGGCGCGCGATGACCGCCGCGAGCGCTCGGGAGCGGGCGGCGGATCGATGAACGGCGGCAAGTCGACCAGCGGCCCGGCAAGCGGGGCCAGCCGCTCGAGGCCTGCCCTGTCCCGCGCGGTGAAGCAGATGCTCGCGGCTGCCCCGCGCACCGCGGCGACGACATCGGCCTGCCAGATGGCCCATTCGCCGGCGTCCCTCTTGCCAGCATATGACGCCTCGGCGGTGACGTAAGGCAACCCAAGCCGGGCACATACAGCCGGGCCAACCCAGTCCGGTGCCTTGTAGTAGGGGTGATAGGTAAACCAGCAGTCCGGCCGCCAGTCCGACGCAGCCGACCACGCCCCAACGAGCCGCTCAGCCTCCGCCAGAGCCTGCGATTTCAAATTACGGTAAACGCTCTCCGCCGGGTCCCGGGAAAAGCTGCGCAGGCTGCTCACGATGCGGACATCATGGCCGGCTGCCGCCAGCGCCTGGATGAGAAGCCGCGCCATCAGCCGCTCACCGGACGGGTTTGGGTGATCCGGCGGTGTCAACGGCGCATAGAACCCAACTCTCATGGCTCCCCCCAAAGGTCGTCTTCAAGGCTCCTTTCGCGCTACCGGGCTTGCCGGCGCTGGCGCTTCCCAATGCGCCGCAGCTTGCCGCGTCTGCGCCCGGTTACTACCTTCGGTGGTCTCAAACTGCAGGATGCGCGCATTGGACCCCAACCTCTTCCGGTTCGTCTGGCGCCACAGCCGCCGCGAGCAGATCGGCATACTACTGCTGATCCTTGCCTCGCTCCCGTTCTATTTCGCCTCGCTCGACGTTCCGCGGATCATCGTCAGCGAGGCGTTGCAGGGCGGCGCCTATCCGGAGGGCCAGACGACCGCTCAGGTCTTCGACTGGTCGTTTGCGCTGCCGGAGTTCCTCGGCGGCAGCAGGATCGTGCTGAGCGAGGGGGTGGAGCTGGACCAGATCTCGTATCTGCTGGCGCTGAGCTTCCTGTTCCTGCTGCTGGTGCTGATCAACGGCGCCTTCAAGTATGTCATCAACATCCGCAAGGGCATCCTGGGCGAGCGAATACTGCGCCGGATGCGCTATGAGCTGTTCGCGACACTCCTGCGGTTCCGCCCCGAGGACATCCGCTCCGTCAAGCCGTCCGAAGCCGCCAGCATGATCAACAACGAGGTCGAGCCGATCGGCGGCTTCGTGGGGGATGCCTTCATCCAGCCGGCTTTCCTCGGAACCCAGGCGCTCACGGCGCTCACATTCATCATGATCCAGAATGTCTGGCTCGGGTTCATCGCGCTGGCGGTGGTGATGATCCAGGCGATCGTCATCCCGTGGCTCAGGCGCGAGCAGATCCGGCTCGGCCGGGAGCGGCAGGTGGCGGCGCGCCATCTCGCAGGCCGGATCGGCGAGGTCGTCGAGGCAGCCCCCGCGGTTCACGTGCATGGCACAGCCGCCTTCGACAAGGCCGAGGTCGGCCGGCGGCTCGGCCAGCTGTTCGACATCCGCGTGGCCCTCTTCAAACGCAAGTTTGCGGTGAAGTATCTGAACAATCTCCTGGCCCAGGTCACGCCCTTCTTCTTCTACGCCATCGGCGGATACCTTGCCCTCAGAGGCACGTTCGATCTCGGCCAGCTCGTCGCCGTGATCGCCGCTTACCGGGATCTGCCGCCACCCGTGAAAGAGCTGATCGACTGGGATCAGCAGCGCATCGACGTCGGGGTGAAGTACCAGCAGGTCGTTTCGCAATTCACGGTCGACAAACTGCTGCCTGAACAGGCCGAAGAACATTCGGAGGACCTGGCGGGCCCCATTCGCATCGAGGGGCTGCGTGTACTCGACAGGCGCGGATCGCCGCTGCTCGACAATGTTTCGCTCACCATCGAGCGGCCATCGCATGTGGCCCTGGCCGGCGGAAACGGCAGCGGTCGCGATACCTTCGCCAAGGTGATCGGACGACAGATCACGGACTACCAGGGCACGGTGCGCATCGGCCGGCGCGATCTGATCGACATGTCGGACGAAACGGCGGGCCGCCTCATCGCCTATGCCGGTCCCGACCCGCTGCTGTTCGTGGGATCGATCCGCGACAACGTCACCTACTCGCTGAGACGTATCCCGCCGCCGATCCCCGAGGCGGTCAGGAAACTCAACAACTCGCGGCCGCTCGATGAATCCCTGCTCAGCGGCGCCATCGACATCTACCTCGATGAGCGCTGGATCGACTACGAAGCCGCCGGCGTGCGGTCGGCAGAGGAGCTCGACGCCGCCATCCTGCGCGCCCTCGCGGTAGCCGGACTGGATGAGGAGGTCTATTGGTTCGGCCTCAACGGCAGGCTCGGGCCGGGCACCTCGCCCGAGCTCGCAGAGCGGTTTGTCACGGCACGGCACGCCGTCCGGGGCGAGCTCAGCGCGGCCGATCTGAGCCATCTCGTCGAACCGTTCGACCCGGACAGCTACAACATCCACGCAACCATCGGCGAGAATCTGCTGTTCGGCGTCCCGGTCGGTCAGGGGCCGAGCCGCAGCGAGCTGGCGGCCGATCCATACCTGCGCGCCATTCTGGAAGCGGAAGCGCTCGACGAGCCGCTGACGGAGCTGGGTCTCAGGATCGCCGAGGTCACGGCAGAGATGTTCGCCGGGTTGCCGCCGGGGCATCCGCTTTTCGAGCGCTACTCCTTCATCCGCGCGGATGAGATGGAGCACTTTCAGCGGCTCATCGATGCTGTGCGACAGCCCGGGGGACGAACCCACCTTTCACCAGGCGCACGCACCAGGCTCATCGCGCTGGCGTTCGGCTACATCGAGCCGCGACACCGCCTGAACCTCCTCGATGAGGCATTCAATGCGCGCATCCTGCGCGCCCGCGCAAGCTTCATGCGCTATCTTCCCCACGAGTACGCAAAGCGCATCGAGTTCTACGATCCGGCCAGGTTCATGATGGCCGCGCCCATTCGGGACAACATCCTGTTCGGGCGAATCGCCTTCGAGGGCTCGCGGGCCGAGCAGCGTGTCTGGCAAGTCGTGCGCAAGGTGATATCCGAGCTCGATATCGAGCCGGTCGTCTACCGCATCGGCCTCGACACCGAAGTCGGCCCCGGCGGCCGGCTGCTCTATGAGCCCCAGCGCGCCGCCATCAACATCGCCCGCTGTCTCGTCAAGCGGCCTGACATTCTCGTGCTCGACGGTGCCCTCTCGATCTACGGGCCTGGAGACGGCGACACCATTCTCAACCGCCTCAGATCGGCGATGAGCGGCAGGACGTTGATCGCGACTGTCTCGGATGCAGCCGCAGCGCGTGAGTTCGACGGCATTCTTACGTTCGACGGACCGCGGCTGAAAATGGATCCGGAGCCAGCCGCAGCGGTTGCTTGAAAAGGGGCTTGGCCGGTGCCGGAGTTTGCGGGGTGCCTCGGCCCGAGCCCCACGTGCGTAGCGAGCTGTTCGAGTAGCACCGATGCCAAGCACAAAGCCAGAAACGGCTCTGAAGAGCGCCAGATGGCATAACATCGTGTGGGAGCGCGAGGTCCGGCTGTGGGCCGGCATCGTGCTGTTCGCGTTCGTCACGATGCACCTGCTCAACCATGCGCTGGGCGTGCTGGGTCTCCAGGCCATGGAAGCGGCTCAGCACTGGCGGGTCTGGCTGTGGCGCACGTGGCCCGGCACCATCGCGCTTTATGGCGCTGCGGCACTCCACGTCGCCCTGGCTCTGAAGAGGATCGTCGTG
>JAWLCO010000059.1:0-22133 GCA_041687075.1 Hyphomicrobiaceae bacterium | reverse complement strand
ACATCGTTGATCCAGCTCACGAACCGGCCATCATCCGGCAGCGGCGGCATGACGTCATCGCGCGAGAGACCCAGCAGCTCGCTGATGGTGACGAAGCGGTAGCCCCGGGCACGCAGCTCGTCGATCAGCAGGGGTAGAGCCTCCACGGTCTGGCTGCGATCTCCGCCGCCATCGTGCAGGAGCACGACATTGCCGCGCTGTGCCGTGGCGTAGTTGATGGTCCGGTTGACGATCTCGAGGGCGCCGGGCCGCTCCCAGTCGAGCGGATCGATCTTCAGCCCGATGGTGATGTAGCCCATCGCGGCCGACGAAACGAGCGTGCGCGCCTGCTCGCGTGTTTCCGGCTCGATGTCCTTCACGAACGGCGGACGGAAGAGCAGCGTGCGAACGCCGAGCTTGGATTCGAGGACGCGCTGCGTTGCGTTGAGCTCCAGGTCGAGCTGGGCGGCCGGAATTTCCGCCAGGTTCGGATGCGTGAAGGTGTGATTTCCGATCTCGTGCCCATCCGCGTAGATGGCACGCAGGATGCCGGGCTCCAGCGCCGCGTTGGCGCCGACCACGAAGAACGTCGCCTTGGCATCCTTCTCACGCAGGATCCGCAAAACTTCCGGTGTGAACTCACGGGAGGGTCCATCGTCGAAGGTGAGAGCGATCAGCTTGCCGCTGTTGTGGCCCCAGCGCGTGATCGTCATGGACCGGGGCAGCTCAACCATGGCCTCACGCGTGATCAAATTGTGCTGCTCGTCGTAGGTGATGGTGCGCCGGCCACTGCTGACGCGGCCCGCAGCCTTCAGCACTTCTCCTTCGCCCTGATAGACCACGCCGCGGCTCGGCTCTACGTGCTCGAGCCGGCTTACGGTGTGCTGGCTCGGAACACTGCCGCGTCCGAAAATATGCCAGACCGTCGGGTCTTCCGTGCCCAGTCTCCAGAGGCCGATGCCGCCGGGTGTCATCGCCAGGGCAGCCGCCACCTGGTTGAAGGCGGTCACGCCATCGAGCATCCACACAGTGTGGCGCCGGCCCTGTTCGTCCTCATAGCCGAAGGTCGGATTAAGACTTTTGGGATGGAATCCGATTTCGACACCGGCTTCGGCGGCAAGATCCCAGGCCGCAGGCACAGGCAAGCGGCGGCCCGGGCCGCCTGTTTCCCAGTCGACGGCGTATGAGCCGAATGCGACGACGAGCTTGCTCCCGTGCACCGTCTTGAACTGCTTGTCGAGCTCGGCCTCGAACCATCCCTGCGCAGCCAGCGGCCCAGCGGCGCCGCCCTCCCAGTGGTCATCATAGGCGAGCAGAATGACACGATCGGCGACGGCAGAGAGCTCCTCTGCACCGAACCGCGACTCGTAGGCCGGAAGCACCACGTTGACTTCGAGGTTTGCTGCCGAGAACTCCTCCCGCAGCTCGCCGATGAAGCTGATGAAGGGGCGCGTGGCATCATCCGAAATCGACTTGAAGTCGACGACGATGCCGGCGAAACCACCTTCCTGGAGGTACGCAACGAGATTCCGCGCCAGCTTGGCTTTCGCGGACTTGGAGCTCAGCAGCGCGCTGACCCTCTCGCCGTCCCACCTGCCCTTGGCAGGATCGAAGTTATTGATGAGCGGCAAAACCTTCAGGTGGCGCGCGGTCTTCTTCAGCCAGAGCCGGACGTGATTTTCGCGTGTGCGGTCATCCTGGCTGATGGCGCCGGTCGAATCGGGCAGGTGGAGCCATTCCGGAACGAGCACATCGAGCTTGTCCGCGTGCTCGCGCAGCGAGGCGAAGCTGTTCTCATCCCAGTGATTGAAGAAGCCGTAGCGTGCAACCGACTCCGAGACCCCAGCTGACGCTGTTCGCCTGTGGTTCAAATCAACCGCGATCTGATCCGTAACGGAACTGGCAAAGATGGCGGCCGGGCGCAGCTTGCTGCCCTGAAACGCAACCTGCAGTTCCGGGAGGATCGGCGTATCGAAAATGCTGAAGAGAAAACAAGCCGAAACGACTGCAGCAGCTGAACCGGATGTCCAGGTGATCAGTCTTAATATCGCTCCTCTGCGGCCCTTCGGGTCGAAGAATACAGGTTTGTTATCCCCACTTCTCATTCATCACTCTCATTATTATCGCTAGAGTCGCAGTTTCTTTTTGGCGAGGACAGGCAAAGCCCGTCATCACCGCCCGCGTTCTCGGCAGAAGTCTTTTTGGTCGTCCCCCCAAGGGAGCTGCGGGTGCTAGCAGCCCTCAGATGTCGAACGTTTGATCGATGGCAAATCCCGCGCCGCGAGGGCGCGTTCCGGGCGGGAACGTCAAGCCATGGTTAATGCAAGCAGTTTTCTGATGATTTTAATAAAAGCTAATCTTTTGATTGCGCCGTGCTCAGCGCGGTAACAGGACTCCGGGTCTGGGCTCGGCGCTCGGACCAAACAGTTCCTCCGCGACCTGGCAGGCGCTTACCGCCCCACTTGCCTGCTGCAATCTCTGGAACTCGGCGAAGCCTGCCTTTACGTCGTCCGGGATCACGCCCTGGCGGCTGTGCTCAACCCTGCTTGCGAGTTGATCGAGAGCATCACCGGGAGAAAACGGACAGCCGGCCAGCGCTGCATTGGCGAAGCCAAAGTGATAGGCCGCACTGCGATCGACGAACCGCAGGTAGGTCGGGTCTCGCTGCTCCACGGGGTGCACTGTACCCAGGTGCTGAGGCTCGTGAGTGCGCACGTAGTACAGACCGGCAACGGCTATCGCGGTTGCCATCACAGCTCCGAGGACCGGAAAGCTTGCGCTGGCCTTCATCCTCCCCTCCTGACCTGCCTGAACCGGCCTCCCAGGTCTCAACAGGTCGAACACGCTCCCGCCGTGCTGCTGCGAGTCGTGAAAAAATGCCGCAGCCGATCAACATTAGCAATCAGTAACTGCACCCGTGTCGCATCTGGCATTCGGAGCGGCAATGCTCCGCAATAGTACAATCGGCAATCGCGTGCCCATCGTTCTGCCTCAGAACGAAACGCCATCACCTTTACGCCTCGTACACCAAAATAGGCGAGTCGCAGCATGATGGCTTGCCCCTTCCTTTATGCTGCGCGCGTTCAAAAAAGCCGATCAATGAGCAATGGGGGCAGCCATGCCATTCACGCGACGCACACTTCTGAAGCTTCTGGGACTCCCGCCGCTCGCCTATGCCCTTGGCCATGGCGGCCTCGCTGCAGCATCCGCCAAGACCGAGGCAACACTGACGCCGGAGCGTCGCGATCAACTGCTTTCGGACGCCCGCGCCGCGTGGGAGTTCTTCGAGCAGCCCGGCCGGCAAATGGTGGGCCTCGTGCCTGCCAACATCTGGCAGGAAGGGAACGACTACGGAAGCTATCGCATCGTCACGATGTGGGACGTGGGCTCGATCCTCCTGGGGACGATATCCGCGCATTCGCTCGGGCTCATAAATGATGCTGCGTTCTCCGAGCGGATCGCCGGCATCGACAACTTCCTGAGACGGGCGACGTATCACTTCGGCGAGGCAAGGCTGCCCAACTATCGCTCGAGCATCGATACGGCGAAATCGGTCGAATCGGGATACGACGCAACGGACACGGCGCGTCTCTTCATTGCTCTGCACATCGCCGATCAGCTGAAGGTGCCCGTCCTCAGCGGCCGCGGACTGATCAACTCCTGGGATCTGGACCAGACGATCCGCAACGGCGAGATCTGGAGCATCAAGGGCGGCAAGATGGAGCCGGCCGAGTTCTACATCTACCGGTACTATGTCTCCCGCGCCTACGCTCTCTGGAACGTCGACCACAAGCCCGTCACCTCGGGCGAGCCGCCGAATGTCAACGAGGCGGCGCGCCAGGCCTTCGTGAAGGAGCTCGCCAGCATCGGGCCGATATCGTCGGAGCCGAGCCTCGCCGAAGAAGTGGAGCTTGGCGCCTCGCCTTATTCCCAGGAAATCGTCCGGCTCCTCGAGGCCGCGCAACTCAAGCGGTACAAGGACACCTCGCGCCTCACCTGCGTCTCGGAGTCGCCGATGGATCGGGAGCCCTGGTTCACCTATCAAGGCTACGACCTCACCCGCAAAGGCGAGGCGGCGTGGACCGTCTACTCATGGAAAACCGAGGCGGAATGGAACACGCCCGACTTTGCGGCGAAGCACCGTATGGTGAGCAGCAAGGCCGCGTTCCTCTGGTACGCAACGCGCCCCAATGCCTACACGGAAATGCTGTGGCAGCACGTACGCGAGCACGCCCGCGCACCGAAATACGGCTTCCATCCCGGCGTTTACGAGGCCACGGGCGAGCCCTCGCGGAACATCGACGTGAACACCAACGCGACGATCCTCGAGGCCGTGGCCTATGCGCTGCGGGGCAGAAAACCCTTGCTCTCCTGACCCCGCGGGACAGAATCTCCCGGATGACACCGAGGGAGATTCTTGCCGATGCCGGTCAGCTATGACTTTTCAGGACGCGTCGCCGTCGTGACGGGCGGCGCCAACGGCATCGGCCGCGAGATCGCGCGCCGGTTCAACCAGGCGGGAGCCCGGGTGGCGGTCTGGGACCTCGCCAGCCCGGACCTTTCGGGTGTGGACGGCCAGCGGGTGGACGTGACGCAGCCGGACACGATCGCTGCGGCTTTGGAAGCCACGCTGTCCGCCCATGGCGGCATCGACATACTGGTCAATAATGCCGGCTACGTCGGGCCGACGGTGTCGGTCGAGGCTTATGATCCCGTTGAATGGCGCCGGCTGATCGAGGTGAACCTCATCGGTACCTACCAGGTGACGCGCCACGTCCTTCCGCACATGCGGGCGCGGCCCAACGGCCGCATCGTCAACATCGCGTCGCTGGCCGGCAAGGAGGGCACACCCAATTCCTCCGCCTACAGCGCGGCCAAGGCCGGAGTCATTGCCTTCACAAAGGCACTCGGCAAGGAGCTGGCCGAGACTGACATTCGGGTGAACTGCATCGCTCCCGCCGCGATCGAGACGGGCCTGCTCGCGCAGATGACGCCAGAGCACCTGGAGATCATGATCGCCAAGAGCCCTTTGAAACGCCTCGGCACGGTCGCCGAGTGCGCCGAACTCGCCCTCTGGCTCGCCTCCGACGCCTGCACCTTCAACACCGGCGCCGTGTTCGACCTGTCAGGCGGCAGGGCGACTTACTGATTTGAGATCTACCGCCAGAACTCCGGCCGGAACAGCACGAGCACGGTGAACAGCTCGAGACGGCCGAGCAGCATCGCCATGGGCAAAACCCATTTGGCTGCGACCGGAAGCGTCGAAAAATTGCCGGCGGGGCCGACGACATCGCCGAGCGCAGGTCCGATATTGCTGACGGCACTCGTCGCCGCCGACACGGCCGTGATGAAGTCGAGCCCGAAGGCCGCCAGCACGACGGTGAACACACCTATGGTCGCCATGTAGATGACCAGGAAGGCGATGACGGAGAACGGCACGTCCTCCGGCAGCCGTCGCCCGTTGTAGACCAGCGTCACGACGCGGTTGGGACTGATGAGATGCAGCAGATAGGCCCGCGTCAGCATGCCCGCCACTTGCAGGCGGTAGATCTTGATCGCGCCCGACGTCGACCCGGAGCAGCCGCCGACGAACATCAGCAAGAAGACCATGCCGACTGCGAACGTCCCCCATTGCGTGTAATCGCTGCTGTAGTACCCCGTCGTGGTCACGATCGAGGTTATGTTGAAGCCCGCCAGCCGCAGGGCTTCGAGAAAGCTGATCTCTCGCGATCGCCACAACCAGACGGTCACCAGCAGCACCACCACCGCGAGGAAGGTCAGCAGGCCTCTCACCTGAGCGTCCCGCCAGGGAGCTTTGAGATCGCCGTGCGATATCCGGATGAACATGACGAACGGAAGCGCACCGAGGATCATGAACACGATGGCCGCCATCTCCAGCGACGGCGAAGCAAAGAACTCGAAGCTCTGGTCGTGCGTCGAAAACCCGGCCGTGGATACGGTCGTCAGGGCGTGGCAGACGGCATCGAACAACGTCATGCCGAGGACAACGTAGGTGATGGTGCAGGCCATCAGCAGCGCCACGAAGATTGCGGCGGCGGCGGTCACCAGCTCGCCTGCCCGCGGCAGGATCTTCTCGGAGCGGTCCGGCCGCTCCGCCTGGAAGAGCTGCATCCCGCCGACGCGCAAGAATGGCAGGATGATGATGGCCGTCACTACGATCCCCAGGCCGCCGATGCCTTGCAGCAGCGCCCGCCAGAGCAGCAGGCCGCGCGGCAGCCGGTCGAGACCGACGATGACCGTCGCCCCGGTGGTCGTCAGGCCGGACATGGATTCGAAGAAGGCGTCCGTATAGCTGAGCCCCACCCCGATGAACGGCACCGCCGCAAAGGCGGCCGTAGCCACCCAGCTGAAGGTGGTGAGAACGAAGCCTTCCTTGACACCGAACTTGAACGGCTCGCGGCTCATGGAGGCGAGCACCATCAGGCCGCCCACGAACACCGTGAACACGGCTGAAGCGAAGAACACGCGCCAGTGATCGTTGCCATCCGCTGCATCGACGATCGCAGGAATGGCCATGGCGGCCGCCACTGCACAGAGCAGCAGGCCCAAGGTGAAGATGATTGGCCGAAGCTGAAGCAAGGCCGCCCCGCATTGAGTGGCAGTTCGCGCCTGCGCCGTGTACCCGCAAGGCACATGAGCTGGCCGGCCGGATTGTGTTCCTTAATGCTAAACGTCAAGTCAATGGACCAACCCCGCTGTGCGGAAGATGCTTCACTCCAGACCCGAGCTCGGCGACGGCGACCGGTCGGCCGCTCCGCTCCTCTGCGGCCCATGTTCGTGCAATGTTCACGCAACCGCATGCGCGACACGCAGCTTGGGCTGGAACACTGGCCCGCGCCAGCGCGTTGACCCTCCAAGGCGTCCTCATGGCGCCCGTCAGACAATTATGGATTGGAGTTCATCATGGATTGGGATCGCATCTCCGGCAACTGGAAGCAGATGACCGGCAAGATCAAGCAGCAGTGGGGCAAGCTCACCGACGACGATCTTCAGCAGATCGACGGCAACCGTGAGCAGCTCGAAGGCAAGATCCAGCAGCGCTACGGCTACACCAAAGACCAGGCGCGGCAGGAAATCGATAACTGGTTCAATCGCCAGGCCTGACGGGATTTCGTCCAGGCCAGCAACCGCCGGCGGCCAGCAGTTCGGCTGCCGGCACTCAATGGAAGGATCTCATGAACAGCATCATCTATCTCGTGGGGCTCGTGGTCATCGTGCTCGCGATCGTCAATCTGCTGGGACTTGCATGAGCTGGCTGCTTCGGCACGGCGCTGCAGGTGGAACTTGCGGGCGCGCACATCAGTTAGCTCGTAAATGACGATGCCCCAGGAGACTCCAGCATGAGCCCGCACTCCAACCCAAAGGACCTGTGGTCGCTGGTGCGCGAGATTCCCGTCTGCATGTTGACGACACGCGATGGCGACGTGTTGCGCTCACGTCCGATGGCAACGCGGCTCGACGAGGAACAACAGGAGTTCCTGTTTCTGACGCGGGCCTCCTCGCACAAGTCACAGGAGATCACAGAGCGGACGGGCGTCAACCTGTCGTTCGCCGATCCCGAGAAGGACCTGTTTGTTTCCGTCTCCGGCGAGGGGCGGCTGGCCGAGGACCAGGAGATGGCGCGCCAGCTCTGGAACTCCTACGCGGCGGCCTACTTCCCGGAAGGTCCGGAGGGCGAGGATGTAGCCATTCTGCACGTCGTCCCCAAGCAGGCCGAATACTGGGTGGGCGGCAAGCCCCAGCACGTGGAATGTGAAGAGCTGCAAAAGGCCGCCGCGACGGGTAGCCAGCCGGACCTCGGCCTCAATGAGAAGGTCCAGCTCTGACGGCACCCGCATCGGATCAAAGCAGCCGCTACAAAACTCCGGCTGCGCTCAGAGGAAGAGATCGAGTGCCCCGCTGAGCCTCGTCCGCAGCCGGTTCAACTGCTGCATGTCTCCTTCGGAAGCAGCCTGTCGCGCCAGCGGTGCGTAATGCAACACGTTGAGCGCCTTCAGAAAGGGCGACAGCTCGCGCATTTGCTCGCCCGCGAGACCGTAGCCCTCGACCAGGCTTTCCTTCGCATCAATGGAGAGATCGTGCAGCGCCAGCGCCAGATCCCAGCAGGGCGGCGGGCACGAGCGGGCGTCCTCCCAGTCGATCAGAGCAACGATCCGGCCCTCTTCATCGACGAGCACGTTCTTGAGGCGCATGTCGCCATGGTTCAAGACCGGCGGCGCCGTCCATCGACCCATCTGCTCGACGATGTCACGCAGCAGCCTGCATCGGGTGTCGTCCAGCATCTGCTGCTGTTCGAGGGCGGAGATACGGCCGTCCACCTCCCACTCGTCGCGGAGAAAATCGGCCCAGGTCTCGTTTCGCGACAGCACGTTCCGCGACCAGTCGAAGGTCGTGCCATACCCGCTGGTGGAGATGGTATGAATAATGGCCAGCAGCCGGCCCATTTCATGCGCGATCGCCAGCCGCTGGGGATGGTGAACGGCATTCCGGCCCTCGACCCGGCGGGAGACCATGTAGGGTACGGAGACCGGCTCGGTGCCGACCTGGAGGATTTCAGGAGTAGGCACACCCTTTTCGTGCACCCTGGTCATCACCCACTGCTCTTTGAGGAAATCCTCGATCCGTTCCGCCGCGGAGCTGAAGCGGACGATGAATGCCCCCTCCGGGTGGTAAGCCGTATAGACCCAGTTGCTGAGCCCACCAGTCATCTGCTCCAGCCGATCCGGCGGGCTGCCCAGGTGGAATTCGATGATGCTGCGGGCAGTGGCCCGCGCCTGACGTTCGCTCCAGGACTGGGGAGTCACAGCCGGGCCTCGGTCGCAGTCGCTTTATGAAGATCTGAGAGCTGCGCAAGCACGTCCCCGAACTCGAGGGAGTCGCGAACCTTCACGGTCTGCCGCTGGCCGTGAAACTCGAGGTCCATGGGGCCGACGTGCACCGCCAGGCCGACCTCCTCGAGGAAGTTGTCCATCGGCGTATCCCCGGCGCCAAGCCAATCCGCCGGGTCTATTCCCTCGCGGGCGGCGAAATGGCGAAGACCATCACGCTTGTCGATCCCCCGGCTGGTGATGAAACTGGTGGGCTTGACGTGCTGATAGGCCATAAGCTCGTCCAGCGGCTGCTCGACGAGCAGGAACATCATGCAAACCTCGCATTCCGCCAGCCTCTGCCGCAGGCGATCGACGCTACCGCAGAACACCTCCGAAGCGCTCAGATATTTATGCCTAACGTGCTCCATCCGATCGCAGACGGGGGTCCAGATCAGCTCGCCGAGACGCCAATCTCTCGGGTAGTAGAAGACGAGGAGCCGGTCGACGCCGTTGCTGATCAGTCCCTCGACCCCGGTCAGCACCTCCTCGACACCATCCGGCGAGAGCACGTGCGCCTCGGTTTCCTCGAAGACGATGGATCCGCTGGGGCATTCCTTGAGGTGACCGATCAGGCTGCCGTTGAGCGAGATGAGCGGTAGCGGCGCATTGGTGATCGCGTACCACTCCTGGCCGAAGGTGCCGATCACGCTCATCGGAAACCGCAGGGTATTGATGGCGATCGGATGCCCCTGCTCGCTCAAGCGCTTCAACGCGTGCGAGACGCCATGGGGAATGGCGACCCGGCCCTCGTACTCGTGAACCGCCGTTCCGTCGAGGTCCGTGACGATGCCGCCGCCCTCGCGGAACCGCGAAGACGCTGCGAACTCACTCAGCGCTTCCTCCCAGGGCTTCCCGTTCATCAGCCGGCCTTGGCCTTCTCCTGAAACGATCGACAGCCGGTCAACCGTTGCGCGGTGGCAATCGTTCCAGAAGCAGCCGATTCCTCCCTAGTAGAGGAGGTCGCGGAGGAATAATGAGATCTGCGGCACGTAGCTGACCATCAGCAGGCACGTGAGCACCACGAGCACGAACGGGATAAGCTTGCCGACGATTTCATCGACCGAGATCCTGGCCACCGTACAGGCGGCAAAGAGGTTCACCCCAAACGGAGGCGTCACCATTCCGAGCGCCAGGTTGATGACGACAATGACACCAAGGTGAACCGGATCGATGCCGAATCCCGCCGCAACCGGCACGAGGATCGGTGCCAGCACGATGATCGCGGCCGATGTTTCGATGAACATGCCGATAAAGAAAAGCGCCACGTTCACGCCGAGCAGGAAGAGGAACGGCGTTTCGAGATTGGTGCGCAGGAACTCGCCGATCTGATCCGGCACGCCGGCCCGGGTGATGAGGTAGCTGAACAGCCCGGCGTTCGCGATGATGAACAGGATGACGGACGAGGACAGAACGGATTTGCGCAGAATGACACCGAGGTCCTTGAGTCCAATCTCCCGGTGAATGACCATTCCGACCAGGAGCGCGTAGAAGACCGCGGCCACCGAGGCTTCCGTCGGTGTGAAAATGCCGCCGTAGATGCCGCCAAGAATGATGACCGGCATGAACAATGCGAAAGAGGCCTGGCGCGTTGCAGTGAGGAGCGGCAGCCGGCCCTCCCGATCCTGCATCCCATAGCCTTTGAAGCGCGCATAGAGCAGCACATACCCCATCAGCGCGCCGCTGATCAGGATTCCGGGTCCAATGCCGGCAATGAACAGCTCGCCGATGGAAACCTCGGCCGACACCCCGAAGATAATGAGCGGAATGGACGGTGGGATAATGACGCCGAGCTCCGCCGATGTGGCCTGCAGTGCAGCAGCGTAGTTGCTGGGGTAGCCGTGGCGTACGAGCGCCGGAACGAGTATGGCGCCGATCGCAAAAGTGGTGGCGACGCTCGAACCCGAAACGGCCGCAAAGATCATGCAGGTGAAAACGCAGGTCGCCGACAATCCACCCTGCACACCCCCGACCACGGACTTGGCGAATTCCACAAGCCGCCGCGAGATGCCGCCGCTCTCCATGATGTTGCCGGCAAGGATGAAGAAGGGAATGGCCGCCAGGGGGAACTTGTTGATGGCGGTATAAATCTCCTTCACCGTCAGGAGCATATTGACGTTCGATAGCCACGTGCCGAGCAGCGCCGCCAATCCGATCGACACAGCGATCGAGATCGACAGCGCGAAGCCCAGACACATGGTTACGAGCATCGCAATGGACATAAAACGGCGCCCCCTTCTGGCGTGATAGGTCGGTGGGCGCTACTGCGCCGTTTCCAGCTCGCGATGGCGTGGATCGAGAAGCTGCCCGAGGATCGCGAGCAACGAAAATGCAGCACCTACCGGCATGGCCGCATAGGCCCAGACCATGGTGAGGAATTCCAGGCCCGGGATGGTCTGCATCCGGGTGCGGTAGGTGTAATCGTATCCCCACCACAGGATGGCGAGCATCAGGATCACGCTGGTGGTGAAGATCAGCCAATCCAGCGCACGTTTCAGGCGCGGCCCGGCCTTGCGGTAGAGCAGATCGACGGAAATCATCGCTCCCTGGCGAAACGCCGTCGGAATTCCGAGAAACACCATCCAGATGAGCGCGAACCGCACCGTCACCTCAGACCATTCGGCCGGCTGCTCGATCACGAACCGCGAGATGATCTGGTAAAAGCCCGAAAGCGCCGCGACGACCAGCATGAAGCCGGCACACCACATGGCAAAGCTGGTCGTCCGCTGCTCGATGGCGAGGATGATGTCTCTCATCGGCTCGTCCTGGTTCGAGCGAATAGTGAGTAGCGAATAGCGAATGGGTAAATTTCCCTATTTCGCTATTCGCAGTTTCGCTATTCGCCCATGAATTATTTGCCCTCGCGAAGGCGGCGGATGTTTTCTTCGCCGAACTTCTTGGAGAGCTCGGCGAATACCGGCTCGAGCGCCTTCTGGAACACGGTGCGATCGACGTCATCGATCACTTCCATGCCCTTCGAACGCAGGTAGGAAACGCCGTTCTTCTCGTCCTCATCGATGCGGGCGCGGTTGGCCTTCACGGCCTCCTTGGCGGCATCGAGGAAGTGCTGCTTGTCCTCATCGGACAGGCCGTCCCAGAGGCCCTTGTTCATCATCAGGAAGGCCGGCGAGTAGACGTGGCCGGTCAGGGTCAGATGCTTCTGGACCTGCTCGAACTTCCAGGACTGGATGACGGAAATCGGATTTTCCTGGCCGTCGACCGTGCCCTGCTGCAGAGCGGTGAAGACCTCGCTGATGGCCATCGGCGTCGGGATGATGCCGAAGCCCTTGTAGGCCTGCATGTGGATGGGATTCTCCATCGTACGCATCTTGAGGCCTGCAAGGTCCTCCGGTGTGCGTACAGCCCGCTGGGAGTTCGTCATATGGCGGAAGCCGTTCTCGCCCCAGGCCAGAGCCTTGATGCCGATCGGCTCGAACTTCTCCAGCATCTCCTGCCCGATCGGCCCGTCGAGCGTCGAGCGGGCATGGTCGTAATCACGGAACAGGAACGGGATGTCGAGGATCGCCAGTTCCGGCACGAAGTTCGGCACCGGCCCCGTCGAGCTCATCGCCATGTCGAGCGTGCCGAGCTGAACGGCCTCGATCGCCTCACGCTCGTTGCCGAGCGCGCTCGCATAGAAGTTCTGGATCTTGTAGCGGCCCTCGGTCCGCTTCTCGACCTCGGCGGCAAACGTATCGACCGCGACGCCGTAGTGTGAATCGTGCGGCACCGAGATGTTCATTTTGAATGTCGTCTGCGCCGATGCCGTGCCGGCCGCGACAAGGCCGATTGCAGAGATTGCAAGGCCGGTCAGTTTGAAAAAGCTCATTTCTCCTCCGGATGAAGTGATTTCCACCTTGGGCTGTAGCAGCGCGATTCCCGCAGAACGACCGCGGTCGTGCTCACAGGCGCGCTGTTGTAGCGGATCTGGTCGGCAAGGTCATTCACGAGTTGCCGATCAGATTATTCTCCAATGACCAAACGAGATGCAAGTTGTGCGATTCCCGGGCCTTATGCCACGATGTGAGCCCGTTTTACAAACCAGGATCTGGACTCCCGTGACCGACACCACCATCACTGCGCTCAAGACCACTCTTCTTCGGGTCCCCTGGACCGGCGATCCGCCCGCCAACGGCATCATGCCGCCGACTCACCGTGAGCTGCTGGTGCTGGAGGTTTCGACCCGTGGCGGAATCACCGGCATGGCCTACCTCCAGCCACTTGGCGGCGGACTGGAGACGATCGACGCCTGCCTGAAGGAGATGATCGCGCCGAAAGTGCTCGGCCGCGATGCCACCGAGGTCGAAGGGATCTGGCAGACGCTGTGGACGTCGACCTACTGGGTAGGCCGGGGCGGTGTGGCGGTCTTCGCGCTTTCCGCCGTCGACATCGCTCTTTGGGATATCGTCGGCAAGCGCGCCGGGCTGCCGCTTTACCGGCTCTGGGGAAAGTGCCGGGACGAGGTGCCGGCCTATGGCTCAGGCTGCTGGCGCGGGCTCGGCCGCGACGGCATGATCGCTCGCGCCAAGGCGTTCACAGAGATGGGCTTCGAGGCGATCAAGATGCAGGTCGCTCACATCCGCCCCTGGCGGGAGGACGTCGCCAACGTGCGCGCGATGCGTGACGCGCTCGGTCCGAACATCGAGATCATGATCGACGTCAACATGGGCTGGAGCGCGGACACCGCCATTCAGGCCGGCCGCTACTTCGACGACCTCGACGTCTACTGGCTGGAGGAGCCCGTCGTCTGCGAGGACTTCAAAGGCTACCAGCGGATCGCCGCCGCCTTGAAAACGCGCGTGGTCGGCGGCGAAAGCCACTTTACCCGCTATGACCTGCGGCCCTTCTTCACCCAGCCCAGCACGCCCATCCTTCAGCCCGACCCGATGCGGGGCGGCTTGACGGAGCTACGCAAGATCGCAGCCGTCGCGGAAACGTGGGGCATCACCATCGCGCCCCACCTCTTCCACGAGCTCAACGTACACCTGCTCGCCTCCATCCCGAACGCGAGCTGGCTCGAATACATGGACTGGAATGATGATCTCTGGGTGGAGCCGGCGATCCCCGCCGCCGGCAAGCTGACGCCCCCGGAGCGGCCGGGCCACGGACTCCGCTTCAGGCCCGAGGTCCTGACCGACCACCGCGTCGGCGGCTTCGAGGTGGGCCCGTCTCGCGCGGAGTGAGCCCGCCCAAATCACGCCCCCTCGAGCCCCATTACCGGTTGAGCGGCATCTGCTGCTGTTCGGCCGAGGGGCCGGCGGGGCCGGGGAACAACGTCCGGATCTCCGGCGGCAGCATCTGCTTGACCTCGTTCATCTCCCCGGCCGGGACGTTGTTGTCGAGGACGCGGAAGACGGCGCGTGCCGCCTCGTCGGCGCCGAGCGGCCGGATGTTCTGCAGGTGCTCGTTGATCTTCGCCAGGAACTCGTCCAGGGAGCGAATCTTCTGCGGCATCGTGGAGGGGCGGTAACCCTCGTAAAAGATGCCGCGGATGAGCATCGGAAGCTGTGCGGAAAGGTCCGCCGCCTCATCCACTGTCAGGCGGTCGCGCAGCGCGAAGAGCACCGCCCTCAGCGCGTTGTAGCAACGCTGCCGGTCGGGGCCCAGATCTTCGCCGATATCGTTCAGCCAGACGTTTGTGGTCTGCAGCGTCTTGTCGAATACTTCAAGGCCGGTTGAGCTCATGTCTCGGCTCCGTTCGGTGGTTCGCTCCTGTGAGCCGTACCCCCGGCCCGGCTCCCCGAGCTGTCGCGTTCTTCCATCGAACGCGAAAGGATTGGGCAGGTTCCGGCGCCGTAAGCCTCTGGCCGGCCTCTCGCGGCCCTGCCCCAAGCCGGTCTGCTGGCGCGCTCGCCTCCTGCGCGAAAGTGCCCGCGCCAATCCTGCCGCTCACCCTGGTCGGACGCTCGGGATCCTGCCCGGCACGCTAGAGTCGATTGCGCCGAAAAGGCGCTGAGGCTCAGCGACGCGCGCCGCGGGCGCAGTCGATGCAGGTCGGCAGCGAGGGATCGAGCTCCAGGCGGCGCTCGTCGATCTCATCTCCGCAGACGACGCAATATCCGTACTCCCCGTCCTGGATACGCTGTGACGCCGCCTCTATCCGGGCAATCTCCTGCTCGCGCTGGCGTCCAGTGGCGAGCGCCGTCGCCTGCTCCTGGATGGCATGCATGCGAGACAGCCGCCCCACCGTCGTCTGGTCCAGCTCCACCGTGCCGCGATCGGCCTCGGTCTCGTCCTGCGCCTTCAGCAGCTCGGCCCGCCGCGCCCTCAGCCTCTCGGCGTACTTGTTCAGATCCAGTTTGCGTGTCATGGCCGACTGCTCCATATGAGACCCGAAGGCGACCCGCGTCCCGAGCCGCTCGGGGTGGCACCACGCCGCCCATCCGGCGGCTGCACTGCAGCCCCGGCAATGGTACACGAGATCCGCCCATTTCCAATGCAAGGGTAAGCCGCTTGAACGACCAGCCGTTCCAGACATTCGATCGTGCGCCGGATCCAGCCGAGCCTGCCGCCCCGGCGAGCGTGGCGAGCCGCGTCTCGACGCTAGAGCACGAGATCGCCCGGCGGCGCACGTTCGCCATCATCTCCCACCCGGACGCCGGCAAGACGACACTGACCGAAAAACTGCTGCTGTTCGGCGGCGCCATTCAGCTCGCTGGCCAGGTGAAGGCCAAGCGCGACCGGCGCAATACCCGCTCGGACTGGATGGCCATCGAGAAGCAGCGCGGTATCTCCGTCGTCACCTCTGTGATGACGTTTGAATATGGTGACAAGGTCTTCAACCTGCTTGATACGCCAGGTCACGAGGACTTTTCCGATCATACCTATCGCACCCTCACGGCCGTCGACGCCGCGGTCATGGTCATCGACGCGGCCAAGGGCATCGAGGCGCGCACGCTGAAGCTGTTCGAGATCTGCCGCCTGCGCGACATTCCGATCATCACCTTCGTCAACAAGCTGGACCGGGAGATACGAGAGCCGCTGGAGCTGCTCGACGAGATCGAGCGGGTGCTCGCGCTCGATACGGCACCGATGGTCTGGCCGATCGGGCGCGGCCGGGATTTCCGGGGCATTTACGATATCTATCATTCGCGCATCCGGCTCATCGATGATGACCCGGACGGAATTCCGGTTTCAGGACCCGACGACGCCACGATCAAGGCGATGCTGGAGCCGGATCAGTTCGCCCGCTGGCGCGAGGAGGTTGGGCTGGTGATCGATGCCTGCGGGCGCTTCGACCTCGAATCCTTCCGCCATGGCACGCTGACCCCTGTCTTCTTCGGCAGCGCGCTCAGAAACTTCGGCGTCCGCGACCTGCTGGACGCGCTGGTCGCGCACGCGCCGCCACCGGCCAATCTCAAGGCCGACAAGCGGATCGTGGAGGCGACCGAGCCGAAGATGACGGGCGTCGTCTTCAAGATCCAGGCGAACATGGACCCGAACCACCGCGACCGCATCGCCTTCATGCGCGTGTGCTCGGGCCGGCTGACCCGCGGCATGCGCGTGAAGCTGGCACGCACCGGCAAGACCATGGCCCTGCAGGCGCCGCAGTTCTTTTTCGCGCAGGACCGCTCGATCGCCGACGAGGCCTACGCGGGCGACGTGGTGGGCATTCCCAACCACGGCACGTTGCGCATCGGCGATACGCTGACCGAGGGCGAGGACCTGACCTTCCTCGGCATCCCGAACTTCGCCCCGGAGATCCTGCGCCGCGTCCGCCTCGATGACGCGATTCGGGCGAAGAAGCTGCGCACCGCACTGCAGGAGATGGCGGAGGAAGGCGTCGTCCAGCTCTTCAATCCGCTCGACGGCTCGCCGCCGCTGATCGGCGTCATCGGCGCGCTGCAGCTCGACGTGCTGGCCGATCGGCTCGGCGCCGAGTACAACCTGCCCGTCGCCTTCGAGACGAGCTCGTTCGAGCTGGTGCGCTGGATCACCTCGGACGACAAGACTGCGTTACAAGGCTTCATCGACAAGAACAAATCGCAGATTGCCAGGGACCTCGACGGCTCCGAGGTCTTCCTTGCGCCATCGCAGTTCATGCTGCAGTGGACGGCGGAGCGATCGCCGGAAATAAAGTTCACCGACATCAAGGTGATGATCGGGGGCTGACGGGCCTCCCTGCCCCAGCGCACGGCGCCGGCGGTTGTTGATAGGGATTCGAAACTCAGTACTGGAACTGTTTGCGTCTCCAGCGCGTTTGCGGTTCCAGACGTGTTCCGAGTTCGCCCTCCGAGCCATATTATGCGCCAACAGATACTCTTTTCACTTCCCCTCTCTTCCGCACTTGCTTTCACCCTCAGCACTGTCCCGGTCCAGGCCCAGGATCGGGAGATCATCGACACGGAGCAGGTGCGGGTCCGGGTCGAGACGATCGCCACCGGGCTCAATCATCCCTGGGGCATCGCGATCCTGCCGGACGGCCGGTACCTCGTCACCGAGCGCAACTCGGGCGACCTGCGGATCGGCACGCGCAATGGCGAGCTGTCCGAGCCAGTAGAAGGCGTGCCGGACATCTACCGCTACCAGGGTGACAGCCAGGGCGGCCTGTTCCACGTTGCGTTGCATCCACAGTTCGCAGAGAACCAGCTCGTCTACCTGAGCTTCTCCCAGCCCTCCTCCGAAGGCGCGGGCACCGCCATCGCGCGCGGACGGCTGAACGAAGCGGGGGAGTCGCCGAGGCTCGAGGATGTCGAAGTCATATTCACCATGAACAAGCACGATTCCGGCGGCCTGCACTTCGGCGGCCGGTTCGTCTTCGACCCGCGCAACAACACCATCTTTCTTTCTGTCGGTGACCGGCGGAACATGTCCCGCGCCCAGGACCCGGAGGATCATGCCGGTTCGATCGTCCGCATGAACGATGACGGCGGGACTCCGCCCGACAACCCCTTCGTCAACGATCCCGAAAAGCACGACCTGATCTACTCGTGGGGGCACCGGAACATCCAGGGCATGGACATCCATCCCGGGACCGGCGAGCTGTGGGCCAACGAGCACGGGCCCCAGGGCGGCGACGAGATCAATCTGATCAAGGCCGGGCGCAACTACGGGTGGCCGTTCCAGATCGGCGGCCCGGACTACTCCGGCGCCCCGATCGGCCTCGGTGCGGTCGTCGTGGGCTACGAGCCGCCCGTTCACATCTGGGAGAGAACGGTTGCACCGTCAGGACTCGCCGTATACGCTGGTGGCCTGTTTCCGCAGTGGCGTGGTGATCTGCTGCACGGCGGACTGGCAGCCGAAGGCCTTATCCGCACGCGGATCACGAACGGCAAGGTGGAACAGAACGAGCTGATGCTGGCCGACCTCGGCCGCCGCATCCGTGATGTGGAGGTGGACGGGGAAGGCGCCATCTGGCTCGTGACTGAGCACGAGGACGGCGAGGTTCTCCGCCTCGTGCCGGAGGAACCGATTGCAACGGGAACGATCCCACGGCAGCAGCCGCCTGCAGCAACGGGCTCCATACCTGGCAAGCAGAAGGAGTAGGTCATGAACTGGACAGCACCGACTCTGCAAGAATGTGCCGTTGGCCTCGAGGCGACCGGGTATTACTCGCCCGACGAGTCGAAGTAGCGACGAACCGGGCGTCCGGCCGGCGGTGTTCCCGCCGCTGATCGCTTGAGCAAGCTGCGGAGGCTGGCTCCGGCCTCCGCCAGTATGGCCGTCGTTCGCCGAAAACGAGTGCCGCTCTTCCGTCAAGGAGCACCATGAGTATCGCGCCCGACGCGCGGCCGCGATTGGCGCGCGGCGTCCGATTGCATGAGGACCGGGTCAGGGGCCGTACGGTGTTGCTGGCACCCGAGCGTGTTCTGACGCCGAATGCATCCGCCATCGAGATCCTGCGCCGCTGCACCGGTGCCCTGACTTTCACCGAGATCGTGAATGAGCTGGCCCGCACGCATCAGGCGGAGCGGAGCAGAATCACGATCGACGCCGAGTCTCTGCTTACAGAGCTCGCGAACCGACGCATGGTGGACCTGTGACACACCCGCCGCCCCTGGGATTGCTGGCCGAGCTCACCCACCGCTGTCCGATGGCGTGTCCGTACTGCTCCAACCCCGTCGAGCTCGACCGACGCTCTGATGAGCTCGATACCGAAACCTGGGTCCGGGTGTTCAAGGAGGCCGCTGACCTGGGCGTCCTCCAGCTCCACCTGTCGGGTGGTGAGCCGACAGCCCGCGCCGACATCGTCGCGCTCACCCGGGGCGCCTCCGAGGCCGGGCTCTACACCAATCTGATCACATCAGGCGTAAACGTTACCAAAGCCCGGCTCGAACAGTTGGCGGATGCCGGACTCGACCATGTGCAGCTCTCCTGGCAGGACATCGATCCAGCCTCCGCCGATGAGATCGCAGGGCTCGATGGCGCCCATGACTGGAAGCGGCAGGCAGCCCGGGCGGTCATCGAGCTTGGGTTGCCGCTCACCATCAACGTGGTTGTGCACCGGCGGAACATCGACCGCGTCGCCGACATGATCGTTGCCGCCCACCGCGCGGGCGCACGCCGGATCGAGGTAGCGCATACGCAGTACTACGGCTGGGCGCTCGCAAACCGCGCGGCCCTGCTGCCGACCGCGGACCAGGTCGAGGCGGCCCATGCCGCGGTGGCCCGCATCAGGGAGGAGCTCGAGCCCGGCATTCTCATCGATTACGTCGCGCCCGATCATTTCTCGCGCTGGCCGAAGCCGTGCATGAACGGCTGGGGTCGGCAGTCGCTCAATGTGACGCCGCGCGGCAAGGTGCTGCCCTGCCATGCTGCCGAGAGCATCACCGGGCTGACGTTCTGGAACGTACGCGAGCACGCGCTGCGCGAAATCTGGGAGGAATCGCCTGCCTTCACCGCGTACCGCGGGACCGAGTGGATGAAGGAGCCGTGCCGCTCCTGCCCGAGAAAGGAGATCGATTTCGGCGGCTGCCGCTGCCAGGCCTTCGCGTGGACAGGCGATGCGGCCAATACCGATCCGGCCTGCGAATACTCTGCGCACCATGCGGCGCTCGAGGCTGCTGTCGCCGCGCCCCGGTCGGATACGCTCACGTACCGGCGGTTCTCGGCGCCACGGCCGGCGCTGCAAGACTGATGCGAAAGTGCGGCCTCCGGGGGGCTGCTTTCTCGGGAATCACAGCGACCGGGCTGATGCCCGGCGCACCGGCCCTCGCCCATGGTCCCGTCCCGCCGCCCTCTGATCTCTGGACAGCCTGGACGCTCGACCCTTACGTCGTGGTGCCGCTCCTCCTGGCGCACTGGCTCTACGGCCGCGGTGTCTTCCGGCTGTGGGGGCGGGCCGGCCGGGTACCGGCAGCGCTCTCGCGCTCGCATGTGGCGATGTTCGTGGCGGGCGAGGTCGTCCTGGTGATCGCGCTTCTGTCTCCGCTGGAGGCTTTGGCTGGCCTCCTGCTCTCAGCCCACATGGCGCAGCACCTTCTGTTGATGACGCTGGCGCCGCTGCTGCTTCTCGCCGGACGGCCGCAGATCGCGTTCGCTTGGGGGCTGCCCCGCAGGTGGACCGAGGCCATCGCGCTCGACGAGGGATGGCGCCTGCCCCGGCGCCTGTTTCAGGCCGCCGTTCGCCCGTTTCCTGCAACCTTACTCCACGGGCTGGCCCTGTGGGCCTGGCATGCCCCCGCGGCTTACGAGGCTGCCTTGCGCAGCGAGGCCATGCACGCGCTCGAACACGCGATGTTTCTCGGCACCGCCCTGCTCTTCTGGCAGGGCGTGATCGGCTTCGGGTCGGCGCGTGTTGCCAGCACGACCGCCGCGGCGATGCTCGCGACGCTGATCACGATCATTCACAGCGGCTTCCTCGGCGCTCTGCTGACCTTCTCGCCGCGCCCGATCTACGAGTCCTACATGACGACGGTGCCCGCGTATGGCCTGTCGCCGCTGGAGGATCAGCAGCTCGCCGGTATTCTCATGTGGGTTCCATCGGGGCTCGTCTATCTCCTGGCCGTGGTGCTGCTGGCGTGGCGGTTGATCGGCGACGACAGCGAGGACGAGAAGAAATTGCGGCTGCCGGGCTGAACGCGCCCTTTCAGCTCTTGGCCCTCAGCCACAGCACACCCAGGATCACGATCGGGATCAGCCCCTGGAGCGCCATGATCATGAGCGCATCGGCGGAATCGAAGCGCGAGAACAAGAAGCCCGTATTGTAGAAGCCGATCGCGGACGTGCCGATGAAGATGGACAGGAAACCTGCTGCCCGGCCGCGCATGTCCGGCGGCGCCATGGTGTAGACGAGCGCGTACTGCGTGGCCGAGAATCCGGCCGCCGAGCCACCGATCAGCAGGAGGCAGATCACCGCCGTCCCCAGCGTCAGCCAGGCCCCGAGCGTGAGCAACAGCACCAGGAAGGCCATCACGCCGAAGTAATAGAATTGGAAGTGCGGCCGCTGCGCCGCCAGCAGACCGACCAGAATGGCGCCAATAGTCCCGCCGATGCCTTCGCACGCCGACAGCGCACCGATCAGAGCGGGCGAGAGACCGAACTCCTTCTCGCCCAGCACCGGCACCATTGCGATGATCGGAAAGCACCAGATATTGAAGACGACCGTGACGCCGAGGATAACCTGAAACCGGCGGCTGAGGAGAAGCTCACGCGGCGGGACCAGCAACGAGATCGGCGAGAAGCGCGTTCGCCCGATGGCGGGTGTGTCTGCAGGCTCGGCACTCTTCAGCAGCGTGCAGAGAAAGAAGCAGGCGGCATAGATGGCGGCACTGAGTGCGAAGATGCCTTCGATGCCGAACACTTGATAGGCCGTCCCGCCGGCGATCGGGCCGATGGCGCGGGTGGCATAGTTGGTCGAGTTGTCGAAGCCCAGCGCCGCCGTCATCCGCTCGACGCCCGCCGCATCGACCAGCAGGCGCCGGCGCACCGGCATGTCGAGCGTCCACATCAGGCCGGCTGCGATTGCCGCGAGCACGACCGTCCCGTAGCCGGCCACACCCGCAATTGCCATGCCCGCCATGACGACGAACGCGGCCGCACCGAGAAGGAAGCTCGCGGTCAGCATCCACTTCTTGTCGAGGTAATCAGCGAGGGAGCCGACGAGGAAACCGAACATGACGTACGGCAGCATCCGCACGATCGCGATCAACGCCACCAGCGGCGGCGAGCCCGTCACCTGATAGGCAAACACGCCGAGCGCCAGGAACTCCAGCCAGCGCGCAACGCCGACTCCGGCGCCGATGAGCCACAGGCGCCGGTAATCGGGCACGGCGAACAGCGCGCTGACGGTGGACGATGACCTGAACACGGAAGATGAGTTGCAGC